>JAPCJS010000196.1 GCA_027886825.1 Nitrososphaerota archaeon
ACTGGGATGAGCGACCCGCCACAGGAAGATCGAGCCAAGGAGCGCCTGCGGCTGATGACCCGAGTCCGTCGGGTGGCGTCCACCATCGTTGGGAACAAGGCGCTGCTCATAGGTACCATGATAAGCGGAGTGTTTACCATCCTCGCGTTGGCCGAGGGATTAGCAAAACTGTTCGGGGTCTCACTCACCCCCTACAATCCCCTTCAGACCTTCGTGGGACAGCCCTTCGAATCGCCATCGGGACTCCATCTCTTCGGCACCGACGAGCTTGGAAGGGACGTATTCAGCAGGATTCTGGATGCCCTCCCAAACGATCTCAGCGTCAGCCTGGCGATAGTGTCGGTAGCCTTCGCCTTTGGCATAACGCTGGGTGCGCTCGCTGGTTACAAGGGAGGTTGGCTCGATGAGGCTCTCATGCGCGTGACCGACGTCTTCTTCGCCCTGCCGGCTATAATACTCGCCATAGCCGTGACAATCATCATAGGTCCAGGACTGCTCCACATAATGTATGTCCTCATGCTGATATGGTGGCCCGGATATGCCCGGCTTTCCAGGGGGCTGACGCTTCGCATGGCGCAGCAGAACTTCATAGACGCGGCGAGGCTGAGCGGTACCGGTCAGGCGAAGATCCTGTTCCGACACATCATGCCGAACACGGTCTTCCTTCTGGTCATCTTCGCGACCGTGGACATCGGGGGCGTCATGCTCGTCTTCGCGGGGCTGAGCTACCTTGGCCTGGCCGTGCCGCCACCGACGCCTGACCTAGGCTCGATGGTCAATGCCTACCAAGACTACATGCTGACTGCTCCGTGGCTGCCGCTCTTGCCGGGCCTTTTGATTGCGCTTATCGTGATCGGATTCAGCGTGCTGGGCGATGGGTTGCAAGAGGTGACCGTGCTATCCTAGAGAGCAACCCCCGAAGCGTTCGGCTCCCAAAGATGGACGTGCGTATTTGGCAAATGGGAGCGGTACCCGTTCTTCGCGAACGGGCCGATCAATCGTCGAGGTCTAGCAAAGCGCTTATCACGCGTCTCGACTCTGCTGCTGATTCCATGGGTCTGTCGAACATCGAGAAGGGATTTACTGAAACGAAACCTTCGTAGTTTGCCTTCTTCAGCGAGGAAATTACCGCAGCGAGATCAACGTCGCCTTTCCCCAGAGTCAGGTGTTGATGGGGTGGCACATCGGGAGAGTACCTCCCGGAGAAGAATGTCCTCTTCGGTCTGAGCGTGTCAGCGAGGTGAACATAGCCAAGGGTGTCTTTGGCATAGTCCACCATCTGGGCCATGTCTTCTCCCAGGATGAAACAGTGAGGGACACAGAATAGGTACCTGACGTGCGAACTCTCCAATCCCTTGATAAGGTCGACGGCGACCTGATTCTTGTCGGTCAAATCCCCCGGATGAGCTTCAAAGCAGATGGTGACGCCAGCCCGCTCAAGAGTCGGCTCGAGTTCGCCAACTGACCTCTTGAAAGCACCCGCACAGTCTGAGAATCGCTTGGACTCGCCCATCATCTCCGAGACGACTAGCTTGCAGCCGAGCTGCCGCGCCCGCTCTATGGTACTCTGGAAGTATTGGACTCCCTTCCTCCTGACTTCATCCTCAGGGTAAGCGATCGGGTACGTGCCGCATAGTGCTGCTAGCTCTACTCCGCTGCTCGAGAGTGTCTCCTCGAACCGCTTGGTCTCAGCGTCCGAGGCGATGTGCGGATAATAGTGTGCCATCCCTACCTCCACGTTACTATATCCCAGGCCGCGGAGACTACCGAGCGCCGATTCTAAAGGGAGGCCCCGGATCATGCTCGTGTCGATCGCCAGCTTCATCTCTTTCGGCATCCTTCCCTGTCGGCGAGATTTATCGATTCACAGGTCCGTAGACGGATAACTGGTCGAACTTCAATTTCTGGCCGGGAAAAACCGCCTCTCGAATGCGGTATACACTCACGTCGGGGGGGGAGAGCGCGGATCTTCATTCGAACACTTGTTTCGGCGAGAAGCGTGTCCGTCGCACGGAATATTCAGGAATTCCCAAGGAGCTGGCTGGCCGATCTGCTGGAGGACGACTGGGTTCTCGTGTACACGGCTCGCTTGACAGAGGAGGTACTGAAGGCGTCACCAAATCTCAGGACAGTGTTCTGCGCGAGAGGGCCTGGACCGCTTATCCCTGAGGTAACGACCCAGGCTTACATGAGCAGTGGCTGTAAGCTCATCAGGTCGTTCATGTCTCCCTCCACTCTGAGGGTCCCAGCGAAGTACGCAGACATCGGGTCCGAGGTCCTGTTCATGATTCCGGTGAACAGCTCGCTGGTGCTAGCGATCAAGATATTGGCCTCTGGGGAGACCTTCTTCTCTGTTGACACGAGCTTGCCTTCCTTTATCGTCAGGAGATAGTTTTCCCCCGTATCGCTGAACTTGAACTGTATCGTTCTTGAGAACCCCTTCATCCTGTCTTGGAAGCTCTGATCCTCAAATCGTGCCCTCACCTTCTCGATGCCTTCTGGGTACTCTGACATGAATCTCGCCACTTCACGGGAGCAAGAGGAGCAATAAGGTTTACGAAGTCAACGACTCCTGCCTGCCCTGATACTTTTGTAGAACCAGAGGCCCAATTTTTCCTGGCTCCCGTTCATCTGCCGAGCAGACCGGCAGACCGGAGATGCCTGCAGTAGCACCATCACCGAACGCGTGACATCTGATCGCGAGTTCCAGGCCTTTGTCCGGACACGTGTTTTTATGGACGATTCTCAGGGCAGACGGCAGGCGTAAAACGCATTGGCAACGACAAGGGTGGGCATCATAGGTACCGGGGGCATCGCAGAATTCCAGGGCTTCGCTTATGCTAAGGTCAGTAATGCGAAGATCGAGGCCGTATGTGACATCGATGCGGGCCTCGCCGAGAAGAGGGCGAAGCAGTGGGGCTGCTCCAAGGTCTACACCGACTATCATCAGCTCCTCAAGGACCCAGAGATCGACGCGGTGGAGATCCTCCTGCCGCACCAGCTGCACAGGCAGGTGGTGATAGACGCAGCGGAGGCCGGGAAACACATCTCCGTGATGAAGCCGATGGCGCTCAACGCGGCCGACTCGAAGGAGATGATAGCCGCGGCGCGAAAGGCGGGCGTCATCCTGAACGTCTCAGAGTGCTACTTATTCTACGAGCCAATCTCCCGGGCGATAGAGATGGTCAAGTCAGGGGAGCTGGGAGCGCCGATGATGATACGGATGGAACGAGTCCCCTTCTACGATGGGGAGATCAAAGCCTCCGGTTTCCCGGATACCTGGAGGAGTGACAAAAAGAAGAGCGGAGGGATGGTCTTCGACGACATCTCGCACTATGATCCAGTCGCGAGGTTCCTGCTCCAGTCCGACATAGAGTACGTCTCCGCGCTCTTGGACAAGCCAGCGGCCGCATACGAGATACCATCTCTGGCGATCTGGAAGCACAAGGGCGGCCCGAAGTACGGCGACCTCGCGTACAGCTGGATCGTGCGCAGCAAGATGCCCACGGACTACTATGGTCTCCACGAGAGTGTAGAAGTCATATGCGAGCGCGGCGTCATCTG
The DNA here is from genome assembly GCA_027886825.1 of Nitrososphaerota archaeon. GTDB lineage: Archaea > Thermoproteota > Nitrososphaeria > Nitrososphaerales > Gagatemarchaeaceae > Gagatemarchaeum. Next base: position 3,565 of record JAPCJS010000196.1, read on the forward strand.
GATCCCGAACATCTCGGGCAAACTGCTCAACCAGGCCCCCCTCGTGGTCCACAAGGAGGGCAACACGACGAGCTACCTTAATATAAAGGCCGACTACGGCGACAGTTTCCGGGGAGAGGTCCAGCACTTCATCGACTCGATCCAGAACGGGACCGCCCCGATCTTCAACGGGGAGCAAGGGCTCCAGCAGGTCCTCTTCTGCGCCGCGATACAAAAGTCTGGAGAGGAGTCGAGGGTCGTTCGACTTACAGAAGT
>JAPCJS010000128.1 GCA_027886825.1 Nitrososphaerota archaeon
GTGTAGATCACGAGCGGGATCATCGGGAGGGGGATCATTATGCTGAGCAGGACCTGGCTGTAAATGAGAAGCGCCAGTGGGTTGAGACCGAGAAGTATCGCGACGGTGGTCGGGAAGACGTTGATCACCCTCGTGACCAGCCTCCTCAGGTTCGGGTTGATCTTCACGCCGAGCAGCCCCTCCATTATGTGCTGGCCTGCGAGGGTCCCGGTGGCCGAGGACGCCAGCCCCGAACAGAGCAGCGTTATCCCAAAGACCGCGGCCGAGAGCCCCCCGAAGAGCGGCGCCATTATGTTGACCGCCTGGTCCACCGTCACGATGCTGCAGTCTGCGGTGGCCGTCGCGTTCTGCGTGTTGGCGATGCACTGCTCGGTGGCGGGATGGAGCACCGCGGCAGAGACGATCAGGATCGAGACGTTCACCAGCGCTGCGATCAGCAGGATGACGATGACCTCGTTCCTGTGGAGCTTCATCATCTTTCTCTTGTGAGCGAGGGACTTTCCCTCCGCCCTCGTCTTCGTCAGGGACGAGTGCACGAAGAGCGCGTGGGGCATGACGGTCGCCCCGATTATGCCGACGACAGTCAGTATGCTCAGACCGCTGATCTGGGCCATGGTGAGCGGCAGCGAGTTCACGAGCACCTCATGGAGGCTGGGCTTTACGACGATTATCTCATAGAGGAAGCCGAAGCTTATGATCGAGATGAACAGCATGAAAAAGTACTCCAGCACCCTGAACCTTCTGGATGTCAGAGCGAGCAGGATCACCACGTCGAACGCACCGAAGATGGCGGCGTAGAGGAGCGGGATGTGGAAGAGGATGTTGAGGGCGATCACGGTCCCGAGGAACTCCGCCAGGTCGGTCGCCGCGGCAGCGACCTCCGCGCTGAGCCAGTACGGGACGATGTACCGCCGCTTCTTCAGCGACGTCCTCACCATCTCGGGCAGGCTCCTCTCGGCGGCGATCCCCAGCTTTCCCGACATGTACTGAAGGATCATGGCGAACGCGCTGGCCGCCCAGACCGACCAGACGAGGGCGTAGCCGAAGGTCGAACCAGCCTGGATCGCGGTCCCGTAGTTTCCAGGGTCCATGTACGCCATGCTGACGATCAGAGTCGGCCCGAGGTAGGTGAAGAAGCGCCTGAACGTCCAGACGACGCCACGGGGGTCGCTCTCTAGGCTCTCTTCTTCTGGCTGCAACTTAGACTAATCGAAATATGTTAGATTGGACGAAGTTATAAGCCTTTTAAGGCGGCAGGGCTGGCAAACTCCAGGATGCCGAGGGGAACAAGGAGAAAACAGGAGACACCTCGCGCGGAAGACTACCTCGAGACGGTCTACCATCTGATCGAGGACAAGGGCTACGCCAACACGGTGGAACTCTCGGACAAGCTGAAGGTGAAGCCCCCGACTGTCTCCAGCATGATCGGCAAGCTTGCGTCCCGCGGCTACCTCCTCCACGAACCGTACCGGGGGATGAAGCTGACAGAGTCCGGCGAGAAGATAGCGCGGTCGGTCATCCGCCGTCACGAGATAATCTCCGAGTTCCTCTCCATGATCGGGGTCGAGGGCGACATCGCCTACGAGGACACCGAAGGGATCGAGCATCACGTCCAGCCGACGACCATCTACCGGATCGAGCGGCTGGTCGAGTTCCTCCGGAGGAACCCCGCCCACCTGGCCGAGATCAAGAAGTACGTCTCCACGTAGACTCACTCATCCCTCCCGGTCATCGATTCGACCAGCGATGAGAGGATCCTCTCTGTCAGTCCCCAGACCACGTATCCCTGGAGGTTGAACGACGGAAAGCTCCTCTTATCGTCCCCGAGCTCGATGCTGTAGGTCGAACGGTTCTCGTGCGCCAGGATCTCTCTGATCGGGACCCACATGTAGGAGGACACCTCGCTGTTCCTCTCGACCGCGACGGCGCCGGTGATCAGAAACACGCTCGGGACCACCCAAATGCCCCTCCTCCTCGCCTGGAACGGGGCCATGTAGCCCAGGAAGCGCGCATTCGCGGCCAGGTCTACCCCCACCTCCTCACGCGCCTCCCGGACCGCCGCGGCGCTGAAGCTGGTGTCCTCGGCCTCGACGCGGCCCCCCGGGAAGGCTATGTCTCCCGACCACGGATCGCCCTGCCTGTCGGCGCGCTTGATCAGGAGGAGTCCCTCCTCCCCGGGCCCGAATATCACCGCCACCGCCGCTGTCTCTCGCTCGACCCTCTTGATGGGCTCGTCCTTCCTGAGCCCCTCGGCGACAGACGCGACTCTCGGCTCCAGCTCATCCGTCAATCGCTCACCAACTGAGAATCTTAAAATACGCTTTTCAGTTCGGCATAAAGATATTGTCTGATCCTGAGCTCGAGAAAATTCTAAACGAGAAGGCCAGAAGGATGACCCTCGAGGCTTCTTCCAAACACGCGCCGACGGTCGCGCTCACCTCCTCCGACTTCGACAGATATGTTAACGACGGGAGGCCCGTCTTCGTCGACTTTTGGGCCGTGTGGTGCGGGCCGTGCAAGACCATGGAGCCTGTCGTGGACCGACTCTCGGCGAAGTACGCGGGAAAGGTCCTCTTCGGAAAGCTCAACGTCGATGAGCAGCCGGGGATAGCGACCAGGTATGAGGTCCAGTCGATCCCGACCTTCATGATCTTCAAGAAAGGGCAACCGGTCGACGCCGCCATAGGGGCGGTAGGTGAGCTCGCGCTGGACCGGCTCATCCAGAGGTCGCTGAACGGAGCCGGTCCCTACCGCTAGCCTTCTGCAGCATCAATCATCCTCAGACCCGAGTCCCGTCGAGAAGGAAGATATCGGCGTCCACAATATCGATGGTGCCGGACGAGAGCACCGGCCCAAAGTCAAAACCACCCTTCGCGTTGATCGCCTGACCTCCGACCAGGTTGTTGAATGGAGGCATGACTATCAGCTCCCCGACCCCCCTCCCCATCTCGCCCTTGTGGCCTGCCTTGCTGAGCAACCGGTCCACGTCGTACTCTGCGAAGAGCCAGACCGCCTCCTTGCTCCTCCCCCCGAACCTGTCCCTCATCTCGTACCTGAAGTGGGAGTGACCCATCACCATCTTCCCGCACGATATCACCTCCTGCGAGGGCCACGAGTGGCCGTGGGTGACCCCTACCTTCTCGTCCGTCCCGATTACCATCCCGTCGGAAGGGTGAACCTTGACCCTGCTGGGGAGGAGCGGCCTTATCCCTCCGTCGTGGTTGCCGGGGACCACCTCGACCGAGGCGAAGACGTCGAGGAGGGTCTCGAAGAACCACGGGATCACGTTCCAGTCGATGTCCTCGACCTTCCCTATGGAGTGTTTCACGTCACCCAGTACGATGATCCGGTTCGCCCTGTATCTCTCGGCGAGGGAGTTTATCCTGTCCATGATCTTGTTCGAGTACGGCGGTATCCTGAAGCCCTTCTTGGCCATCTCCTTCTCGAGCCCGAGGTGGAGGTCCGAGATCAAGATGGTGCACTCCTCGTGCTCTCTGAAGACGAGCGCAGCCTCTCCGGGAACCACCTTCAGCAAGGTCGCGGGCGGCTCGGAGGAGGGTCCTAATTACGCTAACCGGTCGTCTGGAGACGCCGCAGCTGCTGGCCCACAGCCTGCGACATGCTCACTTGAGGAGGGGAAGGATCTCTGACTTGACGTAGGTCTTGAACTCGGGCAGGTCGGCCCTGCTGAAGCAGGTCACGACCGCGCTCCTCGTGACCCCGACGACGTAGCCGAACTTCTTCGATTTCACCACGGCGTACCAGATCTGGCCGTGCTCGAGGTAGTCGTTGTAGAGCGTCGTCGTGCCAAGCGCCTCTCCATACAGCGAGAGCTTGGAGATGTTCGGCAGGTCCACGGAATCGAAGAAGAGGATCTTTGTGTTCTCAAAGTTCTCCTCGTGGAAACGTTTCAAGGTCTCAGGCGGGATCCTGGCCTCCACGATCTGGCCGAGGCTCATGAAGAGCGCCTTGCTCATCTCGTTGGCGACGTTATTGGCCCTGCTCTTCTTCTCGAATATGGTTAGGTAGAGGTTCTCCCCGAAGAGGTTGAAGGTGAACGGCGCGTGGAAGGTCCTGATCAGGGGGATCGAGTCTCCCCGCTGGTTGACCGTGAAGACGGTATCGAAGGAGAACGTCCCCTCGAGTGTGTCCTTCGAGATGCTGATGTCCGAGATCTCCGATAGAAGGTTGAAGCTCTTCTCCTCGACCATCATCTCCTGCTCCACCTTGAAGTTCTTGAGTTTCGTCGCCAGGAGCGAGAGGTCCTTCTCTTCCTTGACCACGAAAAGCTTCGCCGCTAAGACCAAGACGCAGGGAGCCCAGACCACTATGGTAAAAGTGGTTCTACTGCGTCTGCCGTGCATGGCGGCTTAAATATGGTTCTGGGATGAATCTGTGCGATAGCGAGGAAGTCTGTCAGCCAGAGGTTCACTTTGCCGCATTCGATCGAACCTCTGATGGAATCCTTCCGCCTGATGTGCAACGATGCCATCAGGATCGGCCTCGCCGGGGATGCTTCCACGCTGAAACGCCTCTCAAAGCTAACTTACGGCGATCTGGGACGATACGAGGTCCCATCCTGCTACAAGCTCTGCGCGATATCCAAGGCCGCCGGAATCCTCGCCGCAAGGAAGAAATCCATCAGCCGGGGCTTCCCCACAAAGAACCCCTGTCTCTCGAAGCTTCTCCTCGTGTCGTGCTACAGATTCAAGATCGAGAACGGCTCGCTTCTCGTTCCTCTCGGCGACCACAAGTTCGAAGGCGTACCGCTGAACGCGCACACGCTCGCCGCAATATCACAAACAGGGGTGAAGGTCCGCTCATTCACCCTTACGGAGCGCTCGCTCTCGCTCTGCATCGCCATGGAGGTCGAGGAGAAACAGGTCGGAGGAGTGTTGGGCATCGACAGGAACCTGAGAAACGTCACGGTCGGGAACGCCGAGCAGGTCACATCCTACGATGTCTCAAAAACCGTGGAGATAGCAGAGACCACACGGAGCGTCGTTCGCTCCTTCAGACGGAACGATGTCCGCATCAGGAAGAAACTCGCCGCCAGTTATGGTCGCAGACGACAGGAACGGGTCAGGCAGATTCTCAACCGCGTCTCGAAGAGCATCATAGCAGAGGCGAGGGTGAAGAAACAGGCGATAGCCTTCGAGGACATCACTGACATCAGAAAACTCTACCGAACGGGTAACGGGCAAGGGAATGGGTTCAGGGGGCGGATGAACTCCTGGCCTTTCGCAGAACTCAAGAGACAAGTGGAATACAAGGCGGCATGGGAAGGCGTACCCGTCATCACCCTGACGAAAGGCGAGACGAGAGGCATCACTATGGACTGCGTTCGATGCGGGGAGAGACTCCAAGAACCCGTCCGCGGCGATGGGGCGCACCATCGGCAACTGTGGTGCGAAGGCTGCAAGAGATGGGATGATCGTGATCCGATCGCGGTTATGAACATCTCGCGCAGGGCGTGGCTGAGGTTCGTCCATGCGAAAGGCGGGGCAGGTGAAAGCGATGAAGGGGAACCCTGACGGCAAGAGACAGCAGGCAATCCTCCGAGTCGATGCCTCGAAACTGTGTCATGCACAGCAGACGCAGTAGAACCATCGCGCTTTCCGTCCGTCCGCACCGCAGGCCTAAAATACCTAAACGGTTTGGCTCTCAAAGCCTTGTCGAAGCCTCTGGAGTTATCAACGCGGGAGAAGACCTTCTCTCCCCCGATCAAGGAGATAATCCTGGAGAACTTCATGAGCTACGAGTACGCCAGGATCCCGCTCACCGGGGGGCTCAACCTCATCGTGGGCCCGAACGGCGCGGGCAAGTCCTCCGTCCTGCTGGCCATATCGGTGGCCTTCGGTCAGGCCTACACGGAGAGGTCGAGGAAGCTCAGCGACCTGATCCGCCGGGGGAAGGAGATCGCGCGCGTCTCTCTCATCTTCGACAACAGGGAGAGGCGCGGGACCAGGCCGATCCCGTACTCCAAGTCGGACACGTTCATGCTCTCGCGGTACCTCCGGAAGGACGGCTCGTACTGGTACGAGGCCGACTACAAGGAGATAGACAAGAGCGAGGTCGTCAGGCTCCTCAGGGAGTTCGGGATCAACCCGGACAACCTCCTGATCATAATGCACCAGGGCATGATCGAGGAGCTGGGCGCGATCTCCACCCAGCAGCGCCTCACGATGGTCGAGGAGGCGGTCGGGTTCCGCGAGTACAGGGACAGGATCTCCCAGTCGGAGAGCGACCTCAGGGGGATGATAAGCGAGGAGGGCTCGCTGATCCAGCTCCTGGAGAACGCCAACCAGACGATCGAGTACTGGAAGCAGATCTACGACCGCTACCTGGAGAGGAAGAGGCTGATGGACCACCGAGGGCTTCTGGGGAGCGAGCTGCTCTGGGCCCAGGAAGGAAAGCTCTCCAAGTCGATCCAGTCCGTCCGTGAGAAGCTCGCGATAAAGAGGGAGAGCCTCGAGGACATGACCGACCAGCAGGAGAAGTCAGGGACCGAGTCGGAGGCGCTGCACCGTGCCCTCCTCGAGCGACAGGTGGAGCTCGGGAAGCTCTACGGCGCCGTCGTCCGCGCCGAGAGGGAGCGGGCCGGGGATGAGGGCGCCCGCGGCGCCATGGAGAAGCTCAGGGACGAGCTCGAGACGATCAGGGAGGACCTCAACGCCCTGAAGACCGGCATGGACGCGAAGAAGCTGAAGCACATCCAGGAGTTCCTGGACTTCTCGTCACAGAGGTCGAAGAGCGAGTCCGAGGAGGCGTCGAGAAAGAAGGTAGAGCTTGACCGCGAGGTCGCTTCGCTCCAGGCCGAGCTGGGCGGGGTGGGGGAGATCATCAGGAAGACGACGGACGAGTACATCTCGCAGCGGGTCAGGTTCGAGGTGCTCGCCTACAGGATAAAGATCACAGAGTCGGAGATCAGGGAGCTGGAGCGCGCCGAGAAGGAGGTGGTCGGTGAGCTGCAGACGCTCCAGGCAGAGCTGGACAAGGCGGGCGAGAGGCTAATCACCGAGAGGCAGCCCTACGAGGTCTCGGAGGAGCTGAAGCTTGTCTCGGCCCAGATCCAGAAGCTCCAGGACCTCCCGGAGGATGCGGAGAGGATCTA
>JAPCJS010000143.1 GCA_027886825.1 Nitrososphaerota archaeon
CTTGATGCCCTCGACCCGGTCGATCGCGGTGCCCCACCACGCGTTTTCACTTATCGAAAGTTCCACACTCCGAGGTCGTCGGGCGCCTTTGATAATAGTTTGCAAAACAATCGGTGTGGACCTGTGTCGGAGGGACCATCTCACTGTCCCCAGGGCGCTTATAATTGTGGGAGATGAGGGAGAGCGCAGAAGCCAACTCCAGTTTGGGACGGTCCGTCCCATCGAAGAACTTGTCCGTCTTGGGCCGCCCCTTCCGCGGCGGGCGCTGGGCGTACCGTTATCAGATCTGAAAACGTTCGATCTTCAACTTATCAATGTTGGGGGATCGTCAGTGGCTTTCCGTTCACCATGATCCCGGCGACCAGCCGTTCCAAAATGGGAGAGTGCTGTATGCCGAATCCGGCAGCGCTGCAGTTCACAAGTTGCGACAGACGCAGGTGGATACCGATCATCGGCCTCGAGTCTGGAGTCCGGTCAGGTACGCCGGCCCAGCCACCGGCGAGCCTCGAGTCCTGAAGTCCCGGAGCGCAGAACTTCGCCTCGGCCAGGTCGCCGGGGGATACGATTGGTCTACCCCATTGTCGTATCGGTCGGGATCGGCTTAGAACGCGATGGTTAGACTAGTACTCCGGCTATTCCAGCCGGTCGAAGGGCCTCATCGCGGTGGAGATCCTCTCCACGACGTCCGAGGCCGTTATGTGCAGGCCGTGCACCCTCGCCGCCTCCACTCCCGCCGAGCCATTGATGAACAGGGCACAGCAGGCTGCCTCGAATCCCGGGATGCCCTTGGAGATCAGGCCCGTCGTGATCCCCGTCAGCACGTCCCCCGTACCACCGACGGTCATTGCCGGAGAGTGCGTGGTGTTGAGCCCGACGTTCTCGCCGTCACTGACGACGTCGGTCGGTCCCTTCACCAGGACGATCACGTTCTTGTCTTTGGCTGCCTTCTTGATCATGGCCGCTCTCTCATCCATTCCCGTCGCGAGCTTCTCGCCGAACAGCCTCTCGAACTCTCCCGTGTGCGGCGTGACGACCATCTTCTGGTTCGTCACCACCGTCAGGATCGACGGCCTCAGCGCGTCGGCGTCGACCACAAGCCCCTTCGCCTTTGCAGAGAACCTGGTGAGGGCGTACGCGAGCTCGTCCGGGTTCTGGGGTCCAAGCCCAGGCCCGACCCCGATGCAGTCCAAGCCGGCAGGCAGCCAGCCGACCAGCTTGTTGGCGTTGCCCCTGGTGAGCTTGCTGTCCGGCATCGGGATGACGATAAGGTCCGGGGAGAGCGCCCTCACAGCGGTCGAGATCACCGCAGGGACCGCCACGTAGACGATATCGAGCCCGGTCCTGAGGGCGCCCATGGCCGCGAGATATGGGGCCCCGTGATAGATCCGGCCACCGCCTACCACACACGCGACCCCGTTCATGCCCTTGTGCGAATCCCTCTTCCGCGCGGGTATCCGCGCCGCGACGTACTCAGCATCGATCTGGATCTCGACCAAGGTCGGTCCGGCCTCTCAGAAGTTGTAGTGCCGCTGCGTCTGCGGCAGATCGACGAGGGACTCCACCGGGCAGTTGAGGTTCAGCCTCTCCTTGAGCTTGGGAAGGGAGTGCTCCATCGAAGCGATCGTGAAGATGCCGACGACCCTGGCCTTGGCCTTCTCCGTCAGCTTGACCAGTGCGTCTATGGTGATACCGGAGCGGATGAGATCGTCAACGATCAGAATGTGCTCGCCCTTCTTTATCGAGCCCTTGGATAGGTAGAGGTATCTGACCGAGTCGGGGGAGTAGACCACCCTCTGCTCGTAAAAGTCCTCTATGCCCTGATCCCTCTCGGTCTTGGCTATCGCCACGTTGACGTTGAACTCGTCGGCAACCTCGACGGCGAGCGGTACGCCGTCCACCTCCATCGTGAGTATCTTCTGCACCTGCGAGGGGCCGAACTCGCTGTAGACCACCTTCGCTATCTGCCGAAGCAACCCGACGTCGATGACCGCGCGCGTGAGGTCGTACGCGCCGTCCGGCGTGACCTTGATCTGGTCGGCCACGATCTTCCTGAGCAGCTTCTCACGGAAGACGGCGACGAACTTCTCCGAGCGTGCGGCGCTTGGGAGAACGTGCCCCCTGACGTAGCGGCTGAGGATCGGCGCGGAGAGGCCGAGTATCGCCGACAGCTCCTTGTAGCTGTAGTTCTTCTTCAGAGTGGACAGCAGCTCTACCGAGGATATCCGTGATTTGACGTCGGCTACTCGACTCAAGGGTATCGCGCCTGGTTTTCACATTAAGGTGTAGAAAAGCCTTGTCATGGATGCCATTCTTTGAGGTTTTCGTGCATATGCTCAGTGGCCCAGGATCGTTCTCAGCTGGCTGGGGAGGAACGACTTGTCCGGATAGTAGAGGAAGAACCAGATGAAGACGCCCATGAGCACGACGTAGGCCACCTCGCGCGGGAACCACTTCCTCGTGAGGAGGAAGGCGCACCCGATCGAGATCGCGGGCAGCGCAGGCAGCATATAGTAGGGGTATGTGACCCGCCCGTAGAAGTACAGGACGATGTACGGGAAGTACGCGAAGATGAACCAGAGCACGGCAAACCGGGCCAGGCGGAAGTCGGGCGTGTCGATCCTGAGCGCGATCGTCAGGTCCGCGATCAGGGCCGTGCGGCTCGTCCAGAGCTTGTAGGCGAGGTAGATGACGTAGGGGGCCCAGATGTATGTCAGCCAGACCTCGAAGAAGTTGGAGATTCCCCAGTAGCCCAGGGAGACGTAGGTGTAGGTGTTATTGATCGTCACCCGGGTAACAAAGTAGCCGATGGCCGAGTAGAAGGTCACCCAGTTTAGCGGTGTGATGGGGGCGTGGAGGACAGAGTCGACCCAGCCGCAGCCCGTCGCAGTGCACTTCAGGGATGCCCCGTACCTCAGGATGTAGCTGATGTCGTCGATGAAGGTGGTCGTCGAGCTGTTCCCGAAGAGGGTCACATAGAGCTGTAGCCCCGCGATGAAGATGAGCACCACTATCAAGAGCATGCGCGCAGACGAGATGAACCTCGAGAGCTTCTTTCCCGATCCGAACAACAGGTTGTAGGTGACCAGGAACGCTACGAGGAAGACGGCCGTCTCCTTTGAGAGGGCCGCTAGGGCAAGCAGGATCCCGGCGAGTGTCACCCTGTCCAGCTTCCAGATCCGCACGTCTGCAACGTAGACCAGGAACGCAAGCAGGGCGAAGAAGATCGCCTGGATGTCGATGACTGCGATGCTCGAGTGCGCGAAGAAGAGCGTCTCGAAGGCGAGGAGGAAGGCCGCGAAGAGCGAGAGCGTGGAGTCCCTGGTCAGACTCCAGCAGATCGCGAAGAGGATGGGGATGCACGCCGTGCCAAGGAGTACCTCGAAGAACCTCCAGCCGAAGTCGTTGTTCCCGAAGATGACTATCCCGGCGGCGATTACGGCCTTGGACAGGAACGGGTGCTCGAGGTTGCAGTTGTCAAGGTAGGGGCCGCACTTCTCCCCGGAGAGGAGGGCCTGTGCGGCCGGCACGTAGTAGATCTCGTCCATCACGCAGCCCTGGACGTAGGTGGTGCTGTCAAAGCACTGTGAGGTGGGAGGCTGATTTATGGTGTAAAAGTGCGCAACGAGTATGCCCGTCGTCATAAGCATGACGAGGAGGAGAGTCGTCCTGTGCTGCGGATACCTGAAGAGCAACCAGAAGAGACCCAGGACCACCGACGCGCCGGAGGCCCCGCTCAGGATGTAGAAGAGAGGGCTAAGTATCGCGACCTGGACGTTCCCCGGCCAAGCAGCGTGGAGCGTGATGACCACGAGCATGATCGCGAGGTCCACGAATGAGAGGCCCGCCAGGAATAGCGTCCAGAAGCGGAGCCCCGAGTAGGTCTTCTCCCCTGTCATCGCAGACCGCCGTCCTCATGTGTGTTATTACGGTTTGTCCGAATCTCGTCCGTGGGTGGAAAAGGTCTAAAAGGGCGGGAGTTTGGCAGAGAGACAAAATTGTCATCGATGGTATTCCGGAGGTTCGGCGAGGAGCTGAACGCGTTCATAGGAAAGCCGGTCTCGGTCACCACGGGAGAAGGCAAGGAGTACTCGGGGCTTCTCCTCGGCGTGGACGAGAGTCTCAACCTCGTTCTTGACAAGGTGACGGGAGCTGGAGAGAACGTCTTCAAGGTCGCGGTAAATGGGTCGAACGTCAGGGAGATCAAGCTCACGGCCAAGCCCTACGACTTCAGGGCGCTCGGAGAGAGGCTGAACCGCGTCTTTCCGGGCCTGGTCTCGGTGAGGGAGGACATCGGAGTGATAATGGTCATGGACAAGATCAAGGTCACAGACAAGGGAGTCGAGGGAAGCGGACTCGCCGTGGACAAGGCGAAGGCCATCTACGACGAGTACATGCGGGAGATTAAGAAGTAATTCGTAGGGAACGAGGCGTCTTTATTAAGACTCGACCTGGGTAAGTGAGTCAGGAGTCGTCGTAGTGAGCCCAGTCTGGGTTTCAGGCGCGAGAACGGCACATTCTAGGCCCTACCGTCGGTTCTTCACCGCGTTCAGCAGCGACGGCCGCGCGGGCCGACCGGGGCCGGAGACCCAGTCGATGGACCCGGCGTTCAAGCGTGTGCTGATGTACCTCCTCGTGGGCACCAAGGGAGGGCCGAACAGGCTGCAGATGATCAGGCTACTTCAGGACGAGCCGATGAACGCCAACAAGATGGGCGAGCGGCTCGGGCTCGACTACAAGACGATCCAGCACCACCTGAAGATCCTGAAGGAGAACAACGTCGTGGTGAGCAACGCCTCCGGGAGCTACGGCGCGATGTACTTCTTGACGCCCTACGTCGAGAAGAACCTCTCCACGCTCGAGGAGATATGGGCAAGATTCGGGAAAAGGTAGAAATATCATCGCCTGGAGCTAATGGAAATAAATGTTTGACGTGTTTTGGATGAATGTTGCAGCAGTTTTTGCAATAATCAACGTCATTCTTGTAGGACTTCTCATTTATGCGTACATACAGAGCTGGAGGAAGGTGAGGTCTGGTTTCACCGTGAGCCTGATAGTCTTCTCGTTCTTCTTCATGGTCCAGAACTTCGTCATAATCATCTTCTGGTACGTCCTCTACACCACGGTTTCGGTCCCCGTGGTCGAGGCCGCGGCTCCATATCTGACAGCGGTGAACGCGGCCGAGGCGGTCGGCCTCGGGATGCTCGCGCGTACGACCTGGAAGTAGGTTCGGGGCAAGGGCTCGCCAGATTCGGCCCAGCACTGGCCATCCGTCACCTCGCAAGAAGCCTCACTGCGGATCTAACTGTCTGTGTCGCCGACGCCGCGCGTGGTGCATTCCGATCAGCGGTCAGGCAGGATGGTCTCGGAGGATATAGTGATCGGAGGCCAAAGGAAGTAGCACCTGCCGTGTACCCTACTAACAACCTGCCAAACGTGTTCGGGGAACTCTATACCCGAATCGCGGCAGACCCGCTACACCCACACTCTCGATTGTCCTCTGATTTCCAAAGATATGGAGAGATCTTCCTCGAGTCCTACTCACTAGAATGTGCGTCCCCGAATCTGGTAAGGATTTGGGCCTAATCACGGCATCGGGCTAAATACCGAAAAAAGGGCGCCCGTCACAATGAAAACGGAAACTAACAGAACGGCGGTATCTACAACCATATTCGCCCTAACAGCTGTCGTGTTGATAGTAGTCGCTGCAGCGGGCTTCGGCCTCTACGCAACGAGCTCGGGCATGACAACGACAACAACCACCACATCAACGATCACGACCACGCTCATGCAAGCATTGCAGAGCGGAGGGTTCCTGAACTCCAACGTGATCAAGTTCGGATACACGCAGTCACAGACGTGCGCTCCCTCCATAACCTCGTTCGGGTTCAACTCGACGCAGGCCACGGCCGCTGCGGCCGTGACCCAGTGCGAGGTCGGGGCGGGTAACAGCACGGCGGTAGCCGGCGCTGCCCCCATCTTCGTTCTCGTGCCTGCGTACGCAGGGCTCTCGATCTTCGGGGTCACAAGACTTGGAGCATCGAGCCAGGGATACCCTGTCTTCAACGGGACGACCATCGTCACACAGTGCGGCGCAGGAGGCACGAACGCGTCGTGTCCGGATCATCCTACCTACCTCTACTCGCCTGACTTCTCATTGGTGGAACAGCACATCGGCGTCCAGAACGGGGTATTCAACCTACCAGAGGGAGTACTTCCGACCCCGGCGCATGACCACGTCGTCGGTTTCATCAGCAACCCATCCATCCCATGGTACATGGTCGCGGTCCTCGTCTTCGACCCGAACGTGATGTCGAACGCGGTGACAGGCCAGTGCCAGCAGGTCGTAGCATCCAACCTCTCCAATCCAACCGGGAACTGTCTCAACAGCATCGGTTCCATAGAGACGGCGCTCAACACGCAGACGACAGCGACCGCGAACGCCA
>JAPCJS010000009.1 GCA_027886825.1 Nitrososphaerota archaeon
GATAGTGAACACTGCCTCGCAGCTAGGGCTGGTCGGCCTCGAGAACTTCACCGCCTACTGCGCGTCGAAGGGAGGAGTGATACTGCTCACAAGGTCGATGGCCCTCGAGTACGCCCGCCAGAACATCAGGGTCAACTGCATCTGTCCCGGTCCCGTCCAGACCCCCATGCTGGAGAGGGAGCTACTGACAGAACCAGATCCTGAGGCCGCGAGAAAGATGTGGGCCCGAAGACAACCCCTGGGACGGCTCGGACAGCCACAGGAGATAGCGCAGGCCGCCCTCTTCCTCGCCTCAGAAAGGTCGTCGTTCGTCATCGGGCACGCCCTGGTGATCGACGGTGGCTACACACTGGGCTGACCTCCACCACCGCCGCTGAAATCTAGCACTTCCTGATCCGATCGGAGAGACTGCTTCAACCTGAGGTCGATGGCCCTAGTGACGCGCGCCTGTAGCGCCTTCTGCTCTTCGTTGGCTATGCCCAGGAGCTCTGTCTCCTTGAGGGCACTCTCCACGGCGTGCCCGAACGGATGATTGTTGTGGTACCCATAGACTTTCTTTACCTTCGAGGCTACCTCGTCCACCTTCGGCACCCATGCCTCGAGCTCTTTGTCGCTGTACCTATAGTTGTACCAGGGACGGGCGCCCTGGCCGTGCCAACGGATGAACGAGAAGTCTGCTGTGATGATTGGGTCGGGAGGGAGCAGTGGTTCGTCGACGATGGTGTTCGCGACGTTGTACTTCCTCAGCAGGTCCCAGGTGTCAGGCCGTAGCCAGGACAGGTTCCGGAACTCGATGGCGAACCGCAGATCTGAGGGTATGACCTCGAGGAAACCGTTCAGGCTCGCCAGGTCGCGTTCGTATGAGAAGCTCGGAGGGAGCTGAATCAGGAGGGGCCCCAGCTTCCCAACTTCCTCCAGCGGCCGCATGGCGTGCAGAAAGCGCGTGAGGTCCTGCTTGACCCCCTTCTCGACGTCCAGCCTCTTCTTGTGGGTGATCAGCTGTGGGAGCTTGGCCGAGAAGACGAAATCTTCGGGTGTTACGCTCGCAAACCCCTGTACCATGGCCTTCGCGGGATAGGCGTAGAACGTCGAGTCTATCTCGACGGTCTTGAAGTACTTTGAATAGTAGGTGAGCTTCCTCTTCTCGCCCTTGGGATAAAACACCCCCTCCCATTCCCTGTAGGACCACCCCGAGGTGCCCAGGCTGACGTTCGACAATACTCTTCGGGTGGAAATCACTCCTCGCTTCGATTTAAGCCGTTTCGGAAGATTGTCGAGTCCGTGTAGACGATCCCGAGGCACCATAAACAGGGTCGATGACAGACGGGCGACAGCATCCATCGATGAGATATCGTGTTGTGGAATCGCCCATGGTCTGCTCGTGCCAGATCCGACCCGTCATCGGTCCGGATTCAGGATGCTGTCCCCCTCTTTCTTACTTTGCGCCGCGAGCCTTGCCTTCTAGCTGAGCCAGCAGCTTCGCTCCGTCGGGACTCCCGAGGCCGGTGCACGCGTCCCATCCCGGCCCTGCCTCGTACGCACCATTATTTCCGGAGATGATGTCACGCATAGGGTCCGCCGGGCCGAGAGCCTTGGCGTAGAGGAGGGGGTTGAGATAACCTACGGGCTTGCCGCTGGTGGCGCTCGCCTGCTGGTTGATCAAGCCCACAAGTGCGCTCCAGAGAGGTGCCACGGCGCTGGTGCCGCCAACCGGGAATTGCTTCCCATCGGCGCGCACGAGGTAGCCCGTGCTCGGGTCGGCATCACCCGAGACATCTGGCACCCCCCGGCCCACGCGCCCACCTGGGTTCTTCGATGGGGGAACGTGCGCGCCGCTCTGCCAGCTCGGAAGGGGGAACACGTCACTCACTCCACCGCCGCTGGCGCCGTCGCTCGGCTGATTATCCCATACCACTTCGCTGTCTATCGTACCGCTGCCCTTCGCTACCGTCACATGCGTCCCCCCACATCCCAGCACGTACTGGGACGATGCCGGGAAGTCCACATGGGCGAGGTTGTCTTTCACCCCGTCGGACGAACCGCTGTCACCAGATGCTGCGGCGACCGTGACGCCCAGCATCGCCGCATCCTGGAATGCCTGGTCCAGGGCCTGAATCCCCTGCTGTGTCCAGCTGGATTCGGAGTCGCCCCAGCTTATCGAGATGATTGATGGCCTGTGGACGCTGTCATGGACGGCCGTGCTGACGGCGTCCACGAAGCCAGCGTCGGTGTTGGGCGCGAAGTAGACGTAGATCTGTGCCTTGGGTGCTATGCTTCCTATGACCTCGATGTCGAGCATCACCTCGGTGTCGGGGCCGTTCGGGTCTCCTGTCGGGGAGTTGCCGCCGCCGTCCACGGAGATAGCGAGTACGTTCGGCATAGGGATGCCGAGCTTCGAAAAGTACGTCTTGAGGTCGTTGGTCGTATACCCGCCACCGAGCTCGATGATTCCGATCGACTGTCCGCTACCGTCCAGACCGGAGGGAAAGTTGTAGAAACCTGCGACCTGCGGAGGAGTGTATGATACGCCCCCTGCGGCCGCCCTCTTCCTGAGGATGCGAAAGTGCGACTTCGCCTGGGGACGATTGTCCAGGCCGAGCACGGCCTGCACCGATGGGGCGAGGTCGGCAGGCAGGTAGATCGGACCTGACCTTCCACGGAAGTTGCCTCTCGGATGCTTGTAGCGCCTCAGCCTGATTCCGAACGCTCCGGCAAACCGACCCACGGTTCCCATGAGGACCACAGAGCGTCTAGCCGGATTCTCCTCCACTATGTCCAGCCCATACTCGCGGGCGAACGCTTCTACCTTTGCGATGTCCTCGGCCGTCGCTTCGTGATCTGCTGCGAACCGTTCTCGCGTCGGGTATAGGCGATCCTTCGGCAGAAGGGTGCCCATCTCTTCCACGGCAGCCGCAATCCGACTGGTCGATGAGGAACGGGGACGAAGGATCATCGTGACCCTCACCGTCTCGTTGGGGTCTATCCTGCCTGACGTTCGTGCGCCAGGGAGTATCACACGTTCGCTGCCAGGAAGAGGAACTTTCTGCTTGCGCGCATCCATGCCATGTGTGGGCACAGCAACATGTTATGAACGTGTCCCCTGATTCTGGATGGAGCCTCTCGATGGATCAGATCAATCTGGATGGTGGCGTTGCGGATCGACGACCCTTGCATCAGGCCCTCTCATTCTCTCTAGTCAGAACAAAAGAGGATGGAGCGGTCCGCAGGACGCGAACCGCGTTCCTGTCGAGGTCCTGTCCAGTTTGACTATCCCGTCGTAGAAGAGGAAGTGGAACTGCCGGATCCCATGTTCGTACAGGTATGCGTTGAAGTGCTGTTGGCCGCTGTCGTGCTGGACGCTACCGCCGTGCTGGCGTCGCTGGCTGCTCCTGTGGTCGTTGTGCTCATCGCCCTTCTTGCGCAGGCTCTACTGTCCTATCCGATCCTTCAGGACCTCATAGGTCCGGTCTACCCCGGATCAGCGTACTCAAGCGAGGCCGTTGACATACTGGCTGCAGACATATTCACTATATGCGCGTACACGGTCTTCCTCTATCTCAGCCTGGACTGAGCTAGCTAGTAGAAGACGGGCTCCTTTTTGGCCGTCTTTCCCCTCTCCTCCGGGGGCTTGAACCTCCAGTCCAGAATCCTCCCGACCGTCCTCTCCGTCCTCGCGGGGATGAGCCGGGGAGGGTCCTCCCTCGTCCAGAGGCCCTGGGAGTTGATAAGGAGGCCCTTGTCCCGCGCCTTGATCGTCATGCCTATCGTGTGGCCCTTGGGACCCGTAGCCCACATCAGCGTCACTCCCCACGAGTCTCTGCCCGGACAGATGAAGAGGTTGACCTGTACCTCCCTGTAGAGGATGTTGCAAATGACCTCGCCGAACGAGATCACGCTGCCGCCGATGCTCCCGGCGCGCTTCTTCACCGCCTCACTCCAGGCCCTGTAGTCGCGGCCCTTTGGAAGGACAGCTAAGTCGACGTCGTGCACCAGCGGCTCCTTCCTCCTGAGGCTTCCCGCTATCTCGGCCCTCGCGTAGAGGTCCCTCGTCTTCTCCAGAAAGTCCTCCGCCACGTCTCGGGCGAATTTTGGGTCCAGGTCTTTCTTCATGTCTATCTATCTACTATCTAGAATCCAGCCCTACTTTTTTATCTGCGAGAGGAGGCACTCGTCCGGAGTCTTGTCGTGCCTGATCTTCAGGATGAATGGCTGCCTGAGCTTCACGTCGTCCGTCACGTTCTGGAACCTTATCTCGACGACCGAGCCTATCTTCACCTGACGCGGGTCCACGCTCTCGACGAAGGCCCCCACCTTCCCCAGGTCCACCCGACCTCCGCGATCGTCATAGACGCCGATGTGCCATGACCGGGGGATCCCGGTCCTCTTCATCTCCTGCGTCTCTTCATAGTCTACGATGAAGCAGTCCACCGTGTCGTACCTCTTCATCTTTAGCCATGAACCCGGCTGTCCGTAGGTCGAGGTAGGATTCTTCACGATCAACCCCTCTCCTCCCTTCTTCGCAGTCTCTTCCATCAAGTCCAGGATCTCCTCGGAGGTGCGCATCGTCCTGTAGGGGACCTCGAGCCCTGTGTCCCGGAGGATCTCCCTCAGTATCTTCTTTCTATCCGGAAGCAGCAGCGGCCGGACGTCGCGGTCGTCGACCTGAAGGATATCGAAGAGGAACAGCCCCTCGCCCGAGAGATACTCCCCGTCGAGGATCATCTGGTGCGGGGCATGGGTGAACTCGGGGATTCTCGCGAACACCTTCGGACTGCCCTTCGGGGTGAACATCGCGCCGTGCTTGCTGGAGAGCACCAGCTTCTCCCCGCTCTTGAACAGAAAGACCCTGATCCCATCGAGCTTGGTCTCGCAGACCGAAGGGAGCGGGTTCCTCAGCAGCCACGTCGCCAGGTCGAGCGTTACGGCCCTGGCATAGTTCTCAAGGACATAGTTCTGAAGGTCACTCATAGAGGTCATCCCAGAGAAGGTCTCCCGGCCCCGGGACTACTTCGCGATCGTGACCTTGGGCTTCTTCTTGTGGGCCACCGGTACGGCCGGAAGCCTCTGCGACTCTTTCTCATCCTCCAGCGCCCAGGTGTCGTCGAGCAGCAGTATCCCTTCGCTCAGCCCCATCAGCAGCCAGAGCCTCCCGTCCTTCCTCTCGTAAGGGTAGATCACGCTCGTATAGAACTGGTACCCTCTCCCCCAGGAGAAGAAAGATACCAGCGCGGTGTCCTTCTGGAGCAGGTACCGGGTGAGCTGCTTTATCCTTGAGACCGTCTCCTTGACCTTCTTGTCGGTGTCCGGTCCGAGCTGGTACACCTCCTTGAACTTGTACTCAGAGAGCCTCTCGAGGGGCACGAAACCGTCTGCTTCGACCTCGATCTTGGTAGTCCTGTCGAAAGGCTCGATCTCCTCATCGCCCTGCTTGTCCACTATCTGGTTCAGAGGAACCTCGACCCACTTGCCCGACATCTCAAGCTCATTCTTCAGAAAAAATCTCTTCTCGGTCTTGACAGAGATCTGGTACTTGCCCTGGTACTTCACGTGCTTCTTCGCCTCGTCACGGGAGACCTCCTGCATCTCGAGGCGCTCCCCACTCGGGCCCTCCTTGTACCTGTACATCACGGGCACCTCTCGGCTGACCACCTCCTTCCCCGTCTTGGTGTCTATCTTGATGTAACTTACCGGCTGAAGATTGCCGTGAGCCTTTGCGGCTCGGAGGTGGTACTCGACCGCTCCCAGGCCCAGGGTCGGGATGTCCAGGCTAAGTACCCCGCGCCAAGAGGCTCTCGAGGCAGCAGCGCTGTCAGCCTGCTTCTCTACCTCGGAGAAGATGTCCTTTGCCATGGTCCGACAGAGACGTGGCCGGCCCCTTATAATCGCGCTCGTGTGAGATATCCGAATAAGGTAACGCAATTTTCTTCTGCCACGAAGCATCCGTTTGGAGTTTCGAGACAGCGATCGCAACTTCCGTAGTCGGAGCGTAGGTTGCCTTCTTGGGAATCATAGTATGCGAACATCATCTGGCTGCGTTCATCTCCGAGACGGATCAAGTTGGAATCAAAGGCTCAACTACGATGCGAGGAATGCAAGATGGAATTCAGTTCTCCGCAAGAACTTGTGGAACATCTGAAGGACCAGAGCCAGCATTCGCAGGCGCCGTACTCTCCGGCGAGACATGTTGACTCTGGCGTAAGTCTGGTACGTCTATCCCGGACACGCTCTGATTTTTCGATACCACACCAGCTTCAACCGGCGGTCTTTGCGGTGGGCTGTTCTGCACCGTCAGCCGCGAATCGGCACGGTCACCCCCTATTCTTCGATACATCTCTGTGGTCCGGAGAGCCGAGAGCTGATTTGATTACGGGTGAGATCCATAGCTCAAGAGGAAGAGGAGCTGACCTGGACGTTACACGAGAAGTTGTATCCCTTGGAGAGTGGATGCGAGGACTGAATCCCCAGGAAATTTGTCGTGTATTGCGCGTTGACATAAGCTCCGCAGTGTGACACTAGGAAGGTCAGAGAGACATCAGCGGTGACCTGCGCCGAGGCGACGCCGAAATATTCGCTCCTTTCCGAACTCGCAGGAAAGACCGGTGCAAGGAACGCGAATATTGCAATTAAAACAACGACTATTATGATTAATCCAATAAGTTTCATGCGTGTAATGGATATATTGAATGAGTAATAAGAGTATCCCAACGGCCCGACATCTCGAGGACCATCTCAGCGACTCGAGCGCTGCGAGCGGGACGGAGGCCTATGCGAGAATACCCACGTCACGGACTAGAGCTCCCGTCTTCTCGTCATAGAACCTGTCCGGGGCGAAGATCAGAAGGGACTCCACCAGTTTCCTGATCACCTGTACGCCGCTTGGGTTCCAAACCGAAAGGACGCTGGTCTCCACCTGTATTTGCTCACCCACCGAGGCGAAGATCACGCGTCCCCCCAAAAATATCCCTGGTGCCTCGTACAGGATCTTGAAGATGCCCTCCTTGGAGAGCTCAAACTGTTTCCTTCCTATGAGGGCCGCTGCAAATCTCTCCGCCACGTCGTGATCGGCCTCCGAAGACTCAGTCATCGTCCAACAATAAGATTCGGGGATGTCCTTCGATACGGGTCGATTAGCTCCGACGATCCTACTGTTTGTGAAGAGGAGCATGTAGCCGTTCCCTACGCCGCGGTGAAGGTCGGCCGACGAGATTACACCAATCAGTATCTCGCGTCGAATCATTCCGAGGTCACCAGCAAACCGCTCATTTCCAAGGGATTAGTCATGGTACTGCGAATTCTGAACTGTGCTTAAGCCTGCCTAGCTCTTCGGTTGCCAGCTCACGAGAAGAACCTCACGCACGTACACGAGTACTCGGCCAGGGGAACACAGACTTGCTCGAAGGACCACGGCAGAGGAAAGACCCTGCCACAGCCCTCGTCATCGAGGGTCCCCTTCGGTTTATAAGAGGCGATTGAGACATGGTGCTCATGGTGTCTGGCAGGCATTTCGGCTGGTCGCAGTGCTCCCTCGATGAGGTCGATGGCAATTGAGCAACTCCCGCAAGGAGCCTCACA
Source organism: Nitrososphaerota archaeon (assembly GCA_027886825.1). Taxonomy (GTDB): domain Archaea; phylum Thermoproteota; class Nitrososphaeria; order Nitrososphaerales; family Gagatemarchaeaceae; genus Gagatemarchaeum. The sequence continues at coordinate 7,573 of JAPCJS010000009.1, forward strand.
AGAAGGAGCAGAGCGTCGGCCATAACCACCCTGCAAGCGCAAAGTGCGGCCCCCATTGTCCTCGCAACGAACACTACAAGGGACGCGAAAGGAAGATAGACCTCTTTCACAGAAGCAAGTGATCAGCTTGGACGCAACACAGCGCCAGTCGTAACCGGCAGTGCTACGACCGCAGAAGATAGAAATAAGCTCGCGTTTCCCAGACGCAATCCTCGTGCTCAGAAAGAAAAAGATCGAGTTTGACGGACGTCAGGGGCCGGCCGAGAAGACCTCAGATCTGTATCAGAATCCTCAGGACTATTCTTTCATCCACAACTACAAGGTCCATTTCAAGAGAGGCACGCTGCAGGTGCTGGCGAACAAGGTCGACGTCTCGGTCACGACCTCTTCGCCTCAGCTGCCTTCTCCTCAGCAGGTGACCGAGGAGTTCCAGAAGCGGATGACCGCCTCGGTGGTTGTGAGCGACACACGGAAGAGATACAGCGAGGTATCCTTTCACATCACAGACGTCGAGTACAAACAATCGATAGCGCTGCCCCTCCCGAAGAGCTACGGGGTACGAGCGCCGTCGGTCCGGTCTGCCTCGATCGGGAATGAGGGTTCGCCCATAATCTGCAGGAGCTGCGGCTATCAGCCTCCCTCCGGCTCAAAGTTCTGCAACAAATGCGGAGCGACCATAGCGTGACCGTATCGCCAAGGGCCGATCCTCTCTTTGAAGACTCTACGCGACCTACCGGAGAGCTAGGACTGTCGGGTTCGAGGCCGGGACCGATGATCCTGATCCGGCCAGCTAGGGCAGGCGACCTCCCTGTCCTGCTCAGGAACCTGAGAAGGGTGGTGGACTAGCAGGTCTACACCTGGACCGAGCGGGTCGGGAAGGAGAGAAGGAGCGTATGCTCGCGACAATCAGGGACACGCAGTCGCTCAGCATGGTGGCTCATATCGCGGGCGTGAAGGAGATCATAGCCTATCTGTCCAAGCCTGTCCGGAGACGTCCAGAAGGTAGGCACGTGCGAAATCTCTCGATTCTCGTCGTAGACGGTTAGCGGGAGTGCAGAGTGTCGGGAAGGCGCTGATACTACATGCTCACTATTGGGCCACGAAGGAGAAGGATGTCAAGAAGATCCACCTGGGGTCTTCTCGATGGACAAAGAGCGATACGCCTCTGCCAGACGATGGGTTTCCAGGTTGAGGGGGTTGCTGAAGAGGCGGTACCTGATCAGGGGTGAGTATCTAGACTAGATCCGAATTGTCTGTTCGGCAAGTAGTCTCACGGCTCCCGAGAGCCGCCCCGCTTAGAAACGCTCTAATCTGTGCCGAGTCCGGGCCTCGATGATGATAGGCGCCCCGACCAAGCGTTTCCAGGTCCAGAGCGTGGTCTTCGACCTCTTCCACACCTTGGTGGATCCCGAAGTCTACAGACCAGAAGGCTTCACACGAGCCTACAAGATAGCAGAGGTCCTCAGACTGGAGGATGCGGACCAGTTTGCGCAATGGTGGAGGGAGATGGAGGCGCAGAGGCACGTCAACGGTTCGAAGAAGGTAGCTCAGTACGCTGATGAATACCTGCTGAAGCACACGGGCCGTCGCTGCACCCAGGAAGAACTGGCTCAGGTCAACCAGATCTGGGGTCAGATGCACGACCTCGCTCTGCTGGAACCGCGATACGAGGTCCTGTCCGCTCTGAGAGCGCTACACGACAGGGGCGTGAAGCTTGGTCTGCTCTCCAACATCGACGAGAGGGAAGCGGTCAACTGGACGCGTTCTCCGCTGTCGCCTTTGTTCGATGTCGCATGTCTGTCCTTTGACATCGGATACAGCAAGCCCTCGAAGGAGGCCTACTCGCTGGTCCTCTCGCGGCTAGGAGCGGACGCATCGTCCTCGATCTACGTAGGCGACGGAGGTCATGATGAACTAATGGGCGCGAGGAAGGCGGGATTCGGGCTTGTGCTGTTTATGAAAGGTTTCATCTCAAGAGATGGTGCCCACAGTCCCGAGACCATGAAGAAGCGGGAGGCCGACGCCGACGCCACGATAATTGACCTGAACGAGCTGGTCGTACTGGTGAGCCAGTCGAACGGGTCCGATCAGATAGGTAATGATGGTGTGTAACCGACCTACGCAGATGCTGAAATCGGCGTTTTCATTCTAACCCAGATACCCAAGGTCCCTGATAACCTTGATAAGCCTCGCATCGCGCCACCGTATCGTCTCCTCGTAGCTCATGCGAAGCGCTTCCAGGTCCTTCTCTCCGGCGACCGCCTTGTCCTTCGCTGATTGGGGTGGCTCGACCCACGTCTCCATCGAGCCTAGTATGGAACTGGAGTGGGGACCATAGCGTTCGAAGTATGTCTTCAGCCCGCCCTTACCAGCAGCGAGCGAGTAGGTGGTGAACTGCCCCATGGTAGCAAGCCGCAGCCCCAGCCCTGCTGTGAAGACCTTCTCCAGGTCCTCGATGTCTACGACGTCATCGTTGAGCAGGTTCAGGACCTCGCGGAATATCACGGCCTGGATTCTGTTGGCCGCGAAGCCCGGCAGCTGTTTCTTTACCAGTATCGGTTCCTTGCCAAGCCATTTCATGAACCTTCGGGCGAGCGAGATGGTTTTGTCGTTCGTCTTCTCGCTCGGGACTATCTCGACGAGGGGTATCAGGTGAGGCGGATTGAACGGATGGATGATCAGCGTCCTCTCGGGATGCCGAAGACCCTCCTGCATCGCGCTTATCGACAGTCCTGAGGTACTACTGACTATCGTGGCGGTCTCGGAGACCTCCTTCTCTATATCGCGCAGCGTCTCTATCTTTACCACCAGGTTCTCGGTGACCGACTCCTGCACGTACTCGGCTGCCGAGATCCCTCCCAGATCTTTGGCCGGCGATATCCTCGACAGTATCGGACCTGCAGAATCCGAGGTGAGCACGCCATTCCGGGTGAGTGACGAGAGCATCCCCTTGATGTTGCCGATCGACCTCCTGAGCGATGCTTCGTCAGCGTCGTATGTGACGACCTTCAATCCCTTCATCGCGAAGAGCAGGGCCCAGCTCGAGCCTATGATGCCGGTTCCCACACATGCTACCTTCTTTGGCAGGCGAGATGTTTGCAACGCGTCCGACGGTTTCCATGATTATCCATATTTAGACATAATTGGAGCGCCTCAGGTGACAAGAAAGCCGTCTCGGGGTGTCCGGACCCGGATAGCCGCTGCTGTCCTTTCTTTCTTTCTTTCCTTCACCGCGCGTCTACAGCGGGCCACCGTGATCCTCGGACTGCGCTGCCGCGCCAAACCAAATGAGGACTCAGTCAGGTAACGGAAACCCGAACAGAATGAATACAGCGTACGCGTCCAGGGGAAAGAGGAACCCAAGGACAAAATCCAGGGTCTTCGGATGCAGGATGAAGGACCTCCATTCCATAAAGTCCCCGAAGGTGATAACTAGAGTCACGAGCAACGACACCCCGTATAGGATGTTAGCAATGTTTACTGGCAATACCACGACGAACTTTGCTGCCATCAGCAGCAACCCGACGATAGCACCTCGAACGAAGGTTGGACGATGCTCTATCTGTGTCTTTCTCAACTATGGTCTCGAACGTGTCCCGGACCGGCTCTTAAGACAGCCGGCTCGGATTCCTTATTCTAGGCACGTTTATCTGCGCCAGCACTCCAAACCGTGGATAGATTCTGATGAAGATCGCAATCCTCGGGACGGGAGACGTCGGTCTACACCTCGCGTCTAGCTTGGTCGGGCTCGGGCAGGAAGTGATGGTGGGCTCGCGCACCGCAGAGAACGCAAAGGCCACGGAATGGGCACGCGCGACGGGGCCGAAGGCATCCCATGGCACATTTGCAGACGCTGCATCGTTTGGAGGGATAGTCTTCAACTGCACGGCCGGGTCGGTCTCGCTTGAGGCTCTCGAGATGGCGGGTGCGCAGAACCTCAAGGGCAAGGTACTCATAGATGTCTCCAACCCGCTCGACTTCTCGAGGGGGATGCCTCCTACCCTGACCGTCAGCAACACGGACTCGGTTGGAGAGCAGATCCAGCGAAAGTTCCCCGACGCGAGGGTGGTCAAGGCACTGAACACTATGCGCCATGACCTCATGACAAATCCATCGTTGGTCCCCGGACACCACGACGCATTCGTCTGCGGAAACGACGCCGTTGCCAAGGCGGAGGTCATCAGAATTCTGAAGGAGTGGTTCGGGTGGAAGAGCGTGATCGATGTAGGTGACATCACTGGCTCGCGTGGGCTGGAGATGATACTGCCCCTCTGGCTGCGTCTTTCGCAGGTCTACAACTGGGCCCCCTTCAACTTCAAGATCGTCAGGTAGACCCTGGTTGATCGATAGCCGCGCAGGGAGTCCGGTAGCAGGCCCGCTACGTCTGTCTCAATCTTAATTATTTGCTCCCTCACACAGTACCGGTTGCATGTCTCAGGACAAATGGAAAGCGGTCGAAAGCTACATCACGGGTCTCTTGATTCCTCCAGACCGGGCGCTTGATGCAGCGTTGGAGGCCAGTGTAAAGGCGAACCTGCCTCCCATCAACGTCTCTCCGACGCAGGGGAAGCTCTTGATGCTGCTGGCGCGGATGCAGGGAGCCCGCAAGATACTGGAGATCGGAACGCTCGGCGGCTACAGTACTATCTGGCTAGCACGCGCTCTCCCCGCCGACGGCCATCTCATCACGCTCGAGATAGACCCGAACCGCGCCGAGATCGCGCGCGACAACATCGCCCGCGCCGGCCTGACCAAGCTCGTAGAGCTGCGCCTCGGACCCGCTCTGGATGCACTGCCGCAGCTGTCTGCCGAGGGTCGCGGGCCGTTCGACCTGATCTTCATCGATGCCGACAAGCCCAGCAACACGGAGTACTTCGCTTGGGCTCTGAAGCTCTCCCGGAAGGGAAGCCTGATCATCGTCGACAATGTCGTGCGGAACGGCGATGTGATCGACGAGGCCAGCGCAGATCCCCGTGTCCAGGGGGTTCGCCGCTTCAACAAGGTGCTGGCGGCCGAACCGCGCGTGATAGCCACCGAGATCCAGACGGTGGGGAGCAAGGGCTACGACGGCTTTGCTATCGCGCTGGTCACGGCTGACGGGTAACTCTCCCCTTCGGAGCCGCGATCAGGAGAGTAACGTGGTGCCAAAGACGCAAGCGATCTTCTCGAAGCGCCGACGGACGTGTCCCCGATTCTTGAACTCCTCGAAGTTCGAGGCGTAGAACTCTCCCATGCAGCCGAAGGCCACGAACCAGTCGAACCCTGCCTCCTCGTAGGCCTTCACGTTGCCCTTCAGCCCTCCAGGTCGAGCTCCTGGTTCTTCTTGAGGACAAAGGGCATCAGCGGAAGACCTCTTCAATGGCTTCCTTGTCATGTTCTCGCGGTTGCCCGAGAATCTCTGTTGTCTTGGTAAAACATCTCCGATGAAGTGCACGCACGTTGCGACCGAGCGGTTCAACACCAAAACGGGAGATGCAATCGGACCACGACGACACGCTTATCTCCGATACGGGTCTGTCGTGCTGACTCCATGGCGACGTTCTTCATCACCGGCGGGTGTGGGTTCATCGGGCAGTGGCTCACCAAGAGGCTCATCGAGGAGGATCATGAAGTGACCATCTACGACATCAAAGCCGACCAGAGCATAATGGGCGCCAGCCCCAGGGTCAAGATAATCAAGGGAAGGACGGATGACGCTGAAAGCCTGACACGCGCCCTAAAGTCAGCCAAACCGGAGACCCTCGTCCACCTCGCCGCTCTTCTCTCCGCGACCGCAGAAGGCAACCCTCAGGATGCGTACAGTGTGAACATAGCCTCGGCGTGGCCGCTCTGGAGTGCCGCAAGGTCTGCTGACGTCAAGAGCATCCTCTTCGCCAGCACCGCAGCGGTCTACGGCCCCGGGAGCGAGAAGGCGAGGGAAGACCGCTATCATATCCCGAGCACGATCTACGGTATATCAAAGATCTACGGGGAGATGGTGGGCACGTGGTTCTCACGGACGTATGGAATCGACTTTGCTGCCTTCAGGTACGCATCGGTGATAGGACCGGGAAGAGGGGAAGGAGGAGCCTCCGCCTACACCAGCCTGATCGTCCAGAAAGCCGCAGAAGGCGAGCCGTACACCGTACAGGTGCCTGCAAGGGCCCAGATGCCCATAGTCTATGTTAAGGACGCGGTCGACGCCACCCTGTTCGTCCACCGGAATATCAGGTCGCTGGACAACGAGGAGATGATCTTCAACGTACCCGGCATAAGCCCGGGGCCTACCGCTGGACAGCTCGCCAGGATCGTGAAGCGGAAGATACCCAAGGCGAGGATCGACTTCAAACCGGATGAGAAGATAGCCAGGATAGTCGATTCCTGGGCCAGGGACCTTGATTCAGAGAGGATCGCACGCGCTGGGTGGAAACCTGTCTACTCGAAACTGGACGTTCTCGTCGACGATTTTGTGCGCGAAGTGACGAGCATGGGGAAAGACCGACGCGCCTGAGCGGGCGGCCGATTAGGAAGGCATTAGAGTAGCCCCTCCTCCATGACCCGACCATGCACGTAGAGCTACTGGATCACGTTAGACAGAATACAATCGGCAGGATGCCGAACTGGAACAAGATACAATCGGAACTCCCGTCGCCCGTGCCTCCCAAACTGCTGGAATACGCGCAGAGGCACGGATCCACAAGAAGCAGGATGAGCTTTGCCGAATACCATCTTCACAACCTGGAGGCCCTGTACACGTCCACGGGGCCGCAGGATGAGTCAGACGCGGCAGACCGGACACTGGCGGAGGTCCACTCGGTCGTCTTCAGCCTCGACTCTGCGCTCGATTCGTTGGCCTACGAGCTCAACCTGGTCTATCAGCTGGGGGTTCCCGCCTCAAGCACGCACATCTTTCACGAGCACAGTCGCTTCATGCCTGAGTGCGTGAGGTGCCATCTTGACTCCATGAGCGACCCGGTCACGTCCTATCTCGAGACGGAGCTCAGCATGGCCTGGTTCGGTGTCTTCCTCAAGCTCCGTAGCCAGATCGCATGCAAGAACCTTCCCATAATCAAGGTAGACTTTCGCACCACTGAGACGCCTGGTCAGACCATCCATAGGACGCTGCTCACCCTGCCGAACGACCCGAGCAACGCAAGTCCCAGATCAACGGACTACTCGATGAACCTGGAGGCCAACCAATACTGCGAGGAGACCATCGACCGCGTCCGGCACGTCATAGAAGGCGTCTATCCGCTCATCGAGCCAAAGGTAAGGAAGATCTATACCGTCTGAAGACCGCCGGGACAAACTTCCCGAAAGAGGGGGATGTCCCCTCTTACATCTTCGCTAGGTTAGCCCTGTCCTCGCTGTAGACTGTCTCCAGGAACTGCATGACTGCGCCCTGAAGCTGGGCGTCCGGGATACCAGAGCCCTTCCACTCGCCGACGATCGTCACCCCTGTCTTTGCTCCCTTTGGAGTGTAAATCTGGAACGAGGTGGAACCCTTCAGCGGTCCCTCGACCGTCTCGAAGACGACTCCGACGGGGGGAAACACTGACATCCTGACCTTATGCTTGACCAAGCTCCCGTCCGGCATCATCGTCTCGTAGGTCAGCGTGGGGTGCTCGCCCTCCATCCCTTGGGTCTGGTTCTTCAGACTTGGGTGACTGTGCTGTCCCTCGGACTGATTCAGCTTCCACACCTTGTCGAGCGGTGCATCGAATTCGCTTCCTTCATCTTTCAAGAATACCATAGTCTGATGGATATACCTGTGCTATTTAGCATGAGCAGGGCGGGAAAGTATAGCGAAGCTCCAGCTCTCTTCATCCGTGCCCAAGCTCGCCCCGGTCGCCGTTCAGATGCCATTCATAGGTTCCGACTGGGAACGCTTAATTTCGACGTCACACCTTCAGGATCGACCAGTTTGCCGGGATCAGGCGGTCGTCTCTCAATAGCTGCTCTCTCTGAGCGGGACAAGAAAGAGTCGAATAGCGAGCTCAGATCTGTAGTGCTTAACCACCTGACGGAGGACTCCCGGGATGTACTGCTCGACGTAGGGGGCGGAACGGGGATGCTGACCGAGACGCTCTCGGACGTCTTCGGCCAGGTCCTCGTCCTGGAACCGGACCTAGGAAGACTGGAATACGGTGCCCGGCGAAGACCCGACGTAGGATTCATCCGTGGCATCGCGCACAGAATCCCGATTGCCGACGGTGGTGTCGGTGCACTCATCTCTGTAGCCGCATTCCATCACTTTCCTGACCAGGATGCCGCGCTGAAAGAGATGGGACGCGTCCTGAAGCCCCAGGGGAAACTGCTGCTGGCGGAGATAGACATCTCCACCGTTCGGGGCAGGCTGCTTCGCTTCACGGAGAACAGGTTGATGGGAGCGGGCTCGAAGTTTCTCACCTCGGCCCAGCTCCTGGACAAGGTCGGGCGGCACGGATTCGTGGAGCCGGTACTCGACCGAATTTCCAGAGGATACATCGTCGTCGCGACACGGGACGCCGCCGGTAACGCGCCACTGGTCACATCCTGGTGAGATCGTCCATCATATCCCCTTGGCTGTCTACTAGACGGGCGACCAGCCGAACCCGGCTAGGGCCATCCATCGCGTCGCGTGGAGAGACAATGCGAACATCGGCCGCCTAGCCCCTGTATCATGTTATCGGGTGACCAAGGCGTCGTGACACGGAATCCCATGCTCTACCGCTCGCGGCTGAACTCGGCGGGTGTCTTTTTCGGCTTTGTGTAGCGCATCGCCTTCAGCTGTATGGCCCTTGTGACGCGCGCTCCCATCTCTCTCTGCTGTTCACTGGTCAGTCCGAGCTTGTCCATCATCCTGAGGCTGTTCTCGACAGCGTTTCCCCGGAAGTGGTTGCCAAAATATCCATAGACTTCCTTGACGTGCCCCTCCACCTCCTTCACCTTGAGTGCCCATTCGTCTATCTCTGCGTCGCTGTAGCGGTAGTCGCTCCAGGGCTTCTTTCCTCTCCCGTGCCAGCTGATCACGGCGAAGTCTGCCGTGACGACAAGATCAGGCGGGAGCGGGGACTCATCGACTATCGTGTTGGCGATCTTGCATTGCCTGAGGAGATCCCAGGTCTCCGGCCTCCGCCAAGATCTGTTCCGGAACTCGACGGCGAACTTCAGGTCGGCAGGGAGAGCCCCGAAGAAGTCTATGAGCCTCCTGAGGCCATCCTCGTACCTGAGGCTCGGTGGAAGCTGGAGGATGAGAGGCCCGAGTTTCCCTGCGTCCTCCAGCGGCCTCAGATCGTGGAGGAAGCGCATGAGATCCTCGCCCGCTCCCTTCTGGATGTCCAGCCTCTTGTCGTGGGTTATCAGCTTCGGGACCTTCGCCGAGAAGACAAAGTCATCGGGCGTGACCCTCGCGCATGCCTGTATCATGGCCTTCTTTGGATACGCGTAGAAGGTCGAATCTATCTCGGCCGTCTTGAAGTACTTTGAATAGAAAGCGAGCTTGCTGCTGCCGTCGTCCCGGGGGTAGAACACACCTTCCCACTCCTTATACGACCAGCCGGAGGTGCCGAGACGGATGACAGTCAACTTGAGGACGAGCTGACCACCTATTCGAGCCGTATTATGCTTATTTCGACGGAGACTCTGGAAACCTACCTGTCTTCAACCCTCAGCCGTGACTGAAAAGGTTTGAACCTGCGTGGACCCTGTCGAGAAGATGAAGGTCATGTTCAGCACATAGGTAGCGCCCGCGGTCACGTCCCGCACAGACGCGGACCCCGTCGCCGTCTGGCCTACGGACAGGGCGTTCGCTGCACTGACGATGGCTGTATTGTGATAGAACGCTATGAAGGTGGAACCAGGCAGTCCTGATGAGTTTGTCACCTCGATCGTCCACAGCGGATCTCTCGCCGTGTTATCAACCTCGACGTCCAACTGGCTGACGCCATATGCATTGGGTGCCGTGACGGACGCCGAAACGGTTACAGCGTCTGAGGAACCGGCGCCGCTGCCAACCGGCGCTCTCACATAGACGGCGTAGCCGAGCGCTGCGAGAGCGATGGCTGCTGCCACGACGATGGCGACAACCATCTTGGGCCATGAGCTTGCTCTGCGACGCATCCCGGTGCCTGTTCTTTTCGATGGCCTATTCTATTAATCTGTATTGGCAGACCCTGTTCCAGGACGTGCCTCAGGCCGGAGTAGATCGATATTCGCGAAGGAGCTTCCGGTGATAGTTGAACAGCACGAGCGTCGGCCTTCCCCTGAGATTGACGATGCTCAGGGACGCGGGGTCCGGATGGACGCTGTAATAGCTTCTCATCCTAGAGATCTTCTTTGCGATGATATGATTCAGCAGCGACACGATCGGGTCTCCATGCGAAACGACTACGGCGTTTCCATCTCCCTCCTTCTTTATGTTGGAGACCGCCTTCAGCATCCGTTTTTGTACCTGATTGTAGGTCTCTTCAAACGCGTAAGGCGTCGTCAGAAGGTGGTGCCTTCCCGCCTTCCCGATGAACTCTGGCTTCAATCTTGCCTCGGTGAGCTCTTCGAGTGCCTTGGGTTTCAGCTTGTGTGGGTGGGCGATGATCTTTGCGGTCTCGACCGCGCGCAAGACAGGGCTGCAGTAGATTGCGTCTATCTTACATCCTGAAAGTTCCTCCGCGATGAAGGAGACGTCTTTCAGTCCCTTCTTGTCGAGTGGATAATCGATCGGACCAGCATCCAGTTCCTCCTCGTTGGCTACAGTCTCACCGTGTCTGACTATGAAGATGTTCTCGACGGCCAATCTTCCGACCACTGCATCCCGAGTTTTCCTTCGTTATATAGTCGGCACAGCACAGACGAGGTTGTCCACGTCGCGTCTCGCATGCGGATCCTGGGCCTGTACGAACGCGACTCGAGCGTACTTCTGGGCCCGCGGTATGAATCAGCAGCGAGGGCACCGATATGACCACCCGCTCCACACGATACGGCTGGCCTGTCCCGTCAGGCGACCGATTCAGCGACGCTGAGCGCATCGAGGAAGTACGCCGGGAAGAGGTCCCGGTGCCCGTTGACAAAGCGGGTGAAGTTCGAGTCCAGCACGTATGTGACGGCGTGGTCGGTCTCGCTCCTCACGCTTCGCCCATAGGTCTGCACAAGCCTGAGCGCGGTCTGCCAGTCGTACCATCCCTGGTCCCGATCGAGCTTCACCCTGGTCCGCCTCTCGGAAAGGTCAGGATAGGGGACCTTGACGACGATCTGGAACCTCGATAGGTCGTCCTTCAGGTCCACACCCTGATACAGGCTGGGCGAGATGAGGACGGACGCATCCGTCGAGCTGTGTATCTGCAGAAGGACAGACCTCTCAAAAGTCCCTTCGGTCGTGACCAGTCTCGCCCTGTTAGCCTCTGAGACGTGCTGCATGATGTAGTTGACCTGCTGGTATGAGGTGGTGTGTATCACCCCTCTCTCCCCGGAGTGTCGCTCCATTATCTGGTCGACCGCTCTGGCGATGCCCTCCAGGGCGGCCTCCATGCTTGCTCTGCTCAGCTGGGCGACGTTGAGGGCGCGTATCGGCCTGTTCTCGACAGGGAAGATGGACTCGGGGATCGCGATATAGCAGACGTCTTCCTCCTTCAAGCCCAAAGCGCCGCACAGGAGCGACTTTGAGAATATGGTCGCCGACATCAGGAGAACCGTGTCGGCAGTCTCGAAGAGCGGAGCGGCATAACCGCCGACTTGAATCGGCTGGAATACCACCTCCTCGACCGACCCATCGGTCGCCTTCTTCACACTGTTTACGACCCAGTTGCCGGGGGAAGCCTTCAGGTCCTTGGTAAAGGTCTCGAGCGAGTCGAGAGCGCTCTTGCACGTCGCGACCTTGTCCTGAATGTCGTAATCCTCCAGATGCATGGCGCAGAATTCGTCCAGAGTCTTCCTTGCATCGGCGAGCGCGCCGAACCACGCGGCGGGATCGTCGACCCCCTTGTCCTGTATGAATACCCCTTGCCCTCTGTCTCCCGTCCCGTCGTGATACAGCTGCACGACCGACCTCTTGAGTGAGAACGACGCAAAGTTCACTATCTGCTTCTCGAGGTCATGTGCCTCGTCGCAGACCAGGAGCTTTCTGTGGGGAAGGTCCTCGGTGTACCTGAGCTCGCTCAGAAAGAATGGGTAGTTGCAGACGGTCACCTGCGCCTTGAAGGAGGACCACTTCTGCTCGTAGTATGGGCAGAGCTGCCTTCCCTTGAGATTCTCACACTTCGAGTTCCTGTTGCACGCGTGCTTCTTGTGCTGGTCGTACTGCTCGAAGCTGAGGTAGTGGGAACAGTCGGTGAGCTTCCAGTCCACCTCGCACCTCCCCTTGTTGCAGGGCAGCTGAAGCCCCGTCGAGGTCGGGACAAGACAGCGGAAGTTGGACTTGCCCTTCACGACGGGATACCCAAAGTCCGAAGCATACTGGTCCTGGAGCTGCTTGGTCGACGTCACGATGTACGCCGAAGCGAGATGGTTGCAGATGGCGGCGGCGAGGGCCGACTTGCCGAAACCCACGGGCGCCTCTAGCATGATGAACTTCTTCTTGGAGGCGAGAGCCGCTTCGATCTGTTCGAGGACTTCCCCCTGGAACCGGCGCATCGAGCCGTACGGGAAGGAGTCTGCAAGGGTGTTCTTCTTGCCTGATCCCTTGTAGCCGCAGCTCGAACAGGACAACAACCCCTTCTTGGAGGTCTTGAGGCGACTACCGCATTCAGGACAGAAATTCATCTGGGGGCTTCAAGCACTCGTTTTCCCGTAGCCTTAAATTGTTAGTCCTCTGCGACGATCATCTTTAGTCCATAGCAGGAAACCACTCATCCGCCGGCTCGTTCCTCACGCACCTGTCTCGTTCATCCGTCCCGCATTATGTGCCGCGGTGATCGCCGAGACCAATTCGAGCCGAGCCGACCCTGAGCATCGTATTTCTGAATCCCGGGATCACAGACCTCCTTACCGCTCATCAGCCGGCGATAGCCGGGCCCTGACTGATATCATAGTCCGCCGGTCGGTCCCCGAGAGACGGAGCTTACTTACTTACTGATCCCACTCTCGACGAACTTGGTGCCCGTGTTCGTGAGGACGTACGCCTTGAGCCCATCCTTGTCCTCACTCACCTGCATCATGTGACCCTTCCAGACGTTCTTCAGGATCTTGTCAGCGACGTTACCCGGGACCTTCTCCCTCGCGTCCACGAAACCCCTCTCGAGGTCCTTGGCGTTGAAGGAGGACAGGCCGGATTGCTTCTCAAGATAGTATCCAATGACAAGCGACCTCTGGACATCGTCGGTGGGACTCTTCTCGAGGATGAACGCCCTAATGGAGATCACCTTCGGGGTAAGAGACACAGGCTGCTGTTGTTGCTGCTGCTGCTGGACTACGGTCTCTTCTTTTCCACCTCCTCCTCCCAGCTTCTGCTCGAGAGTCTTGATCCTTCTCTCATGTTCCTGCAGCATAGCTTCCATCCGCGAAAGTGCGTCTTGACTGCTCATTACCATGAATCACCTGTAGCTTCACACGGCTAACTTCATCGCTACTTTAATTCTCGCAAAAGCATAAAAATTATGGTTATGAGCGAGTGAGTGCATGCCGAGAAGCAAAGAAAAGCCAAAGACTCACACGGGGACAGAGGAGGTCCTAGATTCGTTCGAGAGCTGGTTGCAGCGACAGAAGCCGAAGGCAGCGAAGGCGAGGCCGGGGTTCACGAGTGGTGAACCAGAACAAGCCGAGACGTCCTGAAAGAGGATTAGTTCTCCCTTTTTCTGATTCACTAATGCACGATTACCCAGTGGGACCCGCCTGAGACCTTGACCGAGCCTCACGCGATAGAGGTCGAAGACCTGAGAAAACGGTTCGGCGAAAAGGTCGCGGTAGACGGCATCACGTTTGAGACCAGGCGCGGGGAGGTCTTCGGATTCCTCGGGCCGAACGGCGCCGGGAAGAGCACCACGATAAAGATGCTCACGACCCTCCTCCAGCCCACCTCGGGTAAGGCGACGATCCTCGGTCATGATCTGAGGACCGAGGGAAAAAAGATCAGACAGAGGATAGGTGTCGTGCAGCAGCAGGACAGCTTCGATCAGGGTCTCAGCACCGAGACGAGCCTGGATATATACGGCCTGATCTGGGACGTCCCCAAGGCAGAGAGGAAGAGGAGGATTGAAGAGGTGATCCAGAGGTTCGAGATGGAGGAGTTCCGCAAGAGGATGAGCCTGGACCTCTCGACAGGACAGAGGAGGAGGTTGCAGGTCGCGAGGGAGTTCATACACGACATGGACCTTCTTTTCCTGGACGAGCCGACCGTCGGGCTCGATGCAATCGTAAGGAGGAACGTCCTCGATTTTCTGAAAGAGAAGGTGAAGGGAGGCCTGACGATCTTCTTCACGACCCACATCCTTGACGAGGCTGAGTACCTCTGTGACAGGATAGCAGTCATCAACCACGGGAAGATCGTCCAGATAGACACTCCACAGAACCTGAAGCGTAGGTTCGGTGGCACCAAGGCCGTTGAGTTCAAGCTCCTGCAGGGGCGGTCAGATGCGTTCGTGACGAAGCTGGGCGGGTTCGCCGAGATAGCGAAGATCTCGCAGGACGAGTCAGGGACGTACAGGGCCACCGCGACAAGACCCGAGCTCGTCATCCCCGAGATATACAGATTAGCGGAGATGTTCGGCCTGACCATCTCCTCGATCTACATAGCGGAGACCACGCTGGAGGACGCTTTCATCAGCATGGTCACCGATGGGAAGGATGGCGGGAGCGGATGAACGTCTATCTCAGGCTCACATACAGGAACCTGAGGGCCAACCTCGACAAGCTGACCCTGTTCTTCGAGCTGGTATTCCCGCTCTTCTTCATCTTCGTGCAGGGATACGCGCTCGGAGGCATCATACCGCCGTTCGAGGTCGGGAACGGCGTGGTCCTCCCCTATCCGATCTATCTCGCTGCAGGTGCGGTCACGCTGACCATAATCAACGCGGGTACGAACGCCGGGACCCAGCTCTGGTTCGACAGGAAGAACGGCATGTTCGAGCAGGTATTGATGGGGCCGTTCACGAGGGCACAGTACATACTCAGCATCATCTTCGCCACGCTGATACTCGGCGTCGCTGGCTCTCTCCTCGTCTTTACTATCGCACTGCCGGTCCTGGGAGCAGGGCTCTCGGTCACCCTACAGGGAGGCCTCCTGGTGGCTGTCACTCTGTTCCTGGGTACCCTCTTCTTCGGCTCGTTCGCGATATCGATATCGGTGGCGCTCAGGTCCTCCGAGACGTTCCAGATAGTCTCGACCTTCGCCTTCTTCGTATTCGTATTCACGTCCTCGGTCTTCTTTCCGGCGAGCCAGGCCCCACCCGCGATCGCCTTGGTCAGCGACCTGAACCCGCTGACCTATACCACCGACATCTTCAGGGGAGGACTCTTCAACGCGATGACCCCGTTCAACAACCTGGAAATCGGCGTGCTGGGCCTCGAAGCCTTTGTCATGTTCGTGATCGCGGCGTTCGCCTTCAGACGAATACGCGTGTGACGATATCAGAAGCGGCGCTCTTTTATGGAGCGCGCGTGGTCTGTGGCAGAATATCCGTCCCTGCAAGGTCGAGCGCCTTCTCGATGAAGGGCCCATTGAGGTAGAGGATCGGCACCTCCAGACCAGTATCCGCCAGAGACTGCAGCTTCTCCAAGCAGTCCTGAGGCGTCCCGGTCATAGAGAGCTCACCGACCACATCCATGCTAACAGACGACGCGAGGCCGCCAGGCCTTCGGTCTCTAGCGTCTCGGATGCCCCTTACCTCTTCCAATCCCACCCCTGTGTTTCTCAGCACGGCCGTCGGCATGGAGGGGATCTCATCTCCTGATGTACGCACCGGCTAAAAGACTTTCACGCACACATCATGATGAATCTGTACGGGCGCCGTACCTCACGGCCAACGGATACCTCTGATTGCTCTAGGTGAAACCAAGACCGGAAGAATCCATCTTCCGCACGCAGCTCTCGCACCGCAGCCCGCGGGGTGTCCTGTAGACCTTCCCAGTTGCGCCGCATGCTGGACACCGTTCGACGGCTCTGTTCACAGTCTTTGTCGAATAATGCTACTATAAAACATGGCGTAACGGGACGGATACGGCTTTCATCACGGGACGGACATCGAGCGCTAATTCTTTTAACCGGTCAGACTCAGGTATGAGCATATGGCTTCAATCAGGGTCGTAGATGACGGCAGTGCACCGGTAGTGGGCAAAGGTCTCGAGGCCCCATTCAAGCAGGGCGAATACTATGTGTTCGATACAGCCGATGACCTCGCTAGATACTGGAACAAGCTTCCCCCTGGAAGGAGGGCCGAGCTCGCGAAGCAATCAAGGAAGGAGAACAAGGACGTGCGGCTGATCCTCGACACGTTCGTGCACAAGCCCGCCAAGACGAAGTAAATAATCGCGCGACGGTCGCGGCGGACCGACCTATCCAACCAACTTACCTACTTACCTGCTCCGTCTGACCGAGTAAAGAGTCCAGGTCCCGTCTAGGGACCTAGCGTCTCCATCGTTGACGAGTCCCGTTCTAACCCTGAGACTCTGACACCGACGAGCCTCACTGCCTCGTTCCTCGATTCAAATTCTCTCAGTAGGTCCTTCGCGGTCTGCTTCAGCACGTCTTCGCTATCGGTGTACCCGGGAAGGGTCCTCTCCCGAGTGTGTGTCTCAAAGTGCCTGAACCTGATCTTTATGCCAGCGACCCGGAACCTCACCGCCGCCTGCGCGACCCTCGCCGCAAGCTCGTGTGCCGCGTCCTCGGCCTCCGAATAGACCCTCCCGAACTCCTGGACGTCCTCCCTGAAGGTCCGCTCTACGGCGAGGGATTTTGGCATCTCCCGCGCGCGTACGGGTATCCTCTCCTGCGCGTTAGCCACGCCCCAGAGCCACACACCAGTCTTTCCGAACCATGTCATGAGCTGCTTTCCCGGCACCGCCTGGAGGTGGGATATGGTCTCGATGCCGTGTCCTTTGAGGAACGCCTGGGTCTTCCTCCCGACCCCCGGTATGACGGAGACGGGGAGAGGAGCGAGGAACGCTGCCGGTGAGTCGAGCGGGACCACGGTCAGGCCGTCAGGTTTCTGCTGGTCGGAGGCTATCTTGGCAGAGGATTTGTTCGGCCCTATCCCGATCGAGCAGGAAAGTCTGTGGACGCTGCGCACAACGCGCTTGACCACAAGGGCCAGCTGCTCCGCCTCCTCCGCGTCTGCCGCCCGCCCGCTCACATCCAGGAAGGCCTCGTCGATCCCCGTCTGCTCGAAGGAGTCGCCGAACCCCTTGAGCGTGCCCATGACCTCCTCCGAGACGCGCTCGTAGAGCTCGAAGTTCGCCCGTAGGTACACAGCGGTCGGACAGAGCTTCCATGCGCGCGATATCGGCATCCCTGACTTCAGGCCGAACTTCCGGGCCTCGTAGGAGCACGTGATCACCACACCCCTGCCCATGCCCCGCTCAGGGTCGGCCCCGACGACGACCGGCAGCCCTCGAAGCGCAGGGTTCCCTCTCGTCTCGACAGAGACGTAGAACGCGTCGAGGTCCACGTGGAAGATTATCCGGCGAGTCTCTTGCTGCATGGTGCGACTAACTAACTAGAACCCTGTGAGCGTGCCCTGGCCCGAGTCCTCGGGGCTTGGTGCCTGCTGCTTGTCTTTCCAGTCCATCTCTATCATGCCGAGCAGCCTCCTGAACTCGTTGACCGACTCGGGGCCGAATCCGGCGAAGTGGTTGTTGAAGAAGACGTACGCGTTGTCCATCGATTCGCTCTTCTCCTTGACGTTCTCGGCCCAACGCTCCATGTCCGCCCTGCGCTCTTTCTGCTTCCCCGTAAACTGGGTTATGTCGTCGTGCTCGCCGACCATGCGTAGGACGGCGAAATCCGCGGTGACCTCCGGAGGAGTCTCCAGATACTGGTTGAGTGACCACGTCATCGCTACATTGTGCTTCTCGAGGAGCCTGTATACCTCGGGCACGAACCACGACTTGTGCCTGAACTCGATCGCGTGCTTGTACTTTGGGCTGAGGAACTCCACGAACTTCTTCATCGCTGGCATGTGCTTCTCGACCTTGACCGAGGGAGGCAGCTGCGCCACGATGGGTCCCAGCTTCGGCCCTAGCTTCCCCACGACGCTGTAGAAGTAGGTCAGCGTGCTCTCAAAGTCCTCGAGCTTGTTGTCGTGGGTTATCTTCTTGGAGAGCTTGGGGCTGAAGATGAAGCCCTCGGGTGTCACCCTCTTCCACTGCTCTATCATGAACTGGTTGGGGATCCTGTAGAAGCTGGAGTCTATCTCCACGCAGTCAAAGACTCTGGAATAGAACCTCAGGTAGTCCTTGGCAGGCAGGTCCTTCGAGTAGAAGGGGCCGGCCCAGTCCTTGTAGGACCAGCCGCTGCAGCCTACCTTCACCTTCTCGGCAAGGGGCAACGTGGCTGATGCCGACCTCCTCATAATAAAGATGACATGACCCTGTAAATCCAGGTATGACGGAGCCGTGAGTCGCCATTGTCCTTTGATCGGCTGAGCTCAGGGGACGAGGACGGCCCTTCCCACTATCTTCCCGGCCTTGAGCCTCTTGAGGATCTCTGTGCCTTCGCTGAGCGGGTAGCCCTTCGCCTTCACCTTCAACCTCCCCTCAGACGCAAGCTTGAGCATCGCATGCAGGTCCTTCTTCGTCCCTGCCATGCTCGTGACAATGCTTACCTCGCCCCCGAAGCCGACGGGGACCTGGCCGAAGACCGCCATGAGGATCGTGCCCCTGTTCTTGACCACCCTCGTCGCCAGGTTGATCGCAGCGGGCGCAGGCGTGTGCATTATCACCTTGTTCGGCCGGTTCGATCCCGCGAACTCGTCGGCCTCCGAGGAGAGTATGGCCCAGTCCGCGCCCAGCTCCCGGGCCAGCTCGAGCTGCGCCTCGGAGACATCGACCGCGGTGACCCTCGCGCCCTTCAGCTTCGCGAACTGCACCGAAAAGTGGCCGACCCCTCCGATCCCGATGACCATGACGCTATCCCCGGGCCTTACGTCCGCCCTCTCGACCGCTCTGTACGCGGTCACCCCAGGGCAGAAGAGCGTCGCGGCATCCACGTCGCTTATGTTGTCAGGGACCGGATAGACGAAATCGTGCGGGGCCTTCAGATACTCCGCGTACCCGCCGTCCACGTGCTCTCCCGTCACCACCCGCTCTGGACAGAGGTTCTCGTCGCCACTCAGACAGTACTCGCACCTCCCACAGGTCTTCCAGATGACAGAGACCCCGACCCTCTGACCGATCTTCACGTCCTTCACGTTCTGCCCGAGCCCGGCGATCACCCCGACGACTTCGTGACCCGGGATGATCGGCAGCGCTGGAGGCATCCCATATACCTTCAGGTCGCCCTCGATGAGGTGCAGGTTCGAGTGACAGACGCCGCACGCGGATACCTTCAGCAGGACCTCGTCCGGTCCCACCACGGGGTCGTCAAACGACCGATATTCGAGGGGGCCGTCCTCTATGGGGGCCAACCTGTCCAGAACTAGCGCTTTCATCCAGGTTTATGTCCCGGTTTCCCCGTTAAATCATTTTTTGGAGCTTCATGCCGCAGGGAGAGCGGCGTATGCTGTCCGATCTGCAGTCTCGCCGGCTTTAGAAGTTCACAGCGGCCCTGCCCTTCAGACCCAGCGCGTCCCTGACTTCGTCCGGCTTGGCAGCCTCTCGCCCTGTCGTCTCCTGCACCATGGTCCTGATCTTGGACACCTGCTCGGCGTTGCTGCGCGCGTAGACGCCCTTGCCCATGTAGAGGTTGTCCTCAAGCCCGACCCTCGCATGGCCCCCCAGCCTGGAAGCGGCCAGACAGGAGCCGAACTGGTTCCTCCCCGCTGCCGCCACGGACCAGGTATACCGCCCCGAGCCCAACAGCCTGTCGGCTGTCTGCTTCATCATGAGAAGGTCTTCGAGAGAGGCTCCGATCCCGCCCGTTATCCCAAGGACGAACTGCATGTGGACCGGGCCCTTCAGGGTGCCCTCCGTCAGCAGCCTGTTCGCGTTGTAGATGTGAGAGACGTCGTAGCACTCGAGCTCCGGTTTGGTCCCGTTCTCCTGCATCGTCGAGCAGAACACCTCCATGTCCGCAAACGTGTTCTTGAAGATATAGTCCTTCGTCGCCCTGATGTAGGGCTCCTCCCAGGAGTACTTCCACGTCCTCGGCTTTGAGAGATAGGGATAGAGGCCAAAGTTCATCGATCCCATGTTGAACGAGGCGATCTCCGGCCTGAACGCAGGGACCACGGCCAGCCTCTCTTGGGCGGGCATGCCGAACCCGCCTCCGGTGGTGGTGTTGATCACGACGTCCGACCTCTTCTTGATCTCGGTAAGGACCTGGCGGAAGAGCTCAATGTTCGAGGTCGGCTTGCCGGTCGCAGGGTCCCTCACGTGGAGGTGCACGATCGCGGCACCTGCCTCAGCGGCCTTCACCGCCTCGTCCGCTATCTGCTCCGGAGTGATCGGAAGGTAGGGGCTCATCGTCGGCGTGTGGACCGCACCTGTGATGGCGGCGGTGATGACGATCTTGTCCGAAAGAGAAGAGGCTATCACGATACCATTTGCGGACGGAGTGCCACTATTAAACCGGATGAGATTGCAGAACTTCCCGGGACGCCAGTGAAGGATTTATCGGAGAGGCCTCCGATGCCCAGGGAAAGCCAATGATCCGATGGCCAGAGAACTATCGCCCCGGGAAGACGGCAGTGCACGTCAGCAACGAGATGGAGATGCAGGAGCCGGCCGAGACCGTCTGGGCGTGGCTCGTCCGCGCCAAGCTCTGGCCGACCTGGTACCCAAACTCGCAGAACGTGACGATAGAGGGCGGGGGCTCTGACCTGATGGCCGGATCGAGGTTCCGCTGGAAGACGTTCGGTGTTACGCTGGACTCCAAGGTCGAAGAGTTCGTCCCGACAGAGCGCCTGGCCTGGAGCGCGCACTCCACGGGCGTCGACGCCTATCACGCGTGGCTGATCGAGAGGAGGCCCTCCGGGTGTCACGTCCTGACAGAGGAGTCCCAGAACGGCCTGATGGCTCGGCTCAGCAATACGCTCAGGCCCAACAACATGAGCATCTATCACCAGCTCTGGCTGGAACAGCTGCTGGCCAAGGCCAAGACCGGCCTGCCCCCGAGCTGTAGCTGCGCATCCCGTCCGGCCCCTTCACCCCTCAGTTTCTGGGCCACCTAACTCAACCTTATATCACCGTGAAACATCAAACCGACCGGAAGTCTCGAGCAAGAATGCCCACGCTTAGCTTTGCAGACGCAAAGAAACGGGTGGCCGAGCAACTCAAGACCGCGGTGGGCGCAGAGGATTTCGACGTCGCTTCGGCAAAGCTAGAAGAGATGCAGGGCATCTGGAGGTTCGATGTCGAGTACAAGAAGCCCGAGGCCATGTTCTCGGATACCGCCTTCCTGATCCTCGATGCGACGACGGGCGAGGTAAAGGAATTCAGGAAGGGCATGTAGA
>JAPCJS010000172.1 GCA_027886825.1 Nitrososphaerota archaeon
CCCGCGATCGCCTTGGTGTAGTAGTCGTGGAGCCAGGCGAGCTCCTTCCCGCTGGTGGTGAACGGCAGGATGACCTCGAAGACGGGCACGGTCTCCCTCTTGTGGAAGACCGTCGCGACATCAGAGCTCAGAGGGATCGTATCGAGGGTGGCGGTCACGATCTTCCTTTCTGCGACCTCGATCTGCGGGTTTGGGATCCGGTAGGTCAGATAGATGTCCTCGCCGATGATTCGCTTCTGGAAGTACTCCGGATACGAGCTGAAGAGCTTCCTTACGACGTTGGTGTCCACGTCCTTCCCTTCAGAGTCCCACATCACCTCGTCGCAACCGAGGTCCCTGTACGCGAAGAAGGCCTCCCTAAGCTCTGCCTCGCCCTCTATGACCTCGCTCTCGGCCCAGGGTGGCGTCGAGACGTTGTCTGGGTGCTGGGTGGACATCGTGCGAGGGATTCTTCGCTCTTTCAACCTTTGGCTCCCCCGCTCCTCAGGGGGATGTGTAGATTAACTGCGCGAAAGCCAAGATGTCGGGATTTGAATGGGCCCGGAGAGATTTGAACTCTCGACCGTTCCCGCCAGATTCGCGCTGGTACCGGTATCTCACGGGTTTCGATATGAGCCGGTCGCTCTAACCGAACTTCCCGCTAGCTTCAGCACTGAGCTACGGGCCCTTCGCTTCAACGCTTCGTGTGGGTTGTTTTAAGGCATTTCCGGAAAAATCCGGACACGGATGAGAATCCGGTCGCCTGAAAGGACGTTTGGCGGCAGGGCGCGCCCCATAGGCCCCTCGCTGCGCTAGACCGAGACTCCAGAGGCGGGAACTGTTCCAGCTGAGGCTTCGACCCAACCGGTCGGTCACTGGCGACCGTCGGCTAAGCCTAAATATTATATGTGAAGAGCCCTAAACCTGTAGCAGTGAGTAGCAAAGACCCCGACGAGGGATTCGATGACATCCTGGCCGAGCTCGACCGTGAGGAAGCACGGATCAGGGTGAGAATGGAGATGCGGAGGTTCGGCAAGCCCACCACAGTCATCGAGGGGTTGAAGATGAACGAGAAGGACCTTCACGATCTCGGGACGAGGATGAAGAAGATACTGGCGACAGGGGGGACGGTCAAGGACGGCATCATAATCCTCCAGGGCGACCACAGGGAGAGGTCTGTCGAGATACTGGTCAAGCAGGGTTTCTCTGAGAGCTCGATAGAAGTAATCTGATACGAGCGGGCGCCCTCAAACAGCCGCGCCGGAGGCGTTCTCATCCCGTGGTTGAATAACCTTAATTGTGCACCTCAGGTCGAGGTCGTCGCACCACTTGACCGGGATCTACGAGTACATTGTTCTGATGTTCCTGATATCCATCGTCGCAGGACTGGTGGGCGCGCTAGTGGGAGTCGGCGGGGGGGTCCTGGTGGTTCCGGCGTTGACTCTCTTGTTCGGTGTGCCGATCCAGTTCGCCATAGCGGCTAGCATCGTTTCCGTCATCGCCACTTCCAGCAGCTCAGCCTCTGCATACGTGCGCGACAGGATCACCAACCTGAGGATCGGGATGTTCCTCGAGATAGGTTCGGCCACAGGAGCGGTGCTCGGAGCGGTCGCCAGCCTCGCGCTGATCAGAAGTGGGTTGGCATCGGTGATCTTTCTTACGTTCGGTCTGATGTTATTCTTCTCGGCCTACAGCTCCGCGGACAGGATCAGAAAGGAGAAGAAGAAGGGATCTGAGATAATCAATCAGACTCCGAACAAACTGTCCGATAGGCTGAACCTCCGAGGAGAGTACTACGACAAATCCACAAAAAGGAACGTCCCCTACGTCGCGGACAAGGTGATTCCAGGGTTCATCGTGATGGTCTTCGCAGGAATCCTCTCCGCTCTACTCGGTATCGGAGGAGGGGTGCTCAAGGTCGTGGGCATGGACAGCTTCATGAAGCTTCCCTTGAAAGTCTCCACCACGACGAGCAACTTCATGATAGGTGTGACGGCCGCAGCCAGCACGGCCATATACTATGTCGGAGGCTATGTGAACCCCATCCTGGCCGCTCCGGTCGCGGTGGGCATCGTGGTGGGCGCCTACGTTGGGACGAAGGTACTCGTCCGCATGAAACCCGGCGCACTGAGATGGCTCTTCGTCATAACGCTCATCGTGATAGGTATCGAGATGATCCGCGAGGGCTTGCTTTGAATCCAGAGGACAGCGGTTCGAAGCTTGACATGAACATCGTCATCAGCAATCTTCTCAGGTTTGGTGTCATCCTCAGCTCGGCCTTCATAGTTGTAGGGCTCGCGATAATCTTTGTGAAGAACCCTCCCGCATTTCCATCGACCGTGGAACAGCTGACCTCCTCCAACTTCGGGAAGACGACCCTCGACGCATGGGTCCTCCTTTCCGGCGTAGCCGCTGCCAACGCGATCTATGTGATTCAACTCGGGCTGATCATCCTTCTCGCGACGCCTGTACTCAGGGTGATCGCGTCGGTGATCCTTTTCGCGGCAGAGAAGGACAGGACGTATGTCGCGATAACCTTGATAGTGCTTGGAATCCTCATCGTCAGTATCTTCGTCATCGGACCTGAGATAGCCCCGAAGAGCTAGCTAGCGGGTGCGAACGTCCGCGGCGCCGTCGGGAATCTCAATGATGACATATTGGAATCACAAGCATCCATCTGTGGGCCCTTGTCCGTCCTAGTGCTGGCCTCTGAACTCTTTTCGTACGAGTAGGGTCTTTTCCGTTCGAACCCGGAGTCGACGCATACGCATTCATGCTGATGTTCGATTTGCGCCAGCGCTTGCGGGACGGGCGTTCTTCAGGGTGGTCTTCCCATCCACCCGGAACCAGTCCAGCCTCTTGGCGAGCGAGGCCACACGTCCTACCACTATCACGCTCGGAGGAGCAATCTCATCGCCGGCGCCATCGGCCAGTGCTCCCAACGTGAACAGCCTCGTCCGCTGCCTCTTTGTGGCAGCCCACTCTATCACCGCGACCGGCGTATTGGGGCTCAGACCTCCAGAGACCAGCTCGGCCGCCGTCTCTGGAAAGCTTCTGGCTCCCATCAATATCACGAGGGTGTCTGCGGCGCGCGCCAAGAGCCTCCAGTCCACGCTCTTCTTGCGCTTTGATGAGGCCTCCTGGCCAGTTGTAATCAGGAGGCTCGACGATAACATCCTGTGCGTCAGCGGTATCCCTGCCAGGGCGGGTCCTGCGAGGGCTGAGGTTACCCCGGGGACGATCTCGAAATCTATCTGGTTGCGTCTGAGGAACTCGGCTTCCTCCCCGCCTCTCCCGAAGATCATCGGGTCGCCGCCCTTGAGCCTGACGACCATCCTGCCCTTCTTTGCCTCCGAGAGCATCAACGCGTTGATCTTTTTCTGAATCCACTTATCGCCCGTCTTCTTTCCCGCGTAGACGATAATCGCACGGTCGCGGGCGCTCTTCAGGACCTCTGGATCGACCAACCGATCGTATATGATCACATCCGCCGACCTCAGCAGCTCCGCGGCCCTCAACGTGAGCAGGGACGGGTCTCCCGGACCCGCTCCGGTGATGTAGACCTTCCCCTTGATCAAGATCTTTCCTTCGACCTTTTGCGGACCCGGATCACACTCGCTGCCCGGGCCTTGGCGCCCGGGAGGTCGTTGGCCTTGAGAAGGCGGGTCACCTCAGGGTCTCTGATCACGTCGTAGACCATCCTCTTGCGCTCCGCGTGGCTATTGACCGAACCCCCGATCCGTCCCCTTATCGATTCCTGGAGCTCGACCTGGAGAAGGTCCTCAGGCAATATCATCTTCTCGATCCGCTTTCTCAGCATCTTCGCCATCGCGGGACTCTTCCCTCCCGTCGATATGGCTATCCTCAGGGTTCCAACTTTGGCCAGGGCGGGCATGTTGAAGTCGTTGAGCCGAGGTGCATCGACGACGCAGACCAGGATCCCGAGTGAACGCCCCAGGCTCGCCAGGTCCTCGTCTAGCTGGGGTTCTCCGGTGGAGATGAACAGGGCCCTTGGTCTGATCTCTCGGATCAGAGTCTCTGCGTCGCGCGGGTCCCTCTCGATCAGTCTTACCTCGCCCGACTGCGAGAGCGCCTGAAGACCCTTCGTGAACCTGCGGGCCACGACCGTCGTGGAGGCGCCCGCATCGACGAGCTTCGCGGCCTTCAGCTCTGCCTCGCTCCCCCCTCCCAGCACCACGGCGCTCTTCTGCTTCAGGTCAAGGTCTATCAGCATAGCTCGCTCGAACCCTGCCCGCGCACCAGCTCATTTCTCTGGGAGATCGATCGATCGACCGCCCGCGCCCTTCTTGGTCGCGCCGCTCTTCACGTACTCGCACATCGCTTTTATCATAGGGCCCATCTTGTAGACGGACGGAACGACGTCCACCGCCACCCCTCCCGCCTCGACCGACGCCCTCGTGGGAGGCCCCACGGCCACCACGATCACCCGGGAGTTCAGGGCGGCCCGCAGGGGTTCGAGCCTTCCGTTCTCGGATGCCACTGAGAAGAGATTGTTCGCTGACGGCGGGCTCGTGAAGGTTATCGCGTCTATCCTTTCATCGATGATCTCCTCGATGAGCTCTACCACGTCGGCCTTGTGCGGCAGAACGGCGGCGAACCTCATCGAGTCCAATATCTGGGCCCCCGAGGAGCCTGTCTCCAGCGAGTAGGTGTAGGTGGAGAACGCGATGACCTCCGCGCCCAGCTCCCTCAGCCCGCTGCCGAGATACGAGGAATCGGAACCGTGGGAAAGGACGACCACGACCTCATTCTTGACGTCGTGATGCCGGAGAAGGTCCAAGATACCGTCAGAGGTAGCCTCCGGGGGAACCAGGTCCACCCTGATCCCGTGCTTGGATAGGGCGTCCTTGGGTTTCCCGCTCCTCGCGATGACCCTGACCTTCGAGAGTGCGTCGAGTATCTCCTTCTCCTTCCCAAGGCCGCGCGCGGCTGAGAGGAGGGCATAGACGCCTGGTCCGGTCATGAAGATCGCGTACTTGACCTGTCGGTCCGTGATGACGCTGCAGAACCTTTCGACCTCGCTGTTCAGCGCGACGCTGGACTCAATTCCCACGGTGGGCGCGACGTACGGAGACCCGCCGTGACTGCTCACCAGGCGCGCGA
>JAPCJS010000102.1 GCA_027886825.1 Nitrososphaerota archaeon
CTGCAGTGACCAGGCATTCCTCAGGGACCCGACGTGCGGTGGCACCAGGACCCAGCTCGCGAACTGGGGAAGCTCGATAAACTCCGTGGGTCCATAGCTTCCACGTCATAACAGGTCGTCTCCTGCCTGGGGGAGCGAGCGGAAATCCGCGGGACCTGCTATTTTACCGGTGATCCCAGGGCACGCACTACCCACGAGAACCTGCTTACCTCTATATTCCTCGCCCAGGGGATCTCGTTACATAGAAGTTGCTTATGGAAGAGACCTAATCTCAGCAGGATACCATGATCTATGTCCGCTATGTCGGATAAGAAAGTGAACGAACTCTTGGCCGAGAATTGATTTCCATCGCAACTGCTCCTTAAATCCTCTGACAGCTTCTATCTCGATGAAACCTCAGGACTCCCGCCCGGAACCAGATCTCTCCGACAAAGAAATCTCTGAATACTTCGAGATGTCTCCGCTCAAGCCGTTAGCCTACCCGAATCCAGAATTTTGTGAGCTCCATGATGTCCGGTTCATCGGTAAGTGCCACCAGTGCGTAGGCGAGGCAATTCTGACGGTCGAGTCCTTCGAGGAGTGCAATCTCGGCTGCCTGCTGCCCGTACTACGCAGGATGGGAAACGAGGAGAAGGCCGTAAGTTATCTGCCCCCCCACGCTGGCTACCAGTAACAGAACTTTCTCGCAGAGAATCAGAAGTAAATGCGCTCGGCCCAATTAATTTCACAACGAGCTTCCTAATTACGATTAGATACAGAACACAGCAACCTCGCCAGGTCGATCCACAGAAAGGAGTGAGTGCTCACCTCTGGATTTCGCCGATCCTTCATATTGCCACTCAAGTCCGTCTCCGTGATTTCTTGCAGATAGGCATGTGCTCTGGCCCCTGCAGCTGAGGTACTCGCCGCTCTTCGCGAAGGCAAGGGGCGACCCACGCATGAAGGAAGCATTCAGGAGGGCGGGACTGACGCTAGACGCGCCCTGACGATTTCTGGTGCGGACTACTCTGACGCAGTCCTCTTGAAGTAGTCGAGAAACCTCTCCGAGTCCACTCCGAGGGCCACCTCCACGTTGGGCGGTCTTTGCACCCAGGGCCTCTCCTCGGGGACGCAGGCGCCTCGCGTGTAGACGCCGGTCGTCTCTACGCGCACGAACAACGGCCGGAGGTCCAAGAAGTCCTGCTCGATGCAGAAGCCCATCGCCAGAGGATCGTGCAACGGCCCTCCCGGGAGACCAGTCCCGATGTAACCGCTGTGATACTTTGGGACGATTGACCTTATCAGCCTTCCTGACCGCGTCTCGCCCAGGCCAGCGACGTCGGCGGGCGTCAATAGGACCTTGCGGGTGACGTCAAGCGGGACGAGCACCTTTGGAACGGTTGCCTCCTGCAGCACATAGTCCGCCGCATCTGGATCCACGTAGAAGTTGAACTCCGAGAGGCTGTCCATGTTACCCGGGACGTGGATCGCTCCTCCCATCATGACGAGTTCCCTGACTCCGCCCATGACCTCCCTGTCCTTCTGAAACGCCAATGCGATATTGGTGAGCGGGCCGGTCGCCACGATCGTCCCCACACCAGAGCCCACGGATCGCAGGATAAACTCGACCGCACCCCCGGGCTCGAGCTTCCTGGGCGAATCGGGTGGCAACAGAGGGCTATCGCCCAGACCGTCTGACCCGTGAACTCTCTCTGAGTGAACCGGCGCAACCTTCAGGGGCCTGCTCGCGCCCTTCGCCACAGGGATATCCACATCAAAATAGTCAAGGAGCCTGCAGGCGTTGCGCGTTGTCTGATCCACCGACACATTGCCCGAGACCGTCGTTATGCCTCCCAGGTCCACCCGATCGGAGTTCAAGGCTAGGATGAGGGCGAGGGCATCATCCACGCCGGGGTCGCAATCAAAGATCAGGCGTTTCTTATCGGCCACCGATATCTACTCGATGATCGGTCCTTAATTTGCCCGACATAAATGATCATATCCACGCGTTCGCCTACCGGCTAGTGGTTCTTGGGGATTCCATTCCGGCTTGCTTGGTCCCCGTCGACGAATAGACTTTAATTAGTCTTGAACCCTGGAAGGAGGGAATTGTCGCTCACAGATCTTCAGCAGTCATATGTCGAGACACAGGTGGAAGCTTCTCCCCGCTGGTTCCTGGATACCCTGGCCTGGGTCAGGGCCACGGGCGACACGACGGATGGCAAGCTGTCTCTCGTGGAGTATTTCGCTCCCCCTGGTTCGGAATCGCCGTGGCACGTCCATCGCACCGAGGACGAGTCCTTCTATGTGATAGAAGGATCCATTACAGTAATCGTTGGAGAGGAGCACAAGACTGTATCACTGAGCGCAGGAGGGTTCGCTTTCGGGCCACGCAACGTCCCACACGGCTTTAGAGTGACCAGCGACTTTCCTGCGAGGATGCTGTTCATGACCACAGGCGGCGAATTTGCAAAGTTCGTCCTTGAAGCGAGCCAGCCTGCGGGCCGGCTCAGCTTACCGGAGCCAACCGCGCCTGACATTCCTATGCTCACGCAGATTGCTGGTCAGCACGACATGGGAATCTTGGGCCCACTGCCAAAATAACGGCCTTCGGAGCCTTCTGCGAAGACACAGAATGCCTTGGTGGGTCTACCTGCGGCCGAGGACTAGTTGATGACTCTGATCTGGAGATAGAAGTTCTCTGTTGTCGTCTGCCCGTTCGAGGTATCGATCCCGGCTATCGTGAGCATCGTGACCAGAGCAAGGCTCTCCCCTGGGGGTTCAGGACAATCAGCCAAAAAAGGATCCAAGCGCAAAACCAATACCAGTTGCTGAGGCTTACCAAGATTACGGATGCGCTCAACGATTAATAACATAACTCCGCACGACGATCTTCGGTCGGGGATGAGCTCGAAGGTCGGCATCAAGAATACCGGACAGTACTTCACGCCGAGCGACGTCGCCGAGTTCATGATAGGCATGATCAGCCATCGCCATCGTGCGCGGGTCCTCGAGCCGTGCGCGGGGGAGGGTGTGTTCCTGGACCTCCTGTCTCGATCCGGCTTTCAGAATATCAGGGCATTCGAGATCGATCCGGACCTGCCTAACCATTCCTCGGTCCCGATCGAACGGGCCGATTTCTTGTTCTCTGGCTCCAGGGACAGATACGACGTCATCATCGGAAACCCGCCTTATGTCAGATGGAAGAACATACCCAAGGAATACAGAGAGCGGCTCATGAACGATGAGTACTGGAAGAAGAAGCTCAATGGCCTGGGTGACCTGCTCTATGCCTTCATCTATCTCAGCGCCGAGAAGCTCAACCCCGACGGCGAGTTGATCTTCATAACCCCTGTTTTCTGGACCGAGACCACCCATGCGAGAGTGATTAGGAAGATACTGTCGGAACTGGGAGAGATCGAGTCGGTGGTCAAATTCGATGAGATGAAGGTCTTTCGCGAGGTATCGAGCGCGATAATGGTCTTCAAGTTCATCCGCAGACCGAAGACCGGGCGGCCCGTCAAGGTGGTCAAGGTCCACAGCAGAGGGAGCCTCGATCCTTCGATGCTAAAGAGGTCCTCAGATCTGATGGCCAGCCTTGACGAGACCGATTACATCTCCGAGGGACCCTACGAGGCATACCTGACGCCTCAGTTCCGGAACGGTAACCCTTGGACAATGCTCCCACCAGATGCGAGGCCGATCATAGATGCGATGGAACAGACTTGCGTATCGAGCGCCCCCGAGGTCCAGGTCACGGGTGCAGGATCCAGGACGCTGTACCTCTCTTCATTGCTGCAGAAAGAGGACCTGGAGGAATTCGGGATCCCGTCAACTTCCTGCACCATGGTCAGATTCGAAGGGAAGCCATACTATCTACCAAAAGAGCCCGGAAGCGCGTCATTCGGACGGGGTACAGAAGCCGGCCAGGG
Organism: Nitrososphaerota archaeon; assembly: GCA_027886825.1. Classification (GTDB taxonomy): domain Archaea; phylum Thermoproteota; class Nitrososphaeria; order Nitrososphaerales; family Gagatemarchaeaceae; genus Gagatemarchaeum. The sequence goes on from JAPCJS010000102.1 coordinate 3,912, forward strand.
CCTCCTGAGACCTCCGCGCCTCGGCGACCTGGCGGAGATCGGCAACGGGCTCGTGAGCGGCCATGACAGAGCTTTCAGGTTAGCGCCTGGCGCGTCTCTCTCTGACGAGGAGAAGAAGAAGTTGGTCCCTGTTGCGAAGGGAAAAAATGTCAGGAAGTACTTCTTGTCTGGCCTGACCCCATACATCTTCGTCAATGACGTACGATCGGAAGACGATCTCCGATCACGATATCCGGGGATCTTCAGTATCCTATCGGAGTTCAGGGGAGCGCTCAAGCGGAGGTATCAATACGGGGCGGAGATCCCGTGGTGGCACTGGGTCTTCTTGCGGAACTTCGACCTGATCACAGGGTCGCACGAAAAGATACTCGTGCCCTGTAAGGAGAGGATCGATCAGAAAGGATATGTCAGATTCGCTCTCGTAGAGGGAGAAGCATACACAACTCAGGACGTCACGGCGATCGTGAAGAAGCCCTGGGTGAAAGAGGACGTCAGGTACCTGTTAGCAATACTGAACTCCGAGACGATGCTGACCTGGATGAAATGCAAGGGGCTACGAAGAGGAGGTGTGCTCGAGTTCTCCGAGTATCCGCTGGCAAGCATACCTATCCGGCTCATCAACTGGCAAGACGAACAGGAAATAAGGGCCCATGATGACATAGTCGAACTGACGAATCACATCCTCAAAGAACGACGGATAGAACCATATGGCCAGCGAATCGAGTCGTTGGTCAGGCAGCTCTACGGCTTGAAGAGAATGGCCCTAGCCGGAATGAGCTTGCACTGATTCCATGAAGCGCTTTTCACTTCGCTCCGGCATGGACGATCTTCCCCGTACGACATCGCGCAGTGTCCCCCGATCACCATTAGCCTGGCTGCCTGAAAGAGGCCATAGCTCCTGGGACGACCAATCAGGTACCATCAACGCCCTGAGGTCGATCTCAGCATTGACATCACCTAGGACAACGATGTCCTCTGTTGAGATCGCACCAGTCGAGGCTGCGGAGCGCATGATCCATGAACTCAATTACTGTTCCTCCCATCGCAGATGCTCGAGGCCATGGCATTGACTGTTCTGAGATTGAGACCGTAAGTCGCAACAAGAGACTGGACGAGCAAGGCGCGTCGCCTGTTTTTCTCTGGGCATCCATAGATGCCACCAATACGAAGAAGGTGCTAGGGGCCCTGGGTGAGTCGCTTCCAGGCATCTCCCATCATGCCATCAGCTGGCGGCTGGGTACTGAGGTAGATCGTGGTCCGCGACGTGGCTCCCTGTCTGTCGAGCTTGGACATGACCCCTGCTATCTCGTTCTTGTTGAGCCCATGCTTTCTACCAATCCCGTGGACCTCCGACCTGAGCATTATTCCATTGGTTCGCAACAATGCCAGAATCGCGTCTTCGAACGTATCGGGCATACCTTTCAGGCGACCCGACTTGTAATTAAGGAGTCGGTGCGCCGGCCGTCGACGGTCAAAGGCGCTAGTAAGCTGCCGAAGAGTCAAAGGACCCTCCCGAAGGAAGCACTATCTGTCGTCTTTTCACGCATTTTCAACTTGAATTCCATGAAACTCCGAAGAGCCGGTGGCGCCCAGGGACTGTTCGTCCTCCCAGAGAGCTCTACCGGATTGACCGCAGCAGAAGAGCTTCAAGTCTCGGTTATCTGACCCAGGGTCGGACGAGATGACCTCACCCTCCGAGTTCGCCCTGACCTTCCCTGCCCTGAACGAGATCCAGAACACTGCGATCACAAATTTCCTGGCCTCTCCTACCCGGCACGCGAGCATCGTTGCGCCTGTGGGGATCGGCAAGACGCTGATCGCCCTCTCAATCTGGGAGCGTCTGGGGAGGCCAAACACCCTCGTCGTGGTCCCGCGCATCGTCCTGATACAGAATCCCTGGCTCAAGGAGATGCAACGTATCGGGATCCCTTCCGAGACAGTCGGGCAGTACTACTCCGAGCTGAAGATGGTCCGGCACCCGATAACGGTCACGCTGTACCAGTCCCTCGGCGCCAACCCTCAGCTGATCGAGGACTTCGACCTTGTCATCTTCGACGAAGAGCAGTTCCTGACACAGGGGTATGCGGACCTGCTCGGCAGGACTACACGCACGCGCTACGTGCTCGGGATGACCGGGACGCTCGCCGAGGCGGCGAGAAAGAACCCCAAGCTGACACAGGCCCTCCCCGTCGTCTTCGAGTCGTCCATAGCGCAGGCCAGGGACAAGAACATGCTGGCGCAGGCAGAGATCATCCCCGTCTATGTCGAACTGCCCCGGGACGAGATGCTCGAGTACCTGAGGATGATGACCGCCTACAACTCCGCCCGCAAGCTGGCATTCAGGGCGCGGGGCCGCTACGGCCAGACGGCAGCGCACATTGTGAAGCAGAAGATAAACCAGCTACTATCGAACACAGCACCGAAGATGTGGAAGACACTCGAAATCATCGAGGGCGACCCCTCCGCCCCCACTCTGGTCTTCTCGCTCTCTATCCAGAGCATCGAGACACTGAGGACCAAGCTGGAAGAGAGGGGGATAGAAGCCAGGATGATCACTCACGAGCTGAGCGACAGGGCGAAGAGGCAGAAGATCGTGGACGGGTTCGGCAGGGACTACAACGTCCTCCTCTCCGTGGGAACTCTGGAAGTCGGGTTCAACGTCCCAAACGCGAGCAGGGAGATCATCATGGCGAACACGGGAAGCCTGACGAGGACAGAGCAGCGCCTGGGCAGGGTGCTCCGGAGAGATCCTCAGAACCCGGACAAGGTCGCGAAGGTCTACGTGGAGGTCGCGAACGGGACCACCGACGCAGCGACGCTGCGCCGCGTGAACGAAGCATACACCAGGCTAAAAGCAAAGGGCTCTCAGCGGATGCGATCTGCATCGAAATCTCGAACGCATTCAGACTCGCAGAGGCAACAAGCGAGCCTCTTGTAATTTGATTGTTCGTCTTATCCCTTTGTGAGTGTACCAGTTTGTTCTTGCAGGATAGGCGTGCGTTTCCTAGGCCCAGAGACCGCGGTCTCGGTCACGAAGGACATATCAGTCCAGGTGACCAAGACCTCGAACAAGCCTCTGGCTGGACAGACCGAGTCAATCTATGAATCGGCCAAAGAACGGGGAACCTGCGTGCTCAAAGTAGACACGGGCTCAATTGCTCAGCCAATGAACTATCATATTCTTTGTTCTCTTCGACTTTTTTCCACAGTCCGGGGTCTGGGAACCTTTGTCCTCGAACGTGCCGGCAGGGAACTATTTTCACTCCGAGCGCGAGGGGAACTCCCTTTCATCCGTGCCATCTCTTACCCTTCGGGAGGTATTGCATTCTATCAGCTGGTGTCGGACTCTTGGGAAATGGCCAGAACGTCTTGCGAGACGTCTCGCTAATCGATTCACTGAGGGGGCGAGCGCTTACCCAGCTCTTTCGTCAGGACCAATGCGTACAGGCTCACAACAACTGCGACTATTGCCAGGTAAGAAAGCGGGATGGACGATGAAGAGCCAGTGCTGATGCTTGACGTGACGAAAGTAGAGGCCGTTGGGAGATAGATTACACCCTGTCCACCTCCACCCTGAGAGTAGTCGAACGAGGCCGTGCAGGGCGAGGTCGTGCAGGTAGAGACCGAGGTCGACCACTGGAGGTTCTGTGCAGTCTCCCCCGTCGAGGAATGCGAGATAGGCGACTGGGTTATCGCCGAGGTCCATCCGCTGCCACCACCAGTGAGCTCGACCTCGCTCTGAACCGTTCCCGACGTGAGGGGTGAGAACACGGCCTGTGCGCGCGCTACGGGACCCACTACATCCAGCTCAGGTGCCTCGAAGGTGCTCAACCGGGCGGCGTAGATGTAAGATCCTGTGGCCGAGGACGAGCCCAGGCACTGGATGGTCGCCGGCAACGGGCAGATGGCGCTTCCCACTATGACAGATCCCGAATTGCTGCTCGCCACCAACTCGCCTCCGGATATGACTGAAGTGAGAGTGATCGGGTCATGAAGGCTTATGCAACTGGCGAGGATCGGGGTCGGATAATACAGTAAGGTACCGACCGTGAGCGAAGGAAGGTCAAAATTGAAGATCTCGAGCGCTGCATACGCCCCGTACCCCTGACATCCGACGGCACCGTCTCCAACTATGACGATATTTTGTATCCAGTAGGCGGATTGGCCTCCATCCTGGCTAGGCGAGATGACCACGAAGTTTTGCTGAATCGAGAAACAGGAGGTATTTGGAACAAAACGCAGGCATACGCCCCCGCTATCGGCGCCGACATAGGATATGCTCACCGTATTGTTCACGCCGATCACCTCGGAAGCGGATGTGGCAGCTGACTCCGGCATTGGAGCGGTGGCACCGGAGCTGTCCGTGACCCGCCCCGATGGAACTGCCGGGGTCTGGGCCGAAGCAGTTGGAACGAGCTGCAGCATTGTGGTTCCGGATGACATCAATGAGAACATGACGAGAAAAGAAAGGATCGCTCGTCTCGGATTTTCCAATCTTGAATCGGAAGTCCTCGGTTCAAAACAGGTATGCACGTGCTATTAAGCCTGCTGAATTTCACCTCAGATCGTGTTATTCCTGGTTCGTTCCACCCCCTACACATCCGCACCAAGCGTTCCCCGAGCTATCCAAACTCTCATCCTCTTCGGCTTGAGTGCTGTCTTGCAGAAACTGAATTCTCGATCAGATAAGAAAATGAGATTCTGAAGGTGAACGACTCCCAAGGAAGCGCGCTCAGAGCACGCACTTTTCAAGAGGGTCCCATCCCGATCTTGTCCCGCGCTCGCAGAGATGGACATCCGGGATATGCCCGATTACAAAGGCTGGCCTGCGAACATGGCAAGAACTTTTAATTACCAGAATTATACTTGTATAATTATGGTCGTGCAGACGAAGGCTCGGCTAAAGAACTGGGGGAACTCACTTGGAGTC
>JAPCJS010000096.1 GCA_027886825.1 Nitrososphaerota archaeon
AGGTACAGTTCCTTTCTAACCTCAGGAGGTAGCGCCCGAGAGCGAGGCCAGAGAGGCATAGTAAACGGCGCTGCTCTCGCCGACCGAGCTGCCGTCGAAGCCACCCACGCAATACACGTCACCCGACGAGAAGACGCAGGTCGTACCTATGCTCAGCGGATAGTTGGCCCCCTGTTTCCAGGTCCCGATGCCTCCAGAAGAGACGGGAGCATAGCGAACTGTGTTGGTATACGAGGTCGAAGTCTCCTCTCCTCCGACGCAGTAGATGTAGCCTGACGAGATGACGCAGGCCTGGCCGCTCACCGCAACCGGGTATGCAGTCGTCTTGGTCCACGCCCCGACGCCGGCAGAGGAAAGAGTCGCGTAGTAGTCTGTGCTCTGTGCGTTGTTGTTGCCATCAGCGCCTCCGAGGCAGTAGATGTAGCCGACGGTCGCGAAGCATGTGGGGAAGTAGAGGTTCTGGGGATAGGCCGTCGTGTGGATCCAGGAACCTATACCGGAAGACGAGAGGGGAGCGAACCAGACGGAGTTGCTCGAGATCGAGTCCGCGTTTGTGGCGTCCGTCTCGTTATTCCCTCCCACACAGTAGATGTACCCCGATGAGGCCACGCACGACTGGCTGTCTACCGGGATGGGAAACGCGGTGGTGGGGCTCCACGATCCAAGCGTACCGCCGGTCAGGGACGCGTAGTAGCTTGAGGCGACGTCATCTCCGCCGTCATCGTACGTCCCTCCTACGCAGTAGGCGGAACCGGAGTAGGCCACGCACGACTGTCCGTTTATGTTCTGCGGGTATTGGCTGGAGTCGGAGACCCAAGTGGTGATGTTGCCCGAAGACGGAGAGATGGAGGGAGAGGAGAAGGTCTCGCTGCGCGGGCCCCCCTTGATGTCCTGTCCCCCGATGCAGTAGATGTACGTCGTGCCGTTCATGCACTGCTGTCCAGCCACGCCGTACGCACCGCTCAGCTCGAGAGGGTATCGCGCGGCCGGATGCCATGTAGAGTTGCTCGGGTGCGTAGTGGGGGCAAGAACGACCTCGAAGGCGTAAAGGCCGACCAGCGCGACTAGGGCGATCACCACGACCAGTATGATGATCCTGGAGATCTTCATCTCGCTCTTCTCCCTCTCTGGACTGCTTCGGCTAGGTCAGCCGCATAACAGAAGGCCGCACCTGTCTCGAATGTACCAGGCGAAATACCGCCGCCGATTGTCGGCCATCATCTCCTACAGCCCCAGGCTGTTGATCACCCTGCCGGAGTTCGCATCGATGACCAGAACGATCTTGTCTCCCTTGTGGTCGAAACGCGCGAACCAGATCGGAGCGTGGAGCAGCTCGACGTCACCGAGGTCCGACTGGGTCGTTATCTGTTGGATCATGTGATATTTCGCGTGCGCCTTCTCTGACTGCAGCTGATCCACGAGGGTCTTTGCCTGCGACTTTGCGACGTCCTCACTGATATCTCCGTTGAGGATCTTGATGTTCTTGGGTAGCTTTGCGATATCGAAGAGGGTCCTGCCGTCGAGGTCGAACTGATAGTCGCGCGGCTGGTACTCCGTGAGCGCCTTCAGCGCTACCACCGGGAAGTTGTAGTTAGCGTCCATCTGCTCGGTCTTTCTCATCGCTCCGCCCCCGTATCCCATCCCGCCCATGCCGAAGGCCGAGATCCGGCTCAGAGCGAAGCCCGGGCTGCGCAGGCCGAGTGTCCCCAACCCCCCGAGCCCGAGAGCGCGTCTACGACCTCCTCCTCCGAAACCGCCTCCTCCACCTCCTCCTCCGAAACCGCCCCCTATCCCGCCCAGTATGACGCCCATCAGAGCGGCGGTGGTGGCTGTCTGTCCGATCTGCGCCGCCTCGTTCGTGGCGATCACGGTTGTGCGGGCCGAGACGCTGACGATCCAGTAGGGAACGTACGAGAGGCTCATCTCCTCCTGAGTGGAGTTCTCCTCGAGGTGTCTGTGGAGCAGGCCCTTGTCCATAAGAGGCCTTATGATTGCATTCACCGCAGCGACGTCGACGATCTTAAGATCGAGCATCGACTGCTTCTGGATGCCTGTCCATCCCTGTGTTCCGAGGGTTATGCCGCTACCGCAGTACTCGCAGGTGATCACCATCTCGCCGAATTTGGGAGCGATCGGAGCGCCACAGTTGGGGCACTTTAACGAGGTCACTCCGGAGGGCGCGAGGATCTGCTGTGTACTCGGAACAGAACCTGAGGCGGCAGGTTGTGAGGCGGGATAGCCGGCGTCTGCCTGCTGACCACCGCTCGTCATCTGGGAAACTCGGCTTCCACACTTGGAGCAGAACAATGCGTCGTCGGGTAGCTGCGCGCCACAGGCTGGACAGATCATAAGTTCGAATCGCATTTCTCCTGCTAAAAAGGCTATGTCTGCGCCTTTGCGCGACCGCTCATCGCCGAACACCCGCTGCTTGGAACCTTGCGACGTGGGAGCTGGCGCCCCCACAACGGATCACACCTTCTGGCTCTCGATGGTCCGTACGCGTGGCCAGGCAAGCAAGCCTCTGTGGTCTGCAGGTTCTTCCAGCTGTTGCGCAGAGGAATCGAGCGCAGCGTCTCCCGATATCATCGCATCCCTCGCGCGATCCCGCGCCCCACGAATACAGAGTCCTTGAAGGGCGCAGTGTTGCTGCCCTTCCTGAAGGTCCAGTCCGAGTAGACCTCGGTCTTCTCAAATCCTACATCTCGCATGGTCTCCAGGAACTCTTCGGGGACGAACAGCCCGAGCCGGTGGACGTCATTCCGCAGCGTGATCACCTTTCGTCCGTCCTTGATAAGGTAGGTAAAGGAGATCTCTCCCACGTCGCCCCTCCGTTTCGAGGTGCTCAAACGAGCCCCTATGATCTTCCCGTCATCAAAGATATCCTCGCCCCTGTAGCCGTCCAGGAACCCCTTCTTTGTGAAATGAGTGTCGAACACGACCATCCCGTCGTCCTTCACATGATCGTAGAACCCACGCAGGGTCTTCTTCAGATCCGATCGCGTAAGGTTGTAGGAGATCGTGCTGAACAGACAGACCACAACGTCATACCGTCCCTCGATCTTCGCGTCGAGGTCCCTCATATCGCCCTGGACGAACCTGGCTCCGTGCCTCACCTTCCTCCTTGCTATCCTCAGGACGTCCTCGCTGAGGTCGAGCGCGGTCACCTGGAAGCCTCGGGCGACGAAAGCCCTGGTGTGGTTGCCGGTGCCGCACCCGATCTCCAGAAGCCGTCGTCCGGCCACCCCGTACCTACGGAAGAGCGCGACCAAGAAAGCTACCTCACCGTCATAGTCCTTGCTCCAGTAGATCCTGTCGTAGTACCGGGCCAACTGGGAGTAGAGGGCTCGTTTGTACACGATCACAGCCTTGTCGCCGGAGATATAATCCCTCTCTGTCTGTCTCTCTGTCTGTCTGCCTATAGCGCGATAGGTCGATGCACTTGCGTCGGATCGCGGTCCTCCGGTGAGGCGAGACCCGAGCCGTTGTTCGACCTACTGCGGCTGCTGCCTAGCTTCCCTTTTCGAGCAGAAACCTCGAGACACAGCCTCCATACCTGCCCCTCAGCTCGGGGCTCAGGTATCTGTAGCTCCTGATTATCCTTCTGCACTGCTTCGACCCGCACCTGCACTGCATTGTGAAGCCGTCCCATCCTACGTTCGTCGAGTAGTCAAAGGTGACCTCGTCGCCCGGCTCGATCGTGCTCAGCGCGAGAATCCTGGTCCTCCCGATTATGACGCAGCTCGGCTCGCATGAGTGGTTGAGGAACCAGCCGACTGACCCCTCTTCGGGCAGGATGTAGCGGTCGTAGTCTACCTGGAAGGTATACTGCCAGACATCCTCGGGTATGTCAGATATCCACTGTTCTCTCCCTTCATAGTCCCAGACGAGCTCGCCCGGCTCGATCCTGGCGACCGCGAACACACCCTTTCCTTTGGGACCCGCGTCTCCTATGCGTAGTTTCTCTGCCATCCTGTTCCTGAGCGATCGTTCGGCCGTATGTAACGTTTAAAGAGCTGTCTGGATTATCCAGCCGGCGATGGCCGATCCAAAGAAGCTGTCCGTCATAATAGTCGTTCTCATCGCTGGGATGCTCGTCTCGTCCACCCTCGCCGCGTTCTATTTCCTCCGGTACGACCAGGCCGAGAGCGACGCGAGCCTCTATCTCACCGAGCTCAGACAGGCGACGGCCACGACAGTCCAGACGACCACTAGCACCCTGATCAGCGGTGGCGAGACGACCACCGTAACCTCGACCGTGACAGGGACGCGAGGTTTCGCGGCCACGACCGACATCCTCATCGATCTCGGGAACGGGACGCGGACCTGGTACAACGGCACAGAGGTGCAGCCCGGCTGGAACGTCTATCTCGCAACGGTCGTGATCACCAACGGAGACCTGAACGACACCTGGTATCCACAATACGGAGAGCACCTGGTGAACGGGATAGATGGAGTGCAGAACTCCCAGAGCAGCTCGTGGTTCCTATGGTCCTACAACCGCACCTCCAGCTGGCAGGTGGCCCAGGTCGGAGCAGATCAGCTCCCAGCTTACAACGGCTCGGTGTATGCCTGGAGCTACTGCGCCCTCACCGCGGCCTACGCTCCCGTCTGCGCTTCCCCCTGAGAGCCAGGAGGACCTCGTGGTCGCCCTCGCAAAAGGAAAAATAACTCCACATTGCACGCACATCAGATGGTTCTGGAGACCCTCCGTGAAGTTCTCGATTCTGATTACAGGGGACCGAGAGCCGTCTTCACTCAGGTTCACGTCCTCAAGGCCCTGATCGCCATAGGCAGGGCTGGGAGCGTCGGACGCGGCAGGCTGGGGACGCTGACCGGGCTGGGTCAGGGAGAAGTGAGGACGCTGATCAAGCGGCTCAAGGACAACGACCTCATAGCCATAGAGGCCAACGGGTGCACACTGAGCAAGAAAGGCGAGAGGGAGTACGGGAAGATCTCCTCTCTCCTCCTGTGGTCCTCGTCGGTCGACGCGAGGGAGCTCGAGCTCGGGGAGCGGTGCTGGGCGGTGGTCGTCGCAGGGGCCGCCAAGAAGGTCCGATACGGGATAGAGCAGAGAGACGCCGCGATCAGAGCCGGCGCAGACGGAGCGTTCACCGCCATCTTCAGAGCTGGCCGATTCACTGTACCTGGAGAGGGCACAGACTGCGAGAAGGATGGACCGAGCGAGCCATGGATCACGATACGGAAGGTAGGGTTGCGGGAGGGAGACGCGGCTGTCGTGACCGGGTCATCCAGCGAGACAGGCTCCGAGGACGGCGCGCTGTCGGCCGTCCTGACCCTGATCTGAGGGACATCGTTTAGGTTATAAGAATCTCCAATTCGAGGCGTGAGCGTGTACACAAGCTCGGTCATCGATGATGAAAAGCACTGCCTCGGGGTGATGAGGCGGATGGAGGAGGAGTACGAGAACAAGAACGAGCAATTCTTCGTCGATGTGCTCACCGACGAGCCGAGCCTTGTCCTCCGCGTGCACGCTGTCACGATCCTCGCAGAGCTCGGCGGAGAGGCTGCCATCCCGGTGCTCTCAGATGTCGTGCTCCACGACCCTGACCCTCTGGTGAGGCACGAAGCCGCGTTCACGCTGGGCCAGATGGGACTCGCCTCCGGCGTCCCCGCCCTTGAAGGCGCGGTCAAGCACGACGATGAGCCCATCGTCCGTCACGAGTCGGCCGCTGCCCTAGGGTCGATCGGGAACCAGTCTGCACGTCCGACACTGGAGGCTGCGCTCAAGGACGAGGATGAGCTCGTGAGGAACTCGGCAGCGGCATCGCTCTTCAACCTCAAGTTCCTGAAGGAATACTCGATCGGCGGCACCGCGAAGGACAGGATGCCGAGACCCTAGCGAAAGATGCGCCTCGCTCCTCCTGATAAGACAGGGCTCTGGACGATAGACGCGATGGAGCGACCGATCCCTCAGTCATCGGCCGCGTGGTAGAGCCCTCCGTTGGCATCGATCTTCTTCAGCGCTTCATCGATATCATCGTCCGGTCGTATCAAGCCCTTCTCTATCACCCTCTCCCAGAGCTGTATGTAGATCTCGAGTGCCTCCTTTATCTGGTCGGGTTTCTCCTTCTTTGTCTGCCTCAGCTCCTTCAGGTAGCCGCTGACAACCCTCGACTTCTCGTGCAAGTGCTCCTTCTGATAACTACCTGTACCGTATTAAGCGTAGACCAGCGCTATCCGCGCTTGAACCGAGCTTCCTTTCCAACGGACGAGGAGACGGTCCGGTAGCCGATCTTTGTCATCGCCCTCCTGACCTTCTGCTCGTCCTCCTCGCTGGTGTTGATGAAGACGGAAGGACCAGTCTGCATCGAGAAGTAGGCCTGCACGCTGTTCGAGCGGAGCTCCCTTACCTTGGTGATGACGTTGATCGTATCCCCGCTCATCACGATCATCCGGTTCTTCCCCGTCATGGTCACGCTGTGCAGCTCCATGGTGTCCTGTTCTACGAGCTCGCCCAGTTTGGCGAGGTCGCCTCCCCTGATAGCGTTCTCGACCAGGTCGCACCGCCTGGACGCTGACTCTATCCTGGCCTTGAAGAAGGGCGAGCTCTCGACCTCCTCGTGGGCCGTCTCCGTCCTGACCGTTGATGGGAGGGGAACTATAACGGTCCTCAGGGGCAGGTCCTTCTCGTCGGCGATCTTCTCCGAGTACGTGTCATCGTCGCCCTGACCTGCGTACAGCCGGGAGAAGCCCCCGACCATCGTCCGCGAGGCAGATGCCGCGAAGAGCCGGGAGATCCTCGAGAGCTCCTTCATATCCGGCGTCCCCTTGTTCACGGCGCGGTTGATCGCGAACGTCAGCGCGGCCCCGGCCGAGGAGGAATAGCCGAGCCCCTTCCCCTCGACGCCAGGCATGTTCTTGGAGTCGATCTCGAGCCCCAGGTCTGCGAACCTCTTTCCCGTCAGCCTCTGCGAGACAGATTCCAATCTCCGCAGCGCGTCGTCGTTCTTCTTGCCCTCCACAAAGAGCCACCCTTCCTCTACGCCCTCGGTCACCCTCACCTCTGAGTAGAGCGAGGTCGTGTTCACCGAAATACTGTCGTGATAGGGAATCCTGAGCTTCCAGTCCTTGAGCCCGTGGTACTTGACCAGGGCCTGCATGGTGTTGGCGACGACCGTGTAGGGCATCAGACTTGCACCTCTATCCTGAGGAGGCCCCTGCAGTCGGGGCTCCTTAGGCTTTCCACCATCCTCCGGGGTATGTCCTTCGCCGCCGCGTCAGCCCTTATGGCGAGCGTCCTCGGGGAGATGAACCCGGTCTTCCTCAGCACCATCTCGTGGGCGTCCTCGAGGGAGAGCAGTCTGCTCCCCACCGCCCGGACCACGAAGCTCTCCGGAGGGACCTCGATTGTGATGAAGAGCTCGCTGCCGTCGGCCCTGATCGAGTCCCGAACGTCCGTCGACAGGTCTGCGAGGCCCTTGTCAGCACGGACGCCGATGATGCAGTCCCCGCTTATGGTCAGGTTGGGGTCCCTGGTGACCTCTATCGTGTTGCGGTGCCTCGACCTTACCATCGGGTGCCCGTAGAACTCGACCTCGTCTCTGTATACCTTCACTGCCGGACATCCGGGAGCTCGGTTAATTAATCAACTAGCTAATTATCTCGGAATGGTCCACCCTTCGGGATGCCTTTATACACGGGCCGCCTCCCTCTGTCGTTCCATTGGTGACCGAGTATGAGGCTCTGCTCGAGCAGATGATCGACGAACGCAGGGCGAGGCTTGAAGGGTTGAAGGATCAGCGAGGAAAGGAGAAGGCTGTCGAGGAGCTGAGGTCTGACATGCGCTTCATCGAGGTTGAGCTCGAGCGCTATCAGAAGGGGCTGGCTCTCTTCCGGACCAAGTCGGTCCCGAAGGTGGGGCGCTGGGGCAAGCCCGAGCCCGGTAAGGAATCTGCAGGTCCCTAGCCCGGATCGACGAACCTGCAGCTGGTTAGGAGAGGCAGTTTTGAGCGGGATCGAACCCACTATCGTTTAAATATCGATGATAAACCGGAGATGAGCGTAAAATTTGCAACGTCCTCTCTCGAGCGCACTCATCGCTGAAGCGTACGGGACATTCGTTCTTACGCTCCTTGGTCCCACCGCGATCACGATCGTCGCCAACTACCACAATTTCTTTGCGGCCGGGGCCGGCCTGGGCCTCGGGTTTATCGGCCTCGCGCACGGGATCGGCATACTCATAGGCATAGCATCGGTCGCACAGATATCGGGAGCTCACTTCAACCCGGCCGTAACGGTCGGTCTCTGGGCGGGGGGAAAGTTCCCGAAGAACAAGGTCTTTCCCTACATCGGCGCGCAGCTGATCGGGGCTGTCATCGCAGCTGTCGTGCAGCTCTCGATGGTCGGGATCGATATCGCCAAGTCTGCAGATCTAGGCAGCACGCTCCCGAACCTGAACCTCCCAATCCCCGTCTTTGCCGCGCTCATAGCCGAGATCGCTGGCACGATGATACTCGTGATGACCGTCCTCGGCTCCACCGACTCCTCCAGCACCCTGCCGTGGAGCTCGTCGGCGATCGGACTCTCCATCGCCGCGGTGATCTGGTCGCTTGGCGCCATCTCCGGAGCGTCCCTCAACCCCGCGCGGAGCTTCGGACCGGCGATCGTCTCGCTCCTCTTTAGCACCACCCCCATCTCGTGGTATCCTCTCTACGTGGTCGGTCCGATACTTGGGGGTCTGGTCGCGGCCGTACTCTACAGGTCGATGTTCAGGAGCAGACCGGCATGAAGACCTCGCTTCGCATGGACAGGGAGAAGGCAAAGGAGCTCCTCAGCGAGGTCGAGCTGACCGCCACGGCCCAGAACAGCGCCGAGGTGAGGCAGAGGGTAGTGAGGCTTCTCAACCAGGTGCCCACCTACAACTGGGTGGGAATCTACCTCGTCAAGGGCAACGATCTCCGTCTCGCCGCATGGGCCGGACCGGCTCCCACCGTTCACACGACCATTCCCATCGGCAAGGGTGTCTGTGGCTGGGCCGCAAAGTCCGGAAGGACCGAGATAGTCTCGGACGTCAGCAAGGACTCACGCTACCTGGAGTGCTTCTCCAACACAAAGTCCGAGATCGTCATCCCCATACGTTTCGAGGGAAAGGTTGTCGGCGAGATAGACATAGACAGCGACGAGCTGAACGCGCATTCGTCCGTCGACAGGGAGTTCCTGGAGGCCGTGGCCGCCAAGATCGCCAGGCACTGCGTTGCCTAGTTCGTGTCTGGCAGTTTGTCGACCAGCTTGATCATCTCAGCATAGTGGTGCTTTATGATCTCAGAACCG
>JAPCJS010000144.1 GCA_027886825.1 Nitrososphaerota archaeon
CTACCGCCCTGCCGATTCCCGAGGTGGCTCCGGTGACCAGGGCGCTGAGGCCTTCAAGGTCTCGCCGTGCGTTGATATCGTGCATGAGGTTCAGCGGTCCGGACCCTGAGCTTATCGTCCGGGGAGCGGTCAAATGATCATCCGCTTTTACGCGGCTTGGAACGCTTTGGGACCTGTTCCCGCGATACATTGGAGAGAATCCGCAAAGCGTATTTATAATATGAAAGTGAGCAAAAAGACAGCTTGCAATCACTGACCCTAGAAAGCGAGTTCAGAAGAACGCACAAAAACCTGGAGACGAAGTACAAGAATCAGGATGTCACGTACATGAATTGTCCTGTCGAGGCTTCTCTCGGCGTCTTGGGTAAGAAATGGACGATAGTGATCATTCGAGACATCGGCGTCTATGGGAGAGACCGGTTCAATCTCCTTCTCAAATCACTGACTGGGATCCCGCCGAAGGTCCTCGCTACCCGGCTCAAGGAACTCGAGCAGGAAGGGTTCGTGAAGAGAAGCGTAGAGAAGCGCGTTCCCCCAATGGTCGTCAGGTGGTCACTCACGGAGAAGGGAATAGACGCGATAAGGATCGGGATGATGCTCGCAGCTTTTGGGTCAAAGTGGAGTGCTGATACGGTATTCGAGGACAAAAAGCCTCGGAAGATGAGTGAGATCTTTAACCGCGAGGGAATGGAATTGCTCATGAAGGATTTCTGATCTTCGCAAGTTCGCCCCACAGTCGGATTGTCGGCAGTACTGCGCAAGCTCCCCGCGGATACCGTCTCCATCGCTCACTAACTCTCACCGGAGGTTGCCGCTTTCTGCATCATCGGGGCGCCTAGGAACTCCGCTACGTCGGCAGCAAACTCCGCGGCATGCTGAAAGAGAAAGCCGTGCGCCGAGTCTGGGTAGACCTTTATGGTGGATTGCGGTATCAAACCCGCCAACAAGTAGGAGTAGCGCGGCAGGATCATCGGATCGCTGTCTCCGCTAGCGATGAACACTGGCACGTCGATAGCGCTCACCTTTTGAAGCAAACCGTGGGTCGGGATCCCCCACTCGCAGACGGCGTCGTACTGGTTCAGCCGGGTCTCCCAAGTTACTGCTCTGTCTCGGTCTTCCTTTCTGGCATACATGCGGCCCATCGCCGCCTTGCCCGCCTGCCGGCTCGTCTCGGATTGGGTGAAGAAAACGCTCAGGTACTCTTCGGCGCTTGTCTCGGGTTTACCCACTGCCCCTATGACCTCTGGGGCCCAGCCGTGCATGCCCGGCGCACCCTCTGGCGCCGAGGACGCAAGGACCACCCTTCGCACCACGCCAGGCCGCAAGAGCGCAATCTCCTGCGCGACGAAGCTGCCGATGGAAAACCCGAGCAGGTCGACCTGCCCGAACCCCATCGCGGCGATAAAGGCCGTGGCCCCGTGCGCCATCCCCCTTATCGAGTTCGGGGTGGTGCCGGACGTGCCGCCCACTCCAACGTTGTCGAACGCCACGACCCTGCGCCCCTCTGATAAAGCGTCCACCAACGCTGGATCCCAACTGTCCAGGTTCCCTCTGAAGTGCTGGAGGAGGACGAGGGGCAAAGGTCCACTTCCTGCGTCGCGATAGGCGTACTCGACGCCATTAGCTGCGCTAACCCGCTGGTTCGGAAGCTCAGCATAGGAATCTGTTGTCATTTCGGCTCTCGTTGGCTGCAGAAGGCGTTTCGTAATAAATGAGAAAGTGAGCGAAATGATAGTTACGACAGATCTCTTGTCTGACGAGAAATCTGCGCACTCGAGTCGCTACCATCGCCTGGTCCTCGCCGATTCGTAACCGGCCCGTCCCCTTTTCCTCCTCCGGCAGCATGACTATCAGCTGCCAGGAGGCGAGCAGACCCCAGACCAGGCAGATGAATATCGTCGGGACAAGCCAGTAGAGCCCTCCTCCGTATCCCACCAGCAGGCTAAAGCCCCCGATGACCTCGCAGGTGGACCCGCTATCGAGGAACACTATCCGGGCCATCCATCGCCTTCTGAGCGGTACGGCAAGACGGCTGAGGGTGCGATGCTGCAGGGTCGTCGCCACCACCAGCGAGCCGAGTCCCAGGACCACCAGCTCGATTCCCAGTATCGCCTGTTCCTGCCCGGGAATGAGCATCAAGATCGAGAGCAGAATGAGAATAAGCAATGTGACGAGAGCCTCCCTGCTTCGAGCCCGATGGATGGGCGTGTTCAGTATCCGCCTGAGATTTATCGAGAGCGCGAGGGCCAGAAGACCTGTGAGGGTCGTGGCGGCGCCCCCGATGAATGCGTAGAGCACCTGCCACGCCTGTGGGTCGTAGGCCGCGCTCATGGAAGGGCGATCCGTCCGGAACCAGCAGGATGCCTTCGGAGGAGCACGGGGCTCGAAAGCGGCTGCGTACCGCTGCTGCCCAGAGGACCTGAGGTAGGTTTTCTTTTAGGTTCATACACAGTAATAGGCTCGGTTGACTCGTCGGCATACATCGTCGTGCGCCTGCAACGCAATGTGGAGAAATTTCACTGAGATGGAACCCCGCCCTTTGCCCCGAGCGCCGACGTCCAAAGCATCCCAGGGTTGACTCTGTCAGGGTACAGTTTCAGCATCTGACCGTAAAGTTCTAGGGCGGTCGTCGTCATCCCGTCAACGCGATCAAAGTCCCGGATGTACTGCCTGGTCTCTTCGAGAATCCTGGGGCTGTCCTCCCTCCCGGGCCGCTTGTGTCCTGCAATCACGGCCCGAGGGCTGAGCGATTCGATCTTGTCGAGAGCTGAGATCCACTCGCCGCGTTTTTGATGGTCTGACTCGACAAAATACTGGTGCACGTCATTGTAGGCCACATCCCCGGCCACAACGAGGCCGATGGAGGGGACGTTCAGACAGGTGCTGTGGTCCGAGTCGCCGTGCCCGACTTCGACGGCTACCAGTCTCTCGCCTTCGAGAAGGATCGTGTCTCCATCGAGCTCTTCAGCCACCGCGAGCCTGTCCGGAATCTGACCGGGGAAACTGCTCCTCCACCACTGGGTAGCCTCGGGAGAAACGTGCTGGCGCATGAGTTCCACGATGTTGCGGGTGGCGACCGCCCTCGCACCGGGGAACCGGTCGAGGAGCGCTCCGATGCCGAACCAGTGGTCGCCGTGGCCGTGGGTGGAGTAGATGGTGGTCAGTTTCTTGCCGCTAGCCACGACCCAGCTGATCACCGCGTTCGTCTGCGCGATCGTGAGAGGAGGATCGACGAGGACCGCGTCCGTATCTCCATAGATGAGAGTGGAGGCTATCGGCTGCCACACCATCTGACTCTGACCCGGAGGCAGGCCGCTGACGACCATCGGTATGCTGGGATTCACGAAAACGTCCCAGCCTAGATGGTTATCCTCCACCGAACCAGAATCCTTGGTATCCTGTGTCGTCATATCCAACTTGCGTAGAATCCAATTTACGGCTAATAAATTGGCAAGTGAGCAAAAGGATAGTTTGACCCTTCCTTTCGAAGGTTGGAATGGTCCGACCCGCTCGCAGGCTGTCGTGCACAAGATTCATCGCTTCGTCGGAGAAGGCTCGCGCAATCTCCGAGGTTTTTTGTCGTCGAATATCACATCAGGATGCCACCTTGACTCGAACGCGGTGACCATCATCAGGATCGGGAGGGTCTCCCGTTCCCTTCTCTGTGAGAGCCGAATAACTATCTTTTTACTCACTTTCTCATTTAATACACAAATTCCTGAAGTATACGGCGATAAGAATGGCGCAGAAAGGTTCTCAGGTCAAGAACGTGGTTCTAGTGCACGGCGCTTGGGCGGATGGCTCCTCGTGGAGCGACGTGATCGAAAAACTTCAGGACAAGGGCTACAAGGTCACGGCACCTCAGTTTCCGCTGAGCTCGCTGGCCAACGACGTCGCCCGGCTGCGGCAGGTGCTCGCTCTGCAGGACGGCCCGACAATCGTTGCCGGCCATTCCTATGGCGGCCAGGTAATGACCGCCCTTGGCACGGACGCCCAGAACGTGGTCGGTCTCGTCTACATAGCAGCGTTCGGGATTGACCAGGGAGAGTCACTCGGTGCCTTGAACAAGGGACCACCGACTCCTGCACTTGCCCATGCGTCCGTGGACAAGCTGGGCTTCATGTGGCTGTCGGAGGACGACTTTATCAACCACTTCGCGCCCGACGTCAATCATAAGAAGGCGAAAGTCATGTACGCGGTTCAGCAACCGCTGGCCGCGACGGCCTTCGGAGATGTTATGGGCGTTCCCGCGTGGAAATCGCTGCCCTCATGGTACATGGTCGCCACGAACGATCAGGCGCTCCCGCCCGATGCCGAGAGGATGTTTGCCAAGCGCATGAAAGCGACCGTCATCGAAGTGCAGTCGAGCCATGTGGCGATGACTTCGCACCCGAAGGAGACGGCAGATTTGATCGAGAAGGCGGCGGCAGCGACAAGCAAGTGAGGTTGATGATCTACCATGCCAATGATTGACGTTTACGCAGCGGCAGACCTCTTCCCCGCCGGCACCGACGGTCAACTCGGCCACGAACTCACCATGGCGGTTCTTCGCGCCGAAGGTGTGGCCACTCCGGGTCCCTTCCACCTGAACAACACTGCGGCCTTCATTCATCGCATGGACCCGCACGCAGTCCACACGGCAGCGACAGACTCTGCCCGCACCGTGCGCGTCCAAGTCATAACGCCCCCGGGAGCGCTCTCCCGCGACGGCCAGAAGCAGCTCGTCAAGGAAGCTACCGAGATAGTCACCAAGATCTCAGGCGACCCTACCCAGGCCGGCCGGACATGGGTACTGCTCACCGAAGCAGCCGAGGGTGGCTGGGGCCTTGCGGGAACCGCCTTCGGTCGTCAGGAATTCGCGGATCTAGCAGCCAAGGCAGCCGCGGCGCGTCAAGCCAGGTAAGCGGGCGTTCAGCCCGGTTGGTAGACAGTTAGACGACCCCTCCGGGGGTACGTCTGCCAGACTAGACTACCGGCCCAACGAGGAACTGCCCTGTCGCTGACATGCTCCGTCCTTGAGGCCCTGCGCTCGACTACACGTTCTTTCAGTTTTCGGACCCCCGCAAGCCCTCTTCGATGTCCTCAGGAAGGGAAGTTCATCTCAGATAAATACACCCCATCTGTCCGCCCCGGCGAATGGAAGGGGAGCCGGTGAGCCGGTTCAGATTCGGCAGGATAGCGACCTGGGTCCTGCTCGCGGTCATAGGCGTGACCGTAGTGCTCTCCATAGCCTGGGTGATCCTCCAGTGGTCGATAGCCGAGGCGGTCTACTCGGCCAAGGCGAACCTCGACTGGTTCGGCATAACGTTCTATCACAACTATCTCTTCGTCGCGGCGGCGTTCTTCGGGCTCCTCTTTGTCTATCCAAGGGTGGGAGGGAGCGACCTCAGGGGGCTCATCGAGATCCTCGGAAGAAGGATGAGGAGGGACGAGTTCGAGCAGGAGGAGAGGCCCAGGACAAGCGGGAAGATGAACCCGTGGCTCTGGGCCATCTGGCAGACGATCAAGTGGGCGCTTGGGTTCTACGCGTTCGTGACCCTTCACGGGTTCCCGCTGCTCGGAGAGACGATGAACTCGATAATGATGACGGTCTTGGGGATCGGCAGCTGGGGCGACATACCCAGGATCTTCGTGCTTCCCCTGTTTCCAGCGTCAGGGCAACAGCTCGTCACGCTCATGCCGTCGATGCAGGTCCAGTACGCCGTCGTCTCCTACGTCGCCTCGGCCGTTCTCCTGGTCTTCGCCACGAGGATGGTCTTCCGCTTCTTCACCAACCTGACGACGAGGAGGAGCGACGTCTGGATAAAGAACCTGGTCGCGGTCGTGGCGGCGGTGATCCTAGAGGTCGTCATAGGCGCCCCGTATTGGCTGATGAACATAGCGACACCCTACGTCTACGGGATAACTTGGACCCTGTTCCTCCTGGCCGTCGCCGGCTACTTCTACATCTCACACAGGAGAGACCTGCTCAGGTCGAGGGTGAACGTCTTCAAGGTGATCGCCGTCGTCTTCGCCGCCCTACTCGTGATCCAGGTGGGGGCGGGCGCGTACCTCTACTTCAACTGGAACAACAACTACCTCCCGTACCAGTGGACCCCGCAGACCCAGAAGGAGATCACGGTGACGAGGTGGGCCGCCGGGCTGAACAACATCCGGGTGAGCAACATCACCAGCCTTCCCACCAGCAACCCAACCACGACCCTCAACCTCGTCCGGCAGTGGGACCAGACCGCGGCCACCGTCACGAACACGAAGGAGATAGGCGCCTACAACTGGATGGGCCTCGCCAGCTCTGAGATAGTGTTCGATAACAACTCCGAGTACTGGGACTCGCCGACCACCCCCACGGTCCCCTCGCCCGACTGGATCAGCGAGCACCTGATCTA
>JAPCJS010000037.1 GCA_027886825.1 Nitrososphaerota archaeon
AGCGACATAAAGTAACTGTACGACGAAGTGCGGATGATGAGGCGGGATATAGAAGAGATCAAGGTTATGCTGGTTCCAGAAGTCGTTCCCACCAAGGAAGAGGCAAAAGCGATAGAGAGAGGTAGAAAGGAGTTCGCTCGTGGAGAGTTCGAAGAGTGGAAAGAGATTAGGAAGAGAGCAGTCTCCTAGTTGAATCGTGTAATCCTCACAAAGAAGGCAACCAAAAGCCTCGAGAAGCTCCAGATCACGTAAGGAAAAGAGCGATCGAGGCAATGGACGTTCTTCAGGAGTCTTTTGCTCCTGTAAAGCTGTTCGACGTGAAGAAGCTCAAAGGAATGGGAGACACGTTCAGAATTAGGTTAGGAGATTGGAGAATCATCTACGAGTTCAAGCAAAAGGAATCAACAATCATAGTGTATGAAATATCGCCACGAGGCAAAGCATACTAGTAGAAGGAGACCAGGTGTCAGAGAGTATCTGATTTGTATATACCAAGAGATCTCAACCATCCGAAAAATTGGGAAAGAGTAATCCTGGATAGTTCATGGTCCCCAGATAGCCTCCCTGGGGAGAAAAGCTGATGTCTGCAGCGTTAACTCTCGTTATCCGGTTTTGGTCTGAACTGCCGAAGTGGGCCTTCCTCCGGTAGCGGATGTCCGGTTCGGACTCCCGGTCAGCAATAATCGATGAACCCGCCGCGAACCGATCCAAGGAATCTACTCCTCGTACTCTTCGCCGCCCCCGAAGATCCTCGCGAACTCTCCTATGAGCCCGATGAAACCCTCCCGGGTGTACGACGAGACGGGGTAGAGACCGAGCGAGAGGGAGGACCTCTTGAGGCTCCGGAAGAGCTGCGAGTAGAAGGAGTACTCGGTCCCGGACTTTAGGTGCGAGAGCGCGTCCTCGTAGGCCAGGGGGTCCTTCGACCACCTCATCATCTCGGGCACCTTGTCCTTAGCCAGGTCGGTCTTCGAGAGCACCTGTATCTGGGGGAGCTCCATCCTGAGCTGGACCGAGGTCGACAGGAGCGCCAGGGAGAGGAAGTTGGTGGGCGAGGAGGCGACCAGTGAGTCCATCAGGAAGAGGAGCACCTTGGAGTCTGCCTCGAGGCCCTTGGCGATGAAGGGCCCGCTCTCCCTGAACGCGAAGAGCTCTATCTGTCCCGGCGTGTCCACGACCACAAAGTCGGCGGTGGTGGACTCGATCTCCTCCTGGATCTCGCCCAGCTTGCTCGCGATCAGGTCGTTCGCGAAGATCAGCGCGCCGTTGGGGCCGAGAGAGTAGTCGGTCATGATCTGCTGCATGTCCACCGAGTTCCTGATGTCCACGTCGGGGTCATAGGGGAGCGAGAGGACCCCCGGGTCGAGGTTCACGGCGATCGCGTCCTGGGACTTTTCTCTGTACCAGCTCACGAGCGAGGAGGTGAGCAGGGACTTGCCCGAGCCCGCCGTGCCCGTGATGTAGACTATGTTCATCGCTATGCGGTACGCGGTGCCTGCCTATAACTGAACCCGAGGGCTCAGCCCTGTCGTCTGTCGGGTGATCGAGCCGCCCGCGCTAGCTATCCTCTTCGCGAAGAACTCTGCGATTGCGGAGCACTCGGACTCGGCCTTCTCCCTGTCGGGCGCGACGACGACAATGTCGAGCTCCACGTGGGACTTGCCGCTCTTGAGACCCTTCGGGTGGGACTTGATGTAGGCGGAAGGGTGCTGCCTCAGGGCCTCTGCGATGTCCGGGGTGAGCGTCGACTCGAAGACGCCCTGGAGCTGCATCACGACCTTCGAGGTGTACAGGCGCCCTATCTTCCCGAGTATCTCCGGATGGACGGAGTGGCTGTATATGCTCTTCATCTCGTGGGGCACACCGGGAAGACAGAAGATAACCGCGCCCGACCGTTCAATCCTCACTCCGGGGGCCGTGCCCAGCTCGTTGGGCAGCGGCGTGCTTCCCTCGGGGAGCACGGCCATCTTCCTGCGGGCGGGCGTCATCTCCATGCCGCTCCTCCCTGTCTTGACGTAGTGCTCCTTGATCAGCCGTAGGGCCGCGGCGTTCGGCCTCACCCTCTTCCCGAGCGCACGCGCCACGCCCTTTAGAGTCATGTCGTCGGGCGTGGGCCCGAGCCCTCCGATGACTATCACAAAGTCGGGCTTCCTCTCGAGAAGCTCGAGGAGCCCTGACGAGATCTCATCGAGCGAGTCGGTCACGGTCAGGATCCTGTCGATCATGGTGCCGATCCCGAAGAGTCTTGCACCGAGCCAGGTGGCGTTGGTGTTCGTCGTCTTGCCGATGAGGAGCTCCTTCCCGACGCAGAGGCTGGATACTGATACCATCTAGCGTTCCAGTGAAATTGAAACGTTAATACGCTCTTCGACCCTCGACGGGACAGTGCGCAGCAGGAGAGAGTATCCCGAGCACCCTCTTGTGGGGGTCGGTGGGTTCGTCCACAGGGAGGGGAAGGTGCTCCTGATAAGGAGAAAGTTCGAGCCGAACAAAGGGAGGTGGGCTCCGCCTGGCGGTCTGCTCGAGGTCGGTGAGGACCCGGAAGAGGCGGCGAGGCGCGAGGTCAGGGAGGAGCTGGGACTCGAGGTCGAGGTGGAGGGGTTGCTGCAGGTGGCGAACGAGGTGATCAAGGACGAGGAAGGGAGGATAAAGTTCCACTTTGTCCTGATCGACTATCTCATGAGGCCCCTGGGAGAGAAGATAACGCTGAACGAGGAGTCGGACGGGTTCGACTGGTTCGAGCCCTCCGCCGTCGAGGGGCTCAACACCACCGCGAACACGAAGCTTATCACGCGCAGGTACGTCGAGGTCATGAAGGAACGGCGGAAGCCGTAGACCGAGAGCGGGGAAAAGAGACTACTTCTTGTCCTTCTTGTCCTTCAGCCACCAGTCGAGATAGTCCGCCTGCTGCCTGGCCTTTTTCCGCATGCCGCCGTCGTCGGCGATGTTCTTCTGCTTGAATCTGAGGTCTGAGAGCTGCTCTCTCGTGAGGAAGAGCCCGCAGGTCTTGCACGAGAATCGCTTATTGACTGCGTCGAAGAGAAGCGGACCGCCGCATTCGGGACAAAATTGATCCAAGCTGCCCAAATAGAAGGTTGAACTTCCCATACATTAAGTCTTTGGTAATTGTTCTATTCATCTTTCGGCTTGGTGACTGGATGGAACGGAGTTGCTGAGCAGATCGTTCAGGGTTGCGATGAGGCGTGCCATTCCTCGCTCATCGGGAATGAGGACCGGTCCGTGACCTCTCGCCCGGAGAGGGATGATAGTGGCGAGGTTGCTGCTGCTGCTGCCTCCCACGTCCACCCCGCGATTGCGCTATCCCCGCGTCCTGTTCAATTCGTATCTTGAATGACTTCGAAATGCGTGCCACCCAACGGCTTCATCTGTGTTCCCCGGAAAAATTCAGGATAGAAAGTTTCTTTGATGACTGGTCATGTGAGAATTATGTAAGATATGGCGTCATTCAGGACAAAGATTCTCTAGTAGCTTAAATATCAAAAGGCTTATTCATGTTAAAGACAATGAATGGGGAGCCGCATCGCTCGCGCGCCATCGAAAAGGGCGCCCCGTCGACATGACGGAAAGAGAGCCGAGTGCTCCTTCCTTCTCATGATCCTGTCAGTCTCTTCGACTGTCGCCGTTCTCCTCGCTATGCCGTCGATTCCAGCAGCTCATGCAGCCCAGGCCATTCCGGTTTCCAAATACTTTGGCAACACCTACAATTCCACCCAGGGGGTCACGATCACGGTCACGAATACTACGCAGATCGTGGATATCAGGTTCACGGCCAGATATGCAGGGGCGGTAATCCCGCGCGTGTACATCGGTATAGATTACTATCTGCCTAGGGCAGAGTACAACCTTCTGATAGGCATCCAGACGGACAGCTCGGGAAAGCCATCGGGACACTTCCTGGGTGCCTTCGTGTGGAACGTAAGCAGCGGACTATGCAATGGTTGCGGCGGTTGGGTGTCTCCTGGGCAGACAAATCCCCTCAATCGGACGATTACCCTAGTTGCCGGTAGTGTCTACCACATCGTGATGAAGTATTTCAACGGGACCTTTGTTAACCAGGGCGCTTGCTATGGCGCAGACTGCCTGCTCATCCAGTACATAGGGGGAACCAACTTCCAACAGGAATCACTGGACCTGCACTACGATCCGAACCAGGCGCTTCTGTCATGCGGGAATGTTCGTAGCTGTGCCGTCGTCCCTGATGCAAACGCCGTCTATGCTCTGGCGTTCAATGGGAGCGAGATATGGCAAGGTCAGGTGGAGCAGGAGGTACTCGATCAGGGAATAGGTGCCGCGAAGGGAGGATCGGGCCTGAATTCCTACCAGGGCGAGAGGTTCTGGATGTTGTGGAACACCGTCACTGTCGATCGGCTTCAGGTGATTCTCTCTAGGTATGGCCTTCCCACCGGCAGCCTCAATGTGATAATCTGGAATTTTACAGCTGCGACGGCGAGCGACATCCTCGGTGCGTCGGACCCTCGTGTTGTGTTGAACCAAACCTTGATCCCGAACCTGTCGAGCATGTCGCCCGTCTCCGATCGAGCGTTCAACTTCAGTCTGGCGAAGGATGTTACCTTTAAGACCGGTCACCTTTATCAGATATCTTTTGCGATCTACGGGAACACGACTGTAATCGGCGGGTTGAATGAGGTCGGAATCGAAGCAACCGGTACCGACCAACCTCCATACGTCTTGAACTGGGGCGGTCCCGATGGGTCGGCGACGGGCTCCTGCCAGCAATATGTCGGCGGCTGTAATGCCTTCAAATACGTCGGGGGAACTGAAAACTCTGTTGCCGAAGAAAATCCGGCACAAGACCTCATCTTCATCATGAAGATCGTCTCCTCGGCCGTCGTTCAGCCTATTTCCATAGATATGAGCAATTCCGCGCCGAGTGCGAACGTCTCGGTCAATGGGTGCTACTCGACTCCCTCGACCTTCCCCAGCGACGGAAAGCCGCACCTCATAATGGTGATCCCATCTTGCGCGTTCACTGTTTCCTTCTCCAACGAGGCCAACACCCGAAACGGGTTCTCTGTTTCCGGGTCCTTTGCGACCGCCTCGCCGCCGCAATCATCCTGCTCCACCGTAACGTGCCCAGCTATCCAGCTCACCGCCTACCAACAGCTCCGGAACATCTACGAGGCAAAGCCCGCGGCGCCCGGGACCTGGGACGCTGGCCTCACCATCGCCATTTCCGGAACACGATTGGGCGTAGCTGGTCAGACAGGGTGTTCAATCTCAACCATCAAGGGGAAAGGGGTCGCAAGTTGCATGGGGTGGTTCGATTACAATACGCAGGTGAACGTCGCGAGCCCCGTTGCAGTGGCCAGCACAGAACGACGGATACAATCAGGGGGAAATAACTTCACCCAAACGACCGGGGGAAATCAGGACACGGTGAGTTTCACTGACCAGTTCCAGGTGAGTTTCATGGTGACCCCTCTTGGGGCGGGGAGCACGAATCCCTCGGGCTCGAAGGTATGGGAGAGCTATGGATCTCTTCCGATAAGAGCGACTCCGAACGGCAGCTATCTTTTCAGCAATTGGTCCACCGATGTGGGTGGGATTACGTTCGCGTCGGCTGGCAATGCCTCCACGACTGTGACGGTTGATGCCTCAGGAGGCATTGCAGCGGCCTTCTTGGCTCCGGTGACTCAACCCATAACGCTCACTCTGATGCACCAGCAAGGCACGCCCGCCGACTTCTCTCTCTCAGGGTGTTCGGTCTCGCCCTCGTCTCTCCCCGGCGACGGCAAGTCGCAGACTTTCACCGCCCTACCCTCATGCCAGCTGACCATAACGGTCACGTCAGATTCTCCGAATGTGCGGTATGGTTTCAATTCGGAAGACACGATCTCGAGCACAACCTCGGTCACGACCTGTCCAGAACAGACTTGTCCCGAATTCTCCGCGACTTACTACGAGCAGGTGAGCCAGCAATTTGCTTTCAACGTCGTTGGAGGCGACCCGTTCTATGTCGAGGCTCCAGTCCTCAATTTCACTGTGTTGGGAACGTCGACAACCTACACGATGACCGGAAATCCCACGACTCAGTGGCTCGACTTTGAAAGTTCGTGGTCATTGGTCAACCCGCTCCCGGGTTCAAGCGGGACAGAAAGGTGGTTCGCACCCACTGGGGCCTCGGGAACAGCCACGCCGGGCGGCGAACAAACCACAACCTATCAGCACCAGTATTTCATCCTGATCGCGGCGAGTCCGGCGGACTGCGGAAGCGCCAAACCTTCCGGCGCCAACTGGGAGAACTCTGGGAACAACTTCCAGATCATGAGTTCTGCGGCTCCGGGTTGCACTTTCTCAGCGTGGGAGTCGACCGGACTCATCACGATACCCCAGCCAAGCCAATCCTCGACGACCGCGTTCGCTGTTTCCAACGGTGAGATGACCGCATTGTTCACCAGAAACATAATACCAGCCTTCTCGACGAGCGCCCTCATTCTGATCGCAGGGAGCGGCGCGACGGTGGCGATGGCAGCGGTCATCGGGATACTTTTCATGAGGGGCAGACGCCTTCGGTCCAGAATCCCCCATGAGTAATGGTCTGGGAAATTGCTAACCGGTCGCTTGCGTTGAGAAAGGGTTTGTGGTCTCAGAAGGTTGAACCTGTTTGGGCCGTCAGAGAATTCCGTCTCTTCGATTTCTATGCTTCTAACTCTAGGCCGACACGACTGGTAGACATGTAGCAACAAATATCGCGGGGTCTCTATGGTGAACAGGATCATGAGAGACGAGGTGAGGCCGGTGAGGACGAAGCCCGGAACAACGAGACGCGGCCAAAAATAATCTCACACAACGCAGCGAGGATAGCGAGTCTCGCTTACGCTTTACTCAGCTTTCTTCGTAGCCGAACAAGCTAATTCGTTAAATAAGCTGAGAAAGATGCTCGACTGGGAGTTGACAGACAGACTCATCTTCGCGGGGCCTTCCAGCAAGGACTTTGCGAACACGCTCGCCAGGCGGTTGAGCCTGCCTCTGTTATCCGTGACCGTGAAGGAGTTCTCTGACACCGAGACGAGATTCAAGATAGAAGAGGACGTGCGGGGGACCAGCATCCTCCTGGTGCAGTCGACGTACCCTCCCGTAGACCGGAACTACATGCAGTTCTTCCTCGCGGCGCATCACCTGAGCCAGGAGGGCGCCAGGGTCCACGCCGTGATACCGTACATGGGGTATGCTAGGCAGGACAAGCAGTTCATGCATGGCGAGGTGGTGAGCCTGGGCGTCATCTCCCATCTGCTCCGGTCGTGCGGGGTGGTCCGGGTCACGACCGTCGACATCCACTCTGCCGAGGGGCTGGCCCTCTTTGCGATGCCCACGTACAGCGTCTCGGCGATCCCCAGCCTCGCCCAGTACATCAAGAAGAACCTGAAGCTGTCCAGCCCCGTCGTGATCTCCCCCGACTTTGGGTCCTCCAAGAGGACCGAGGCTTTTGCGACCCTCTACGGGGCGGAGCACCTGCAGTTCGCGAAGGAGAGGGACAGGGTGACGGGAGACGTGACGATCGATGCGGGCGAGCTGAACGTGAAGGGGAGGGACATCGTTGTCGTCGACGACATGATCTCGACCGGGGGGACGATACTCGCCGCGGCAGAGAAGCTCAGGAAGGCACAGGCCGCGAGGATAGTGGTCGGGTGCATCCATCCGCTGCTCGTCGGAGACGCCTACGAGAGGCTCATCGAGGCGGGCGTGGACGAGATAATAGGAACGAACACAGTCCCGAGCAGGGTAAGCAAGGTTGATGCCACGGAGCCGCTCGCCTCATATCTCAGGACAGTCGCAGAGTAAGAAGAGGAGGATACTCTTCCTCCTCTCCGGAGAGAATACGACGATCCCCGCCGCCGAGGCCTCCGCCCTGGTCCGGATGCGCGACCGGTCGGCCGAGGTAGAGGTTGCCGAGGGGCGCGTCCTCATAGCCTCGTCGGAGGCGGACCCTGACAGCATCGCCGGACGGATAGCGTTCTCCAGGAGGGTGGGCTCGGTGATCCCCGATGGCCGCCTTGACAATGACCAGCTTCGGTCGCTGAGGGAGGGGACGTACAGGGTGAACGTCTTCGAGCTCGGCGAGAAGAGGGGCGATTCGGGGGAACTCATCGCTGACCTCGCCGGGGAGATCGGAGGGAGGGTCTCACTCAGGGACCCCGACCATGAGGTCACGGTCATCAGGGGGGCGAGAGACTACTTCGCGCTTAGCAGGCCGTCGCTGATGAGGCAGGACTGGGTGATCCGAAGGCCCAGGGCGCGGCCCTTCTTTCACCCCGCCGCGATCTTTCCGAAGCTCTCCAGGGCGCTGGTAAACCTGTCCAGGGTCGACCAGGGAGAGGTGTTCCACGATCCGTTCTGCGGCACCGGCAGCCTCCTGCTCGAGGCCTACGAGCTCGGTGCGACGCCGCTGGGAGCGGACCGCGACTCGAGGATGGTGAAGGGCGCTCTGAGGAACATGGCCAGCTTCAGACAGGACTGGCTCGGGGTCATCAGGGCCGAGATAGCGAGGACGCCGGTGGTCGCGGTCGATGGGATGGCCACGGACATTCCCTATGGAAGGGCTTCGAGCACATCCGGATCGAACACGAGCGAGATCATGGACAGACTCCTCCGGACCGCCGCTGGGCTGTTGAGGGAAGGGAGGAGGCTGGTGGTGATGCACCCCGACACCGTAGGCGTCCGCGGCAGCGGGGATTTTGAGCAAGAGGAGGAGCACCACCTCTACATTCATAGCAAGCTCACCCGTACCATAAGCGTGCTCAGGAGGGTCTGAGGTTTGACAAAGCTCGAGGTGGTCTTTCTGGGGACTAGCTCCGCGACGCCGACGAGGAACAGGAGCCTGCCCGCCATAGCGATCAGGAGGGAGGGCCAGGTGATCCTCATGGACTGCGGGGAGGGGGCCCAGGGGAGCTTCGTCAGGTTCGGCCTCGGACTGAACAAGGAGATGCTCATCCTGATAACTCACCTGCACGGAGACCACGTCAACGGGTTGCTCGGGCTGCTGCAGACGATGAGCATGTCGCAGAGGGTAAGGTCTCTCACCCTGATAGCGCCCCCGGAGCTCTTCGGGTGGCTGAAGGCCACCATGGAGGTATTCCACATCGGCCTCACGTTCGATATTGGTCTGGTCCCGGTCAGGTCGGGGGTGGTCCACAGGGGGAAGGACTTTCGGGTCAGGGCTGCCAGAGCGAACCATTCCGTCGATGCGTGGTCTTTCGTCTTCGAGGAGCTGCCGCGCCCGGGCGTCTTCGACCCGAATAAGGCCAGGTCTCTCGGCGTCCCCGAGGGGAAGAAGTGGTCGAGCCTCCAGAGAGGGAGGAGCGTCGTGGTGGCCGGCGCCAGGATCCGCCCGGGTCAGGTGCTGGGGCCGGAGAGGCAGGGGAGGTCCATAGGGTACTCTGGCGACACGAGGCCCACGAAGAGGCTGGCGAGGTTCTT
This sequence comes from Nitrososphaerota archaeon, assembly GCA_027886825.1. GTDB lineage: Archaea > Thermoproteota > Nitrososphaeria > Nitrososphaerales > Gagatemarchaeaceae > Gagatemarchaeum. Next base: position 9,460 of record JAPCJS010000037.1, read on the forward strand.
CTCCGGAGTGGAACTCCTCATCTTCGACTCGACCTTCGCTGCAAGGGACGCGAAGAAGGCGGTCGAGAGGAAGCACAGCACATCCACGGAGGCAGCTAGGCTCGCCAGGGAGGCGGGCGCGAAGAGGCTCGTCCTGACGCACTTCAGCGCCAGATACAAGAGGACGGACGGGCTCCTTCGGGAGTCCCGGAAGATATTCCCTGATACGGTGGCAGCCCGCGACGGGCTCATCCTAGACGTCCCGGCGGTTCAGTGAGTGGTCAGCCACTCGATCACGGTCTCCGGCTTGTCTGACTCTATCTCCACGACGAGAGGACCGAGCGGAGACTCGGTCGCGCTCGTGCAGAGTGCGACGACGCCGGCCGTGGAGGCCTGTCTGTTGAGGAGCATGATGACCCTGCGGCCGTCGCGCATCCTCAGGAGGAGCCGGTTCGCTGCAGCCCTCACCTGCCTGTCCCTGAGCTGGTCGTGTATCTTCAGCAGACAGCCCATCTCCCTCGAGCGCAGAGCGATGCGCCCCCCCTCCTCTTCGACCTGATAGGCGCAGTTCCCGAGGACGTTCCGTGCGGCGGCCAGGACCTTCTCCGGGCTCTCTGTGGGCGAGACGGTCGCACGTAGCGTGATGCTTACGATGGCGCTAGCTTCCAACGGGCTTCGTCCACCCGGCCACGATCCTGAGCGCTGTGCTGCGGAGCTCCTCGGGGGTCAGGTGCTCGTTCGAGATCGCTTCGTCGGCCAGCGCGATCGCGTCCCCTATCCCGATGGACAGCTCCCTGTCATCCCTCGCCTTGAAGCTCTCGAGGTCGGGGGGCGCGTCCGTACGGCCCCTGGCGGTGAGCAGCTCGAACCTCCTCTTCGGCGAGGCGAGGACCGAGATCAGCCTGACGTCTGCGGTCTTCCTGAATATCTCCACCTCGGCGAGAGACCTTATGCCGTCGATGACGACAGTCTCTCCTCCCCTGGACTGGATGCTGCGCAGGGAGAGCTCGGCGACCGCCCCGGCACCGTACTTCTCTCTCAACTCCCGCATCACCGTGCCCATGTTCTTGTCGTCCAGAAAGAGGCCCCTCCGTCCCGTCTCTTCCCGGATCATGTCGCCCATGGCGATTCGCGCGAACCCCGCGCCCTCGAGAGCCTGAGCCACCGTGGACTTACCCGCCCCTGGCATCCCAGTGATGGCTATGATCAGCATCGTGCTAAGCCTCACCCGCGGTTCCGCGCAGAGTAATAAGCATGGTTCCGTCGAGTGGCCCGTTGACGTCCGGCAGGACCGAATGGGAGGAAGGGAGGAAGGAAGAAAGAAAGAAGGGAGCGAGAGGGAAACATCAGACTCGCGCTCGGCGCCTACGACGGGTAGAGAGCCTCGCAGCGAGACGAAGGCCTCTGTGCGCCGCCAAAGGCGAATGAGAACGTACCCGGCAGATCGACGCCAGCGTGGCGGAGCTGGAGAACCTAATTTATTAACGCGCGGAGGAGCGACCGGCAACGGTGGGGACAGACGCGGGCGTTTCTCGCATTTGACGTTTCACAGGAAGTGGTCGAGAAACTTGTCTTGGTCGAGGAGGAACTGAAGAGGACGCGCGCGGACCTTAAGGTCGTCGGGAGGGACAACCTCCACTTCACAGTGAAGTTCCTCGGAGAGGTCCCCGATGACACAGTTAAGGAGGTAGACAGGAGGCTGGAGCGATTGGCATTGTCCAGCTTCGATGTCCAGGTGCGAGGGGTGGGTGCGTTCCCAGATCCGAGGCGGCCGCGTGTGGTCTGGGCCGGCCTCTCCAGCGAGAGCGAAGCGGCGATGAACGAGGCGGCGACCGCCTTCATCGGAGCGCTCGAAGGAGTCGGGAAGCCCGAAGACCACGAGTTCCACCCGCACGTCACACTTGCACGGGTCAAGAGCCCGGTGAACAGCGGCGCCCTGGTCTCTTTCCTCCAGCTCAACAGTGCCTGCGATCTCGGTGAGACGAGGATCACCAGCCTCAAGCTCAAATCGAGCATCCTCTCGCCGAGCGGCCCCGCGTACACGGACGTGAGGGAGTACGGTCTCAGGTGACGAAGCTCCAGAGCGTCATCCTGAAGGCCAGGAAGCTGGTCGTCCCGAGCCCGGAGGAGGAGGCCCGGCTCGACCAGGTGGCCGAGAAGGTGATCAGGAAGGTGGAGGCTGCTGCAAGCCTCTTCAGGGAGGTCACGGGTGTCATCCTGGGCGGGTCCTTCGCCAAGGGGACCTGGCTCCCCGCCGGTACCGATACGAACGCCGACATCGACGTCTTCGTGAAGATCGCCAGGGAGGTGGATGGCGCCACGTTCGAGTCGATCGGGCTGAAGATCGGAAGAGAGGCGTCCCGCGGGTACAGGCACGGGAAGAAGTACGCCCAGCACCCGTACACGGAGGCGACGGTCGACGGCGTCAAGGTGAACATCGTCCCCTGCTACGACGTCGGACCTGGCGAGTGGAAGAGCGCCGCCGACAGGTCGCCCTATCATGTCGAGTTCGTGAAGCGAAACCTCGACGAGGAGAAGAGGGTGCAGGTCAGGCTGCTGAAGCGCTTCATGAAGACCGTCGGGGTCTACGGGGCCGAGATCGAGAACGAGGGCTTCAGCGGATACGCCGCCGAGGTGCTCGTCCACAATAACGGCGGCATGGAGGGCGTCCTCCGCTTCTTCGCGGACCTCAAGCCCGTGGGAGAGACGCTTCTCAGCCTGAGGGACCCGATCGACGATGACCGGGAGCTCGCCAGGGCGATCTCGAAGGAGACAATCGCCAGGATGATGCTCGCCTCGAGGAGTTTCCTGGATGGACCTGAGCTCACCTACTTCACGGGCATCAAGAGAAGGGCCAGGAGGGCCCTCGCGGAGAGGATCTACGTCCTCCGCTTCGACCACAGGCGGCTCAGCGAGGACACCCTCTGGGGAGAGCTGAAGAAGAGCACGAAGCAGCTCGTGCGGTATGTCGAGGAGCGGGGCTTTGAGATCATCAGGGCCTCGGCCGCGTCGAACGACTCGGACCGGAGCGCGATAATGCTGCTCCCCGGGACGGAGCACCTCCCGGTACTGGAGGAGAGGGTCGGGCCTGGCATCGAGATGCGGGCCGAGGTCAAGAAGTTCCTCTCGAAGAACAGGGGCAGGTCGGAGCTCGTCTGGGCCGGAGATGATGGGAGGGTGCACATCCTGCAGAGGAGGGAACACACTGAGCTGGGAGAGCTGCTCGCGGAGGTCTGCAGGTCTGAGATCGAGGGGGTGGGGGCCTCGCGCGAGCTGGCGATCGCGATCCGGAGGAACGGCCGGATCGTCTCTGGGAGAGGCGTCCGTGAGGAGGCATCGAAGGAGAGGTGGCTTGACCAAGGGGTAGAGGCATTTATCTCAGATACAATCGGAACGGATTAGGATAGAAGGGTTCGCGAGGACCCCTTACCTCAACGTTCTCACCTATCCGCGTCTGGACCTGAAGGCCGCCCAGGCGAGGACGAGGCAGCTCGAGGAGCTCGGCGTCGAGGAGGTCCTCTTCGAGGGGAGGACGAAGATAGGAAGGCTCGGGCTCGTCGGGATCGGCACGGTGAGCGTCGTGGTCAGGGGGGTGGTCGAGGGGAGGGTTCACGCCCTGAAGATCCGGAGGATGGATGCCAACAGGGAGAGTATGCGGGAGGAGTACAGGCTCACCCAGATAGCGAACAGGATCGGCGTGGGCGCGCAGGCCTTTGGGGTCACGAGGGACTTTATGCTGATGCAGCTGGTCGAGGGTAGAGACCTCGAAGAGCACCTGCGGTCGATAAGCGGGTTCGGGACGAGGGCACGGGTCCGCGAGATCCTGCACCTGCTGCTGAACCAGTGCAGGAAGCTCGACCTGATCGACCTCGACCACGGTCAGCTCAGCGACCTGAGGAAGCACGTGATCATGGCGGGCGACTCACCCTACATCATAGACTTCGAGTCCTCGAGCCAGAAGAGGGCCCCGAAGAACGTGACCACGGCGGCCCAATACCTGCTCATCGGCGGGAGGTGCGCCCCCTTCGTGAAGCGGCTGCTCGGCATCAAGAGCCACGAGGTGGTCCTCGAGGCACTCAAGGAGTACAAGAGAGACAGGTCGGACGGGAACTACGCGGGACTGCTGAAGACCCTCGGGATAGTCATCTGAGCCTAGAGTATCGCTCTTTGTAGCTCTTCCCGTAGGCAGCGGCCTTCCTGATCGCCTCGACCATGCTGACTGGGTCGGCGAGCCCCTTCCCGGCGATGTCGAAGGCGGTGCCGTGATCGACCGAGGTCCTCAGGAACGGCAGACCCAGGTTGAGGCTCACCGTCCTGTGGAAGTCGAGCATCTTCGCCGCGATGTGGCCCTGGTCGTGGTAGAGGGCGATGACGATATCGAAGGCGCCCTCGGAGGCCCTGTGGAAGACAGAGTCGGCCGGGTAGGGTCCCGCCACGTCCAATTTTTTCTGAGCGTCCTTGATGGCGGGGGATATCGTCTCTATCTCCTCCCTCCCGAAGAGGCCCCCGTCACCCGCATGGGGGTTCAGCGCGGCCACTGCGATCCTCCTCCGGTTCGTGCCAAGCAGCGCGAGGCACTCGTCCGCCTCGAAGATCGCAGAGTAGACCCTTCGCCTCGTGATCTGGCTGCACGCCTCTGCGAGGGAGACGTGCTTTGTCATGAAGAAGATGCGCAGGGCGTCTGTCTCGAAGACGGTGAAGTTCTCCCTGGAGCCCGTGAGACCGGTCAGCATGGTGGTGTGGTCTATGTACTTCGAGCCGGCCATGATTATCGCCTCCTTGTTGATCGGGGCGGTCGCTATCGACTCGACCTCGCCCTTCAGCGCAAGGTCGACCGCCTTCTCGATGGACCGCACGGCGATCTGACCTGCGGCCTTCTGGACGCTCCCCGGGGTCACCTCTCCGCCCGGGATGTCCACGAACCTGTAACCGCTTGTCTTCCTCGCGTCGAGATGCAGCCCGGAGAGGACTCGCAGGAAGTTGTCCTCGTTGCCTATCAGGACCAGCTCCTTCCTCTTGAGGGTTGGCAGGGACTTGGCGACGATCTCGGGCCCGACGCCAGCGGGATCGCCGAGTGTTACCCCAATCATCCTTTTCTCAGCCAGTCGAGAATCGTCTTATACGTCTTCTCGTCGCCGATGAACCCTCCCTTCAGGACGACCCGCTTCCCGCCGAGAACGCCTCCCCTTACGATGCCCGACGAGACGAGGGGCTGTACCTGTCCGTCGTTCTGCAGGTATCTGAAACCAGATCTGGCGAGGACGTGGTTGGCGGTGGCTCCTCCGCTCAGGACGAGCGCATCGTACTTCGCCAGGTGTTCCAGGAAGGGCTGGGTGATGATGCCCCTGTCCTTCTCCATCGAGAAGACGAAGAGATCCACGTCTTCAGACCTCTTGACGGCGGGCTTCTGGATGGGAAACCCGAGGGCCTCCATGTGTCCGATCTGTTCCAGGGTCCTTGGATCCCGGGTGCCCACAACGAAGGCTACCTTTTTCGACGCCCCGTTCCCGCTCGGGCCGGACGTTCGCGCGTCGAGTCCGAGCCTCGTCCAGGCCACCGCTGCTATGAGCGGACCCGGGTCCACTGGGATCAGGTCGTCCTCTATGCAGGTTCGAGCAAGCCGGTCGAGGTCGTTGTACGTCTCAGAGTCGGCGACTGTGATCAAGCCTCGATCCTTCATCCTCCTCCGTAGAGGTTCGAGCAGCGACTCGATGTCCTTCCTCTGAGCGCCGATTACCGTCTTGCCGGACTGGGTGCGCCTCCCATAGTCAGGAATCGTGTCTGTGATCAACACTGCCCCCCTCTGAAGCACAGCCTCGACGAGCATCCGCACGCGACCCCTGAGAGCGCTGTCTATCCTGAGGCCGACCGGGCTTTCTCCGACGAGATCTAGGGCCCGCGATAACCTCCGCGACGTCTCCTTCCCACTCTTCTCGCGGCTCTCCAGGTTCAGGACGATGCAGCCGAACTCCTCTGTGAGTGAGCGTCCGAACCTGTCAAGGTTCACGGTCACAGCCGTCGAGTGGTCCACCATCGAAGCGACGCCTGAGGCTCCGGTGAGGTCGTCGGATATGATGAAAAAGACCACGCTCCGAAAATGGTCAAAGGCGATTTAAGGAATATCGGGCCGCATGGGCCCCGTGCAACGTTTAAAATCGCGGAGAAAAGCCCTGATTCACGTTCGCTGTGACGCGAAGCGTGCAACCGGGGCCGTAGTCTAGTAAGCGGAAGTGAATCCGCCTGGATTGGTCAAGATTCCTGCTTGGGGACCCACGTGGGTCAGAGTGCAGGCGACCGTGAGTTCAAATCTCACCGGCCCCACCAATGTCACTGGGTTCAAGCAATGACTATGCATCAGGTCACTGAGCATCGGTTCTTGGTTCGTGGTAGATAGCAAATTGCTTTCAAGGTTAGTTAGAGTCTCAGTATTTATTCGCCACGCAAAGTGAGGGGCCTCGCCTTTCAATCCAAGATAGGAGGAGGTCAAGGGTTTGGGCCGGAAGGGACCTACCCCTTGTAGGGGTGGACCTGAGAGGCAAGGCTACAAGGGTTCGAGCGGTGGCTGGTTTCGAACCTTCTTGTCATATGATGTTCTGAGTTACTCCTGATATATTCGCCACTACGGGTTCGAGTCCCGTTGGGCCCGCCTAAATTACTGTTAATAAATGGACTTAAACTCCTCGTTCTATGGTTGCGACGGACCAGGAGCCATTGATTCTTCCGTGGGATGCAGTCAAGAGTAGGTACACTTCCAATGACTATCTGAGAAAGAGCAGATACTTTCTGGAGTATGCGGGACTTCTTGATTCAAGGCTAATGCATCACAAACGAGGACCCGGATTTTCCGTCGAACGTGAGCGCCACGAGATTACTCGGGCCATGACCTCATTCATCTCTAGGTCAACTCAGGAGCCCAAGTGGGCGAAAGGACTGGTAATCAGCTTCATCCAGGCAGAAAAAGGCCGGATTGCAAAAGGAGAAATCGGTGCTGAGCACCTCAGAGGCTGTCTGAAACCAGTAAAGCTCGCCTGTGAGCTGAACGACATACCCATAGCATGGAAAAACGTCCTACGGTTGATTCCAGGAGGAAGGCGGGGGGGCCCGGATCGTGAGTACACCCTGGAGGAGGTTCGCGCCATATTGGCTGCGGCGAGCCTTCACTTGAAAGTTGCCATTCTTTTCATGGCTTCGAGCGGAATGCAAGTCGGTGCATTTGATTACATGAATGTGGGTGATGTCAGCCCGCTTACCCTGAACGACAATCTAGTAGGTGGCATAGTCAAGGTCTACAATGGTGAAGGGGACGACGAGTATGAGACCCTCATCTCAAAGGAAGCTTACAACATTTTTCAGGACTATCTCTCAACTAGAAGGGGTTCCGGAGAGAAAGTAGACGCAAATAGCCCAGCCATTGTTATTCGTTCTGGAAGGAGTCGCTGCGCGTCTCCCACAATAAAAAACTCACTGAATGTCATACTGTGGAAGGTTGGAATTAGAAAGGAGAAGAAGCGCAGACATGAATTTCAGATAAACCACGGCCTTCGTAAATTCTTTGACAATGTCGCGAAGGACCATGTCGACGAGTCGTTTGTAGAGAGGCTGATCGGTCACAGTGGAGGAGTGAAGGAACATTATGACAGACATCTTCCAAAGCCATTGGTCGCTCAATATCTGAACGCCATGCCGTACTTCTCAATTGACCCAGCATATCGCGCCGAGGCGGAACTCACGCAAAAGCTTGAGAGGGCGGAGGAAACCCACGGCAAGGAGTTCACCGAGCTCCGATTGAAGCTCCTTGAGAGGGAGTCAGAAAGCCGTGAACTACGCGAGAAGGTGCGACACCAAGACGGCGTCTTAAAGGAAGTTATGGCAATGATGAAAGAAATGAAGGAGGAAAGAGAGAGGGAGTTATTGTCGCGAAAGACAGGTCATCCCTAGTCACCCGTCCCGAATCCAAATGCCTCATCTCAACTTGGAAATCGACACAGAATAACGGAGGATTGAAAGGGTCTAGAGCCTTCAGGGACTCGTGCATACTATAAGGAGCTAATTTTAAGAGATAGATTGGGTGC
>JAPCJS010000024.1 GCA_027886825.1 Nitrososphaerota archaeon
AACGACCCCTGGTCATCGTTCCTGCCTGAAGTACCTGATCGCCCTTGAACACACACTCATGGCCGCGTCGGGTTCCACGCTCATATCCCGATTATCAACTGGGTGGCTCCTATCTTCCTGAACTGACTCATCGCCTCGATCACATGGTCATGACTCTTGAAGATACAGATGTTCTTCAATATCTCCTCCTTCGGAAGCTTCGAACCAGCCTTCTCGATCTCCCGTGAGTCTCCTTCGTCCACCATCCTGCGGACAGTCGAACCTGCCGAGAGGCGCCTCGCCCTCTTCACGATCTTCTCCTCGGACCCCGTCGCCATATCCATCAGGACAGCCTTCTCTATCCGGGACGGGTCGCGACCAACCGACCGACCTTGCCCCCTCATCGAAGCTCGGGAAGTCGGTGTCCCTCCGAGGACCAAGATGGCCCTTGGAGTTCGGCCATTCATCCAACTGCCGTTGGACTACCCTCCCGACTGAAACTAGCCCCGTTCGAAGAGAGGGATTCTAAGCATCCAGCGGCTGCGCAAAGATAGACGAACGAACGAATTATAACAAAAGAGGACGACTCCCACTCTGTGCTAGATGAATCCCTAGAACGCGAATTGACCTCGAGGAGGTTCGAGCTGGAATTCATCACTCCAGCATACCGCGAATACTGTCTGTCAAACGTTCCCGGGACCATACTCTCCCTTTTCGGAGTTAGGACGCAGAGAACCCTGCCGACCAGGTGTACCGATTCGATCGAGAAGGAGGATATCCAGACGGTCGTGCTGATCGTCGTTGATGGACTGGGCTATGATATGTGGTCCCAGCGCAGATCTGACGGCGCTTTCTTCGGCGCGATGACAGAGGAGGGATTCGTCTGTCCCCTCACCTCCGTCTTCCCCTCAACCACGGCAGCTGCCTTAACGAGCATATACACCGGCCTCACTCCGCAGGAGCACGGCCTCCCAGAGTGGAACGTCTACATGAAGGAGCTCGACACGATAATTGCCACCCTTCCGTTTACCGCCATGGGGGAGGGGGGTCGGGACGGACTGCTGCGGACAGCCGACCCTCAAATCCTGTTCTCCGGAACCTCCATCTTCAGCACTCTTCGAGATGCAGGGGTCAGATCGCTGGCGCTGCTCAAGGAGACGATAGCTGCAAGTGCATACACACGGACGGCGCTTAGGGGCGCCGAGGTCGTCCCATATTCGAGTCTTACAGATATGGCGGCGAAGCTGAGAAAGAGCATCGAGGGATCCCAGGGGAAGACTCTCGTGTACGCGTACTGGGATGGGATAGACGCCGTGGGCCACGCCTACGGTCCTGCCTCCGAGAGATGCGCGGCAGAACTGGCGGCGTTCTCACGCGTCCTCAAAGAGGAGCTCCTTGACAAGCTGAGCCGTGGATCGGCGAACCGAACCCTCCTCGTCGTCACTGCAGATCACGGACAGATAAGCGTCTCACCCGATGAAACGCTCTATCTCAACACGTTCGGGAAGGTGGTCTCGAGCTTCAAGACGAGCGACGCGGGCAGGTCGATCCTCCCGACGTGGAGTCCCAGAGACGTGGCGCTCTACATCGAGGATGAAAAACTGGAGTATGTCCTCGACTATCTGTCCGGGGCGCTGACCGACCGCGCCGTCGTGATGAGGACGCAGGATGCGATCAATAACGGGCTTTTCGGACTAGGCACTCCTAGCAGACGATTCATCGATAGGGCTGGAAACCTGCTGATTCTTCCAAGGGGGAACGGAACGATCTGGTACGAGCACAAGGCCGGTAGAAAGTTCGACCTTCTGGGCCTGCACGGCGGTCTGACAGAAGGAGAGCTGCTTATCCCGTTCGCAATCTCGAGCCTGTCGCGATTGCTAGAAGACCGCTGAAGTCGGCAGAGGCGCGATCAGTCATCCGAAGACATCCCGGCCGAGACCATACATGCTGAGATGCTGGGTACTAGAAAAGTCCTCGATGAATATGCCCTCTTGGCACGGCCCCACGATGGAAGCAAATGTGCGGTATCTAGCCCGCGTTAACCTCTCGTCGCCTCCAAAAACGACGATCTCGGATAGGTCTCAGATGTATGAGCTCCTGCGATGATGCACGCCGTTCTCCGGAAACGCTTCAGGGCCCCGTCACAGAACAAATCACAATCTGCCCGACTATTTCCCTCTTCGTGACCGCACAGCTGACGTCATCCGGAGCATGACAAGAACAGAGATAAGCCGCCCGTGGGTGATGGTGATTGCTTGTCTGCGCGGCGGCCTGGGAGGATTGAGGGAACGGCGAAGGACATCGTGCAATCGTCGATCAGGCTCCCGGAAGGGTCCGAGATGGCCTTTGCCGCGCCAAGTACAGGTTAGCGTCCTATGATCCCCTATAGCCTTGGTTGCGGGGCCAGCTTTCTCTACAGTGATCCCGACAAGGTTCTCGACCTATCCTATCCGGGGAGGGACGTCATACTTCGCCACATAGCATGGCTAACCAGAGAAGGTTTTCTAGGGGTTGAACTCGGTTCGAACACCTTCGAGCACTTCGTCGGTATCTATGACCGGGAATTCACAGCTACGATTTGTGCCTTCCTTGACGACAACTCGATCAAGATCGTCCAGATGCAGGCCGATTTCCTGGTACCGCTTATCACCGCGAATTCGCGGGGAGACGCGAAAGAGAGGCTCGATTGGGTCTTCGGGAAGGTATCAGAGCTGCCGTGCGAGATCGTCTCCTTCTCCGCCTCGCTGATACCAGGATTCGTTTCTCCGCACGGCTACCTCTTTCCGGGAGGACCGCCTTCGCGTATCCAGCTCCCAAACGACTTCTCGTGGTCCAATCTCTGGGAGAACTATGTGGAGGTAGTATCGCTCATTGTGGACAGGGCAGTTACACACGGGATCAAGGTCGCCCTGGAACCCCGTCCGCGGGAGATGGTATCCACCACGGATGCCCTTCTGACACTTTTCAGGGATGTGGGGTCGACCAGCCTCGGAGCACTGGTCAATACGGCCTATCTCTTCTCGCAACGCGAGTACATTCCGCTATCGTTGCAGAAGCTCAGGGATCGCGTCTACGCGACCCACCTGAGCGACAGCGACGGCCTCCTCGAACACAGATGGGCGCCCGGCGAAGGAAAGATAGACTGGCCGGAGACGATCAAAGCCTTCCGTTCCATCAACTACAGCGGCCTTCTGACCCTTGATGTAGGAGTGGTGGGGAATCCCGAGTATGATTTTCGACAGGGCAAGTCTTTTCTTGAGAGACTCATGTTGACGATAAGTTGAGCGCTTATATAAGCGGATAGTGGACTTGTTGGACATTGAGCTATGACCTGAGGCCTATTCTTGAGAACATCGAGATAGGACGAATAGACCCTCCGGCATTTGAGCTCCGATCAGCGGTCTCGGTGGATGACCTAGCGGAGTCGATTAGGGAGAAAGGGATGCTCAACCCCATCATAGTCCGGGTGAGAGGGGACCGATTTCAGTTGGTCGCCGGCCACAGACGGCTTCTCGCGTCGAAGAAACTGGGTCTGAGGCGAATCCAGTGCAACGTGGTTGAGCTTGATGACAAGGAGACCTTTGAGGTCGGTATCACAGAAAATGTGCAGAGGAGAAGCATGGATCCCATCGACGAGGGCAGAGCATTCAAGAGATACGTGGACGAGTTTGGGTTCGGCGGCATGACGGAGCTGTCGAAGAAGATAGGTAAGAGCCTGACTTACGTCTCGCGTAGGGTCGCTCTGACGAACCTTCCTCCGGAGGTCCAAGAGAAACTCTTGCGACGTCGCAATAGTTCGTCTCTCGCCATCGAGCTGCTCTCGTTGGAGGAGCCAGACGAGATGATGGAGATAGCTAAGCAGGCGGATTCACTGAATCTGTCTGTTCGAGAGACAAGAAGACTGATCTCGAAGCATGCCCGGGCACCAAAACCTCGGAGCTCCACGGAAGAGGACAGAGTACGCATCACGATAAGGGCTATCGACAAGTCGATAATCGCCCTGAAATTGGCTTTGGTAAGGCTCGACGGTGCGATAGAATCCGTGCAGAAGGACTGGTTCAGCAAAGAGCTTCTTTTCCAGTACCGCGTCTCCGTGCACGATCACATAGACTCGCTCGTCCATCTCAAGAAGAAGATCTACCAGAGGGCCCAACAAGGCCGCCGCGAACTTCCGGCTCCTGTAGGAAGGAAACGCCCCGAAAGACGCCCCCCAAAGCAAGGATGACCTGAGCGTGATTTTAAGCAAGTAAACTGAACATTCATCCAAGACTGGTGCTTTATGCTTCTCTTCCGTCATTTTTTCGGACCGATCTCTTAAAACATTTTATAACGCTGGGATGTGTTTTGAACCGTGTCAGGCAATACCGGTTCGAAGGATCGCCGAAAGAAAGGGGGAGTCGCTCCAGCCAATGGCGGGTGGAACGATGTTGCAAACATACCAATTACGAGGAGGAAGGCGATCAGCAGCATGGGTAAGGCTGCGGTTGGCGCAGCCGCAGCCGTTATTGTAGTGGGAGGCGCGGCTTATTATCTCGGTGCCTCGGGATCCAAGACGACCACGGTAACCGGGACGGGAACTACCTCTGCCAGCACCTCCACAAACATCTCTTCCTTCTCGACTTTACAGCAGCTATCTCTTCTGGTACAGAGCGAGCCCCTGGAAAACGCTGAGCTCGCGATCGATGCAGCGGACATGGCAAGCGCCATCGGTGTCAGTGTCAGTCCCACCGAGCTGAACTTCACTCAGATGGCCCCCACCCTGACGGCCATGACCGCAGGGAATAACATCACGTACAACGTTGTCAGCATCGCACATGACCAGGCGGGTCCGTACGTGCCTTACTTCCGGTCCCTCGATGATCTGATCCAAAAATATAACGCGGACTTGTCTGTCTTCACACCAGCCCTGGTGAACCAGCTCTACAAGCGTGACAAGACCACGGGGAGATTCGGAACCGGCAACCACCTGGGCATACCCTACATCTCGGCCCCCTGGGGACTCCAATACAACACGAAGATGTTCACCGACGCGGGTCTCGTGGACAGCAAGGGTAATCCCACGCTACCCAACACCTGGGACAATTTCGTGGAGTACATGACAGAACTGACGAAGCCTCCGGTTTATGGACTCGGAGCAAGCTACTCCGTGTGGTGGAACCCAGCTTGGATGCACGTCTCGTATGTGTCAACCAATGGGGGACACGTACTGGATCCCAATACGTACGAGCCACTCATTAACGACAGCACGAATGTTGAAGCGCTGCAGTTCTGGGCTGACGCAGTTAACGTTCACAAATATGCTCAGCCCGATGCACTTACGACCGATGACGCGACTCTCGAGGGTCTCTTCAACGCAGGTTCCTGTGCCAGCTACATCTACTGGTTTACGGGAACACTTCCGTCGGCCAACGATCCCAGCCAGTCCAACGTCGCCGGATATGCTGCGGCTGCAGCCCTGCCGAATGGCGGCACCGTCCCAGCAGGAGGGTGGGCGCACTGGATGCCCCAAACTGAGACCAACCCCGACGCTTCCTTCGCGTACATGATGTACGAGTCCACAAACGAAGTTGCGGCCGCCCTGGTAAGTGGAGACCTTTCGCTCGTCCGGACAGCCAGCTTCTCAGACCCCCAACTGGTGGCGAAGTATCCGTACATCACCGAGGTCGGACAGATCGCTGCGAAGGGATACGCTGAGCCCTCGTTCGATATCCAGCAGGGCTCTCAGCTCTGGACGATCTACCTGCAGGGATTCCAGAATGTGATCTCGGGCAGTCAGTCGGCCCAAGCCGCGCTGGACAGTGTATACGACCAATGGGACGCGATTCTGGGCCCCAAGGGAGCCGGGTACTACGGGAGCACAACAAGTTCCTCATCCTGACGATAGCTGACTTTCTGAAGAAAGGCTGCTTTCACTGATATCTCCACGAGGTCAAGTTGAAACGAATATCAGAGAAATGGCTGGCTCTTCTCCTGTTCCTCCCAATGACCATATTCTCGGTCATCTTTGGGATATATCCTCTCGCGTATACCGTAGTACTATCGTTCACGCCAGCCGTCATAGGCAGGCCGGAACTAGTCTTCGCAGGATTCGTGAACTATGCGACTGCACTCACGAACTCGTTCTTCATAAATTCGGTAGTCACCACGTTCATAATCGCCGTTAGCGCTGTGGCGGTGGAGCTAGTTCTCGGAACGGGCCTAGCACTCCTGCTGAACCAGAGATTTCAGGGGATGAAGCTGGCGCGGATTGCTTTTCTGTTGCCTATGATGACCCCTCCGATCGTCGTCGGAGTCATCTGGAAGACGTTGTTGTTCCCCCAGACGGGACCCTTCCTGACCATATTTTCCTGGATAGGCTTCAATTGGCCGAACCTCCTGGCAACCATCCCCGGCGCGAGGGCGGCGGTCGTTTTGATGGACGTATGGGAGTATACGCCCTTTGTCATGCTGATCATACTGGCCGGCATCTTGAACATACCCCGACAGGTGACAGAAGCAGCCCAGATGGACGGGGCCCAGTACCTCTCGACGATTCGACACATAACGCTACCATCGATAGCCCCCGTCATGATCGTAGCGGTTATCTTTAGACTACTCACGGCCGCAAAAATGTTCGACGCGGTCTACGTCCTGACCAATGGCGGTCCTTCCTACGGTACAGATGTGATAAGCCTCTTTGTCCAGAGGACCTTCGTCTTCGATTTCCAGCTCTCCTATGCCAGCGCTACCTCCATCATGTTCATGCTCGTGATGTTTGTTCTCGCGTTCCTATTGGCGAGAATAATGCGGAGGTCTATGCGATGATACGGCGACGCTCTTGGTTCGGGAGAGTCCTGACGTACCTCGTCGTCATCGTCGCCTTGTCATTCTTCCTTTTTCCGATCTATTGGCTCATCAGAACCTCGGCGCTCTCGTTACCGCAGATCTACAGCATACACGTCTTCTGGTTCCCTCAGACCATCAAGAACTACTTCGCGGTCTGGGCTGTGCCCGGTCTGCCAGCCGATTACGCGCACAGCGTGATAATCGCGACGGTCGCGACCATAGCGACGATCTTGATGGCGATTCCCGTGAGCTTCAGCCTTGCGAGGCTTTCTTCACGGAAATCAGCGGTTCGTTACCTAGATTCACTGTTGCTCGGGATAGCGCTCCCCCCGATAGTGCTGATCATACCGTTCTACCTGATAATGTCATCCCTGAACCTGGTCGATACAATCCTTGGTTTGATTCTTATCGAGATGGTCTTCAATCTTCCATTCTCGGTCTGGCTGACCTACAGTTTCTTCAAGGATATCCCCCTCTCCATAGAGGAGTCGGGAATCATCGATGGTTGCTCGAGGCTCGGAGCATTCCTACGTCTGGAACTTCCCCTGGCCGTAACTGGCCTCGCTGTGGCCGCTATCTTCGTCTTCATCTTGTCATGGAATGACTTCCTCTTCGCACTTGTGCTGACCCGAAAGAACGCGGTCACAGCGCCGATAGCCATACTCGATCTGATCCTTGGAACCGAAGGGGGCGAGACGACGCCCTCCTGGGCACTCGCCAGCGCCGCAGGCATCTGGTTCATGTTGCCTGTGGCTGTCCTTACTGTTTTCATGAACAGATACCTCGCGAAGGCTCTGACACTCGGAGGCGTAAAGGAGTAGTGTCACCGTCCGGTCCTTTTTCCTTTAAGTTCCATCTTGAGACGGCGGTCTGGGAGGCGAGAAAATGGGATCGTTTAGGATCGGGGTAGACATAGGAGGGACCTTCACCGACGTCGCCGTCCTGGACGAGTCCTCTGGAAATATAGCTGTCGCCAAGGTGCCCACCACACCATCAGACTTCGTGAAGGGCTTTCTGGCCGGAGTCAGAAGGGCTTCTGTGCCTGCCGAAGCGACCTCATGCATCATTCACGGGACGACAGTGGCCACGAACGCCGTGATACAGAGGTCACTGCCGGTTACAGCCTTCCTGGCCACCGAAGGCTTTCAGGACATGCTGGAAATCATGCGAGGGAACCGCTCCATGGCGGGGTTGTACGACATACGCTGGAAGAAGCCCAGCCCGCTCATCCCGAGGAGGCTGAGATTCGGGATCAACGAGCGGGTCGACTGCACTGGCAAGGTTGTCAAAAATCTGGATATGGATCAGGCGAGAGAAGTAATTCGCGAGCTGAAATCCCTAGGGGTACAGGCCGTGGCCATCTGCTTCCTTTTCTCGAACGTAAATCCTTCCCACGAACGAGCCGTAGCCAAACTCGTCTCGGAGCTCCTGCCCGAGGTAGTCGTCTCACTCTCCTCAGAGGTCGATCCAGAGATCAGAGAGTACGAACGGATGAGCACCACCGCGATCGATGCGGCGGTCAAACCCATAGTCGGTGACTACGTAAGACGGTTGGAGACCGCACTCTCGAAGGAGGGCTTCGTCTCCCCTTTGATGATAATGAAGTCAAGCGGCGGAATGCTGTCTAGCAAACTGGTGCTGGATATACCGATTCACACGATTGAGTCAGGCCCGGCGGGGGGCGTAATCGGAGCGACCAACCTTGCCGGGGCACACGGCGGCAACCTCATAATTATCGATATGGGCGGGACGACCTTCAAGGTTAGCCTGATAGAGGGAGGAAAACCCCGACTCAAGAACGGCGGAGAGATAGAATGGGGCATTCCGTACAGGATACCCATGGTCGACCTGAGCGAGATAGGCACGGGAGGCGGAAGCATCGCTTGGATAGACAGGAGCGGGACGCTCAGGGTCGGTCCCCAGAGCGCTGGTGCCGATCCTGGTCCAGTCTGCTATGGCCTGGGGGGCACCAGACCAACGTTCACCGACGCGAATCTCATACTGGGACGCCTCGATCCAGACTCTTTCCTGGGGGGAGAGATGAAGCTCAACAAAGAGATAGCCCGGAAGGAGATTGAGAAGCAGATCGCCGACCCGCTTGGCTTGGATGTGGTCGAGGCGGCCTCCGGAATCATAAGGATCGCCGAGTCGAACATGCTGGGTTCGATGAGGATCAGCAGCGTCGAGAGAGGATATGACCCCCGGGATTTCGTCACGGTTGCATACGGAGGAGCAGGACCGCTGGTGGCCGCCAACTTGGCTCGAGAACTTGGAAGCCCCTCGGCTGTGATACCACCTCACCCCGGGATATTCTCGGCGATAGGGATGCTCTATTCTGACATCAGACTTGATGTCTCTGGAACGTACATGGGCCCACTAAAGACCATAAGGATGGACTCGCTCTCTGACGCTTTCGATAGACTGGAGCGTCAGGCTGCGTCTACCCTCAGCCGAAGCTACGATGGCAAGGTCGTCTTCTCACGCACTGCGGACATCAGGTACGTCGGACAGAACCACGAGGTCACCACGCCGGTCCCTTCCGGGGCTCTTACCGAAGAGAGCAGGGCGACGATAGTCGAGAACTTCAACAAGGAACACTGGCGATACTACGGACACTTCAAGCCCAACGAGCCGACGGAGATGCAGACCCTCAGAGTGGCTGCGATAGGCACGACCGCGATGCCAAGGAGGAAGAAGATCGAACGGTCTGGAGACATCGACAGAGCCTTCAAAGGGAGGCGCGCCGTCTTCTTCGAGGAGGCGAACGGCTTCCTGGCGACAACCGTGTTCGAGAGGGGAAAGCTGGGCGCGGGTGCTAGGATCGCAGGCCCAGCCGTGATAGAGGAGATGGACTCAACGATCATTATCCATCCGAAACAGGCAGCCTCGGTAAACGCGTTCGGAGACGTCGTGATCAAGGTGAAATGAAGATGGTTGCAAGAAACAAGGGCGTGGACCCTATCACCTTCGAGGTGATCAGGGGCGGGCTGGTGTCTATGTGCTGGGAGATGGGCATCGCCATGGAGAGGTCAGCCTATTCTCCGGTATTCAGCGAAGGGCTCGATTATTCCTATGCGATGTTCGACGCCTCCGCAGAAATGATCGCGCAGGCCGCATTCGACCCGTGCCACCTTGGAGCCATGCCCTATTCTGCGAGGGCATCTGTCGAGGAGATCGGGATAGAGAACCTTCAACCGGGGGACATCATACTTGAGAACGACCCCTACAACGGCGGGTCTCACATCAGCGACTTCACTGCCGTCATGCCTGTCTTCTACAAGGGAGAGATAGTGGCTATGCCCGCCGCCAGGGGTCATCAGATCGATGTTGGCGCAATGGTCCCCGGAGGGATGGCAGGGGACGCCGAAGATATCTTCCAGGAGGGATTGAGGATACCGCCGATCCGAGTAAACGCAAAGGTGAGCGAGCGCGACGACATCTGGAAGCTTGTGCTTGCGAACGTTCGTCTGCCCAACGCTCTCCAGGGCGACCTCAGAGCGATGTTCGGTGCCCTCCGACTCGGGGAGCGAAGAATATCACAGTTTGTCGAAAAGTATGGTCCGGTAACCTGGCACAGCTGCCTTGAGAGAATCAAGAACGTCTCCGAGAGCTATATGCGCGAGGAGATCGGGAAGATCCCTTCGGGCTCCTACGAGTACGAAGACTACATAGACGACAGTGGCAAGATGGCTGAGCCGGCGAAGGTAGTCGTAAGGGTGACAATTGAGGGAGACGAGCTGCGGGCAGATTTCACGGGGAGCAGTCCTCAGGTCTCGGGTCCGATAAACGCACCCTTCGCCGTCACGGCGGGAAACACCCTCATCGGGGTCCTGCATTCGCTGGAGATCGGAGGCGATTACCTGGTGAACCAGGGTTCCTTCAGACCGATCAAGGTTGTCGCCCCCAAGGGCACGCTCGTAAACCCCAACTTTCCTGCCGCTGTTCAGGGTGGCAACACCGAACTTTCCATACGGATAGTGGACACGATAATCGGCGCCATGGCCCAGGGGACTTCTCAGAAGCGGATCAAGGCTTCTTGTCACGGCACATCCTCGAGCCTAACGTTCGGGGGAACCCATCCGGAGACAGGTGAACAATACATCAACTATCTGTGGGGACTGGGTGGACAGGGTGGGCGCGCCGCGGGCGACGGGAACTCGGCCATGGAACCCTTCGCAACCAACAACAAGGGGCCTTACATCGAGATAAACGAAGTGCGCTTTCCGATACTTCATGAGGAATACTCTCTCGTCCAGGACTCCGCGGGCCCCGGCAAGTTCAGAGGAGGCGTGGGCACTCGTCTCGCATGGAGCCTCCGGGCGGACCAGTGCGAGCTTTCATCGCTCAGTGAGCGGCATCGGATCTCCCCTTACGGTGTTTTCGGAGGCCTTCCTCCGATGCCCCGCCGATGCAGCCACTTCTCCGACACCCTGCTGAAAATTGGCGAGAGCGAGACTTTCGAACATGCAACCACCCTTTTCAAGAAGCCTTCGCCTTCAAAGTGGTCAAACGTGGTGCTGCATCGTGGTGACGCGGTGGCACTCAGCCTTTCGGGAGGCGGGGGATGGGGAGACCCGCTGGAGCGTTCTGTCGCGGCCGTCCTCGAAGATGTGATCGACAGATTGGTCTCGGTGGGGGCGGCAAGGGACTGCTACGGCGTCGTTGTCGACCCGAAACGCAAAAGGGTTGACGCCAGAGCGACCCGCAAATTGCGAAAAGAGATGAGAGCCCGTGGTCCGACGATCCACAACAAAGATGTGAAGATAGTCCAGACCGTGCTCTTCAGGAATAAGGGCAAGAAGAATATGCGTGAAGTAGGTCGCCTGCTTCCAAGGCGCACCCTCTCCTTCGGCGTAAACGGAGATGCCATCGTCGTCAAGCTCATGGGGCGCGACTACGAGAGGGTTGCCCGCGAGATCGAGAGTCTGCGGAGCAGGCTTGGAGAAGCCAGGATTCTCACGACACAGTTCGTCCCTGAAGATTTTCGTGAGCCAGCGCCGGGTATTCTCCCGGCTGGCCAAAAATTGGAGGGCCCATAGCGTGTCGATTCAGACGGTCTCGGGCAGGATTGATGGACAGGATCTCGGCGTGACCCTCCCACACGAGCATCTCCTCTTACAATCGCCTTCATCTTATCCATACGTCTCGAGGAAGAACGCCGATATCGTCGAAGCCCCGATTACGCTGCAGAACTATCGGCGAATGCTGAGAGGCACGTTCTACCCCAAGAACGCGCTCGTCCTTGACGAGGAGGAGGTTGCCGCAGACGAGATGGCCATGTTCAGAAAGGCAGGAGGAAGCACCGTACTCGACCTGACCGTGGAAGGGTTAGGACGGAACCCCGAGGCAATAAGACGAATCTCTCAGAAATCCAGTGTCAACGTGGTCATGGGGACCGGGTTTTTCATTAGTTCGTCACATCCTGCTCGCGTGAATCAGAAGACCATAGATGATCTCGCAGATGAGTTGATCAACGACCTCACGGAGGGGGTCGCTGCGACAGGCATCAAGGCGGGAGTGATAGGAGAGATTGGCATAAGCCCAAGCGAGATCCTTCCGGACGAAGAGAAAGTTCTTCATGCCGTGGCACAAGCTCACCTGTCCACCGGGGCCGCCATCAACGTACACACATGGGGAGACTCCCCAGGGAAGAGGACCCAGAGACGCGTCCTTGAGATTCTCGAGAAGGAAGGCGTTAAGATGAGCAAGGTCGCCCTGAGTCACATGGAGCAGGTGAAAGTCAGCGGGCGATTTGCCGTGACGGACTGGGAGTATATCAACGAGCTCGCGGAGCTCGGCCCTTACGTCTGCCTTGACGCCTTTGGACAGGACTGGCCATGGGGAGCCGATTGGTCTCTCGAAACAGGGAATCCCGTATACATGCCTTCACCCACAGACTTCGATCGGGTCAGAGGTGTGATCCTTCTAATGGAAAAAGGCAAGGAGCGAAAAGTCCTTCTTTCACACGATGTCTGGCACAAACTCAGACTGAAGAAATACGGCGGAGATGGGTATGACCACCTGCTGGTCAACGTCCCTCAGATCTTCAAATCTCTCGGGGTAGACGAGGCCTCCTACAAGAGACTGATCGTTGACAATCCACGAAATTATCTTGTCTAACCCCGACGGGTCCGTCGACGCCACTAGACCGACCGTCATCGGCAAGTAGGTCGGACCATGATGGCAACCCTTCGTCGAGATCCTCGATCTTGGGCTGGAGTTCGCTTTTCGTGAAGGAGCGTCGGAACCACCTGAGCCCGTGGGCGACTCTGGGGCGAGGCTGAGAGACAAGCCGTTGTCTATGTGACAGAGATCTCGCATCACTTTGGCGGTCACGCCATCGCGTTCGGGGACAGTTTCATGGCGACTGCCACACTTGGAAGCCTGCGGAGCGACATTAACACTGAATATGTCTATGCTCTTGTCGGCGGCGATCCAGACAAGATACTGACTCAGGGGATAGCCCTAGCCCGACCACAGGAACACTGGCACAACGACCTGGGCTGGTCGATGTACGCGGCTCTGATGCCGAGCCGCACTCAGGAGGCCAAGGTGGGCGACACGGTAGTGTACAGCTTCCGTCCCCAGATCTACCGGACCCCGAAGGGAAGAATAGCCGTGGTAGCAGGGATCCAGCACAACAGGCCAAAGCTGATCGGTCTCTTTGACAGGGCCGGTCTTCTGCTCGACCGAAAGACCGACGATCCTGTTGGGTACAATCAAGAGCAGGTCCGTAGTATCATCGCGAAATCCTAGGTCCATGTGGACAGCGGAGCCTTGACCCACACATCTAGAGACATCCCAGAGGATCGCTAGGGATCTTTCGACCACTTTTCTTCGCATCTCCGCCGGCGATCCTCCGTCGCTGTCGATATCCTGTGGACGACGCGTCATCCATCAGGGGTCTTCCAGCCTCGCGATCCTCCCCTCAGAGGGTGGAGCGACCTGCCCCGGAATTTCAAAGACAGGCCCTATGGTGTATCCTCCATCGATGACGATCGACTGGCCCGTCAAGAAGCGCGACTCCTCCGACGCCAGATAGACGGCGAGTCCGGCCACATCCTCTGGGAGTCCCATGTACCCGACCGGGATGTAGGAGGCCATGTTCTTCGCCGCCGTCTCTCCGAGCGACGCCTTCGATTTTATCATCCTCGACTCCACCGGCCCAGGCGCCAGAGCGTTCACGGTTATTCCATCGCGCGCGACCTCGAGAGCGAGCGCCCTCGTCATCGCGTCGATTCCTCCCTTGTTGGCGCAGTAGTGGACCCTGCCTGGCCAGCCTATGATCTTTCCCTCTATCGAGGATGTCAGAATTATCCTTCCGTATCGCTGCTTCTTCATCGTGGGGATCACGGCGCGGACGAGCCTGAACGTCCCGTACAGGTCCGACTGCATTATCCGGTCCCACTCGTCATCCGTTATGTCCTCTACCCTCGCCCACGAGAGCGAACCGGCCACAGAACACGCGATGTCGATCCTTCCGTACCTCTCGATCGTGGCAGCGACGAACCTGTTCACGTCCTCGGTGCTGGATGTGTCTGTCTTTACGGATAGAATCTCACCTCTCAAGCCATCGACGAAGCTCGTCAGCTCGGTGAGCGGCCCGCGATGTTGCGTCACGGCCAGCTTCGCCCCTTCCTGCGCGAAGCGCCTCGCAATCCCATTCCCTATCCCTGCGGAGGCGCCTGTGACGATCGCTACCCTTCCCTCGAGTCTCATGGCTGCTTGCGGACCCTCTGAAGTTATAGCCTTTTGGCGGAGCGCTAGACCTTCTCCAGGATTTCTTCAGCGGCTTTCTCGCCGAGAGGCCGGCCCTTGCTGTCGACGAGATGCCCTCCCTGGTCATATACCCCGAGCAGGCGCGGGTTGTTCTCAGATATCCCCTCGACCACAGCATTCCAACCGCGAGAGACGAACACCTGTGGAGTGATGAATCCGTAGGCCACCGTGTCGCCCACCTGCGCCGTCTTCCCCGCCAGCGCGAGCGGGAGATTGTAGTTGAACGGGTCGGCACTCGACAGCACAGATCTGAGTCTGGTGGACCTGCCAGAGGCGAGGTCGCGCCCCACCAGTGCGTCCATGCCTATGTTGTTCCCGCCCTCCCAGAGCGTTCCGTCAGGGAGCAACCCCCAACCTCCTCCGGGGAACGCCATGCCGCCTCCGTGTGCGTACACCTTGTCGCCGAGGAGGTGGCTAACCTCGGTAACATAGACGAAGGCCGGGAGCTCCGGCTCCTCGTGGAAAGTGTGTGCGGTGTTGCCCCCGAGCATGCCGCTTCCGGGCTCCGCATGCGTCCCGCCGTTCTCGGCGACTGTCTTCATTGTCGTCGTGTGGTTGTTCCCTGGCGTGTTGATCTGTGTTATCTCGATGCCGAGTTCTTTCTCGAGCTGCTCGGCTGTTCTGACCGCCGTCATGAAGTTCGGTATGGGTCTCACCTCGTGCGCAGCGATGTCGTAGAGCATGCACGGGAAGCTCGTGGTGCCGACGACCCTGACCCCCGGAAGACTGTTGATCTTCTTCACCGTCTGCACGATCTCGCTCTCTGGGATGCCGCCCGACATGCTGTCGAAGAAGAGATCGCCCTTGCCGATGGGCTGCACTAGGAGGTCTTGTGTCCTGCCCGTCTTGCGGATCTTGTCGGAGATCGCCCTCGCGTTCTCGAAACTGTAGACCGTCCAGACATCAGGTTCCGCGCTCAGCACGTAATCGATGTCGTTTACGGGTATTTGCACCAGATGCCCCACGTGTGAGATCTTGATCCCATACCTGTGCAGGCTCCTGACGCACTGCATCTCGACGGCGACCATTCCGGTGAAGCCCTCGGCAAGCACCGCCTTGCAGATCAGAGGGTTTCTGTTCACCTGTTTGCTCATGAAGTAGAGAGTGACATCGTGCTTCGCCGCAGCGTCGACCATCAGCCTGGCATTTTTTCTGTGCGCGTCTAGATCCAACAGGTAGGTGTTTGGCGGTATCTCTCCGGACTGATGCAACCGGAAAGCCGTCTCCAGTAGTCCGGGGTTCCTGCTAAGGAGCGAATCCATATACTTGGTGTTGAGCTTGTCAACCAGGTGCTCGTAGGTCGGAGAGGAATACAACCCTCGAAAGTACCAGGTCGCCATATTTAAAAGAGCTACAGGCTCCTGTGGCCTCTTGCATGACAAGCAAACGTTCTCCTATCTCCGAGATAGGCAAGATCGGGATGCTCGCGCTTAATGTCGACGATCTGGACGAGGCGGTGAAGTTCTACAGCGCATTGTTCGATGAGAAGTTCGATCACTTCGAGACTAAGCTGAAAGAGGGGAAGGTCAGGTGGGCGATAGGCCCGCGAAACTTCGAGCTCGTGGAGAGGGTCGGAAAGAAGACCGGGAGCGACGCGGTACGCAGCTTCCACTTCCGCGTCTACAATGTGACGAAGGTCAGAGAGAATCTGAAAAAGAAGGGGTTCGAGCCATACGAGGAGGCGATCGTCGGGAACCTCAGAGAGCTGATGTACAACATCAGGGGCCTCCGGATCGTCTTCATCGACTACAGGGGCCCGCGCAAGAGCAAGTAGACGTCTCATCTCGATGTTTTCTCTGGCTCCCGTCGTCTAGCACGTTGCGCGGTTTTCCCGGTTGATTACACAATCTGATCAGGCCCTGGGGAGGACCGACCAGAGAATGACGAACAGAGGCATGAAGCGGTGGTCGCGTGCTCCGCAATTCCCTAGGTGAATCACCGTCCGCCTGGTTCGGGTGGAGCAATTCCGAGCGATCTGGCGATATCCGAGATCTTCCGCCATGTCGAGTCCTCGATGAATATCCCCTCTCTTAGCCTGGCATCCTCCATGACGAACTCAGGCTCCCCCGGTATCATGATCTCGCTGATCCCCGGCGCCTTCCTGCTGGTCTTCACTTTGGTTATGACCTCGTCCATCCTGCCCTTGAACGCGCCGACCTCCGCGAACCTCGCGATGTCCAAGGTCAGCATGAACACACCGTTACCCCCCCGAAACTCTGGGCTCGAGGCACACCCGTTTCCGCTCAGAGCGCCGCTCAGAATGTCAACCAGGAACGCCAATCCGTACCCCTTGTAACCGACGTCGCCCCCGATCGGAAGTATCGACCCTCCATCGTAGAAGTCGTTGGGGTCTGTGCTGGGCCTCCCGTCCCTGTCGATTATCCAACCTTTGGGAAGCCTCTCGCCTCTGGCCCTCTTCACCTCTATCTTGCCCTGTGCGCAGACACTCATGGAGATGTCGAGCATGAATGGGCGCTCCGTCCCCGACGGCACGGCAGCACCTATCGGGCTGGGATTGAATATCCTGTCGACGCCCCCGAACGGGGAGACAGAAGCGGTGGAGTTCACCATGGCAATCCCGATCATCCCTTGTTCCTCCGCCATAAGGCAGTAGTCTGCCATCCTGCCTATGTGCCCGCAGTTGTAGATGCTGACGGCTGAGACGCCGTACTTCTTACCCTTCTCGATGGCCGTTTTCATTGCGTCTGTGGCCACAACCTGACCGAAACCCCAATTCCCGTTGATGAGCGCCGTCGCCCCGCCATCCAACTCGAGGACTCCCCTCGCCCTCGGATCCAGCTTCTTCTCGTCTATGGCTTTGACGTAGCCCTCGATCCGGATTACGCCGTGCGAGTCGTGCCCCATGAGATTGGCTTTGACGAGCAATCCCGAGACCACCGCGGCGTCCCCCGGGCTCGCACCCTTCCTGACGAAGATCTCCCGCGTCAACATACTGAGCTGGTCGGCTTGGATGTTCACCATGCGATCTGGGAGAAGGCCGCCGAATCTTATAAGAATTCACGGAGGTCCTAGATGTTCTCCTGACTCACGTACGCACCAGAACCTGGCTTGGCCGCGGACACTAGGCTCTGCGCGCTGTGTGGGATTCGACCGGTGGGGTTCGTTCACGCGTGGCTCATGAAATCCTTGCGGCCGCCGTCTACTACGATCACCTGTCCGGAGATGAAGCTGGATTCGTCCGAGACGAGGAACAGCGCCACGTTGGCGATGTCCTGAGGATCGCCCGCTCTCCCCATCGCAGCCTGCTGCGATTTTATCTCCCTTATCTCGTTGAACCTCTTCTCGCTCCCGGCGTTCTTGATTACCATGTCCGTGACCGTATATCCGGGCGCCAGGCAGTTGACGTTTATTCCGTATGGACCTAGATCGAGCGAAGCGACCGTCGAGAGCATGTGAAGGCCCGCCTTGGACGAGGCATAGGCGGCTTCGCCTCTCGGAGCTCCGCCCACACCTGAGATCGAGGAAACGTTAACTATCTTGCCGTATCTCTGTGCTACCATCACCTTTGCCGCTGCCTGCATACAGTTGAATGGTCCCTTCAGGTTTACGCCCAACACACGATCCCAGTCCTCCTCCCTCGTGTCGAGGATCGTGCCTTCGATCAGGATGCCCGCGTTGTTTACCAGAATGTCGAGTCTCCCGAATCTTGCCACCGCTCCGTCCACGAGCCTCTGTGCGTCGGCCCTTTTTGACACGTCAGCCCTCACCGAGATGGCGATCCCACCGGAGGCCGTGATCTCACGGGTCAGGTTGTCTGCATCGACCAAGCCCTGAACGTAGTTGACGACAACGGTGGCACCTTCACGGGCAAGGGTCTTCGAGATGGCCCTCCCGATTCCGCGGGATCCACCCGTAACAATTGCAACCTTTCCCTCCAGTTTCATCTGTCAGATGGCAACAAGATCACGAGTTAAGGTTTCTATCTATGTGCATATCCATTCCGCCTAGCATCCCGTCGCCGACGCGCTCCCGAACCCGACGAAGGGGATGCTGAATGCAAGCCATATGGTTCTTTCGTGAGGAACTCCGTTGCCCGTTGGGCCAGCCACCAGGCTATCGAATCCGTCAAACAGGGAACCTGATCCCCGCTCCTCTCCTGAGCCGTAACTGCAAGAACTGGCGCAGGAAGTCGGCACATCAGAAAACCGGACCTCCGCTCGCCTATCCAGACTGGAAGATCTGGGAAAGGCACGGGTTGCATCTGGGAACCTATGTGCATTCTGCGCTGGACAGATCGAGAGTCTGGACCTTAAGGAGCTGGCGTATCCTATCATTTGCGTGCGACCGCAGGCCTCAGCGTCTGGCGCCCGACCCAACGAAAATTGCGTGTTGCTTGCGACGACTGCTACTGCCCCAATAGAGGGCTCCGACCGCCCTGGACACCTCTCCCGCTCTGAGGTCGGGAGGGGGCAGAGCAACTGATCAACTCCGGCAAAAGTTTAGCTTTGGCAGTGCGCGGATTCAAGTGCTGATTACATGCGCAGGGAGGGTCGACCATCTGGACCTAGAGATCGGCGAATCCTGCTGACTCAACTGCCGGCACGCTCGTGTTCGACGAGCACCTCGATTTCGTCTCCTTGATTGATTTATTTACTTCTTGTAAATGCTATCGGTCGTCCTAACCTGATACTCGAACCTGAAGGGTGCAAGAACAGATGAAGGTCCGGCCCAATTTGGCCACCCTTTCCCCATCGGACAGGCCAAACTCCCAACAAGGAACTAGCGAAGTGGATAGCAGAAAAGGGCGACCGAAGGGCTGTATCCGAACTCTTCGAGAATCTCAAGAACGACAGCATGCAAAGCGATTGCATCAAAGTGCTCTATGAAATCGGTGAGCTCAGGCCCTCGCTTATCGCAGACTTCAGAGCGAATTTTGTCGAGCTGCTGGGAAGCAAGAACAACCGAATGGTCTGGGGTGCGATGACGGCGCTCGACACGATCACTCTCGAAGATCCCGGCGCAGTCTATGCCACGCTCGCTAGGATAGTCGCAGCAGCTGACGGCGGTTCAGTCATAACCAAAGACCACGCCGTGAGCATCATGATCAAGCTCTGTTCTATCGAGCAATATTCCAACAAGACCTTCCCCATGCTTCTCGACCAGCTCAGAAGGTGCTCGACAAACCAGCTTCCGATGTACGCTGAGAAGGCCATCCCGATCATCAGCGACGAGAATAGAGCCTTCTTCATCGAGACGCTTTCCCTGCGACTAGACGGGATGCAGAAGGAGTCGAAGAGAAGACGGATCGAGAAAGTAATCAGAAGAGTTAGCTGACCCAAGTCTCACGGCGGTTACAATCTCCATATCGCAATCCGACCGTCCTGAGGTATACAGCGTCCTATGCTACTTCTCTCCGTATCGGATCAAAGACGACCTCGCCCAGATCTCAATGTTATAGCCACGCAGACCGGCTGGCAGGACTTGGACGAATCGTCTAGTCACGCATAAATAGGGATTCGACAGGCGCGGACTATCATGTCCAGCAAACCAAACAACCGGAGTCCCGCAGCGCAACCGGCCCGGGAACAAGCAGCCGGCGCAGACCAGCCCGAAGAGGAGATGGCGGCGCCTAACCAAATGTCACAGAACCACATCTACGTAGGCAAGAAGCCGGTGATGAGCTACGCAATGTCTGCACTGATCCAATTGTCGCAGAATGGCGAAGTCATCATCAAGGCGAGAGGCCTGGCAATAGGTAGGGCGGTAGACGTCGCTGAGATCGTCACCAAGAGGCTAGGAAACGGAGCCTTTGCGGTGAAGAACATCGCCATCAGCACAGAGCAAGTCAAGAGCGTCGACACTGGCGAGATGAGGAACGTCTCTTCGATAGAGATACTCGTCGCAAAGTAACGATCTGATTTGGGGACCCGCGGGACCTACTTGGTCTCGCGGTTCATCGGACCGGGTTCACGGCCCAGCCTCCTTTCCAGCACTCCCTCTTCCTTTTTGTTACCGATTTTCCTCCGGGTGGACCACTTCGGTGGTTTCCTGACCCACTGAGTAGAAGCCCGATGAAAGGGTATCCCCCGTTGGGTTAATTCTCGTCTGACGAAGAATAATTGCACGTGGAGATAAATTTTTAAGCAAATCTTTTGGAGCCACCTGCACCAACAATTGCCTGAACCTCGGGCGCATCCGGTCACGAAGACCCGGAGTCTGACGAAACCAAAGTTCGATAACCAGGAGCTATACAACCTGGCCGAGAAATTTGGTACACCCTACTTCCTCATAGACGAGGGAGTCCTAAGGAAGAACGTAAGCGAGATAGAACAAGCATACCAGGCCTTTAAGGGTCCCTTCAGGGTCGCCTACTCCATCAAGGCCAACTTCAACCCCGCAGTCATCAAGACCTTCGTCTCAGAAGGTATCATGTTTGATCTCACCGCGGCGAACGAGCTCTACTTCTTGCTGAGATGCGGAGGCTCGCCCGAGAACGTGATCTACACGAGCATCACCGAGACCCTCGCCGAGTACGAGAGCTTGATCTCGCGCGGCGTCAGAAAGATCGTGGTCTCCAGTTACAACGGCCTCCTCAATCTCATCGAGGCCGCAGCGAAGGTAGGAGGAGAGGTCAACGTGCTCATCAGGATAAATCCCGAGGTCCACGTGAAGGCAGAGCTGAGGTTCTCGATCCGCCACGGGAAGTTCGGCGTGCCGCTCGACGCGATAGGTGAGGACAGCGCGATGTCCATGCTAAGGAAGATCCTGGACACCCCCTCGCTCCGGTTCGACGGCTTTCACTTCCATCTCGGCAGCC
This sequence comes from Nitrososphaerota archaeon, assembly GCA_027886825.1. Classification (GTDB taxonomy): domain Archaea; phylum Thermoproteota; class Nitrososphaeria; order Nitrososphaerales; family Gagatemarchaeaceae; genus Gagatemarchaeum. The sequence goes on from JAPCJS010000024.1 coordinate 21,362, forward strand.
AGATCGAGGACCCTTCGTGCTACTCAGAGGCGCTCGAGAAACTGGAGGGGTTCATCCTCAGCGCCCGAAAGACACTGGGCGAGTTCCCCATCAATACGCTCGACATCGGTGGAGGCCTTCCCACCTCCTATGGCAAGAGCGTCCCTGCCCCTGCCGAATTCTCCGCAAAGATCTTGGAGCAGCTGAGCAGCCTGGCCGAGAGTTTCGGCAGCAAGTTCACCCTCATCGTGGAGAGCGGAAGGTTCCTGTCCGCGGACTCGACGATAATGGTCTCGAAGGTCGTCAATGTGAAGCGATTCAACGAGAACAAGTATGTCTACCTCGACGCCGGCTATCATACGCTGGCCGACGCGGCGCTCCTCAGGCACGAGTATCCCGTCGAGGTGATACCTGGCGGAATGACGTCCCAGGAGAAGACCGTCGTTGTCGGAAGGCTCTGCGATTCGCTCGACGTCTTCACCACCTCGAGCAGGTCGAAGCTGGGCGGCGCCGAAGTAGGCAAGCTCG
>JAPCJS010000171.1 GCA_027886825.1 Nitrososphaerota archaeon
TCACTCTGCGGGATCTGCGGGACTGACAAGCACATCTACAAGGACGAGGTGAAGGCGCACCCGTTCGGGGTTCCTACGAAGTTCCCGATCATCCCGGGGCACGAGATAGTGGGCGAGATCGAGAGGATAGGACCCAAGGCCGCCAGGAGGATGAGCCTGACCGGCGGGCTCCTGGGCCCCGGAGACAGGGTCGTCCCCGTCGTGGACCTCCGATGCGAAGAGTGCGTGGGCTGCAAGATGCACCCTGGATGGCCGTCGTGCGAGCGGGGCGAGACGTACGGCTGGGGAATCTCGTCCAGGGAGGCCCCGCACCTCTTCGGCGGCTTCGCTGAGAAGATGTTCGTCCTCCCTCATACGAAGCTGGCGAAAGTCCCCGACTCGGTCTCGGACGACGCTGCAGTCTTCGCGGAGGTACTGTCTGTGGGATACACCTCCGTCGCGAGGATGCTGCACTCCATGCAGCTCGCTGGCGACGGAAGCTCCTACATCGGCGACGTCGTGGTGCAGGGGAGCGGACCCCTTGCGCTGGCGCACGTCATCGCGGCTAAGATCGCGGGCGCGCACCGCATCGTCGTGGTAGGGATGCCGGAGTACAGGACAGAGTTCATGCGTCAGTTCGGGGTAGAGCTTGCTCTGGACGCGAGCAGGTTGAACCGTGAGGAGAGGACAGGGAAGGTCCTCGACCGGTTGGAGGGTAGGGGTGCAGACGTGGTCTTCGAGTGCACCGGCGACGCCAGCGTGGTGGAGGAGGGGCTCTCGTACCTCAAGCCGTTCGGGTACTACCTCGTGGCCGGCATCTACAGCGACAACGGCAAATCCACGACGCTAAACGTCCAGAAGTTCGTCTCAGGTAGGTTCGCGACGATCGTCGGCAACGGCGGCCAGACGGAGCTCTCCTACGCCCAGGCGCTCAGGATGATGGAGTCACACTCACGGGAGATACCGTTCGAGAAGGTCGTGACCCACAGATTCCCCCTGGAGCAGCACAGAGAGGCGATGGACGCTGCCATAGGCGAGCAGTCGATGAAGGTCGCGTTTCAGCCAAGAAGCCCATAATCGGATTCAAGATGTAGCGTGCTGTGGGGAGTCGCTGGCACCCTCGAAAGTCCTCCGAGCTGTGTAGTCTTATCGTCCTATGACCAGGCCCATTTTCGATTGATCGATCGATTCTGAGAGCGATGGCGTCTATCTCGAACCCTCGGACCTGTTGGAATTTCGCCGCCGTCTCGACCAGATCGTGTACCCCTCGATGAGCAATCCGGAGACGGCGACGATCAAGAAAGGCAACAAGACAAATCTGTTGACGACGATGTAATTCACCATTCCACCTCCCGAGTTACCAGAGCTTCCTGCGGTTGATGTGAGAGCGGAAGAGCTCGTGGACGTCGTGCCTCCGGTCTGACTTGAGTTTGACTGAATTGAGCGGCTGGTGGTCGATGTACTGACCATGCTTGGATGCGAGTATGCCCCATAGGCTATGTTCGATTTTTCCACGGTGCCCTTGTTTGGGAGGTTGTACTGGACATACGGGAGACCGACAGGACTCGGTGATGACCAGATCGGGGTTGCGGCCTTCACGATCAGGGATCCGCTCCCCTGGGTGAACGTCGCGGCGTCTCCGTTTCCATCGCCGATCAGCTGAGTTTCAAAACCCACGATGGGTGCTTGCGCGTTACCTACGATCGGGTTAGGGCTCCCATACTGGAATGTCGTCAGGGAGACCAGCGAGGAGAACACGACCGTACCGTTTGCCAGCTCGATCTGCCCCGAGGCCGAGACGACGTTTCCGGTAGAGTTTGTATTGGCCGAGATCGAGATGTTTGTTCCTGTCGTAAGGTCGGGGGATGGCACGACCAGATACTGAGGGATACCGCTCTGGGCCAACAGGACGCCGTCATTTGCTTGGACGTAGTAGGCCTGCAGATAGCAGCCCATCAGTCCGGGTACAAACTGGGCCGAACAGCCGATCACCCACTGCATGTACGCGGGTTGATAGCCGTTAGGGGAATAGGCATTGATCTGGAGCGAAAAATTACCGTTGTACAGCGATGAGGTGACCCTGAGGGGAGAGTCCAGACTGGCCGTAACCGTCACGTTCTGGATTCTGGAGCCGTTATCATTCACGAAGCAGTTGATGTTACTGCCATAGCAGGAGGCGGGTTCTCCGATGAAGAAGCTCTGGATCATCACGTCGTGGTCTACCGTGGTCTGTGAAGCGGTACCCGGTGCCATTATGACGCTGCTCTGGAGCCACTGGGTGGCTCCCCCTGGATTAGAAGCGCCGGAGAAGACTAGAAGTACCACTATGAACGGTGTGATAAAAAACAGGGTGCGGCTCGTCTTGTGTTCGTTGTTCTCCTTTCACTCAACTACTACTATATGTTGCTTGCCAAGTCGTCGCCGAAGGGTGGGCCGGACCCTTCGTTCTCCTGCCCGGGTCTGGCCCTCTGCTGATGGCATGGTGTTTCCTCTCGCCGCTCGCCTCTGTTTGGAACGCGGCGGGGTCGATGCTTGCGGTGCTTGCTGTCGTCTCGGTCCACGCACGGGATACTCGCCAGACGACGGAACCTTGCGAGGTCTGAAGCGATTCATCGTTCCGGTCGTGATGCGGATTCGTCCCCAGACCAGCGGAGCAGCGTCGCCTTCATCTGGTAAACGGTTTAAACCCGGTTCACGGCTCGCCCAGCCCGACAACAAAAATGACGATGATGGCGCCATGTTCTCCGGAGGCTGTCTGAGATGCTCGCGGTCGTGTTCAACGGGGTAGGAAAGGGGATCTCTCTCGAGGAGGTCCACGTCCCACAGGTGGAGAGCCTGGACGGCGTCCTGATCAGAGTGAGGGAATGCGGGATCTGCGGGAGCGACCTTGCGATCCTGGAGGGGAGGCACCCCTCGAAGCCTCCTGTCATACTCGGACACGAACTATCGGGCGAGGTCGTACAGGTGGGCGCAGGCGTGACGAGCGTGAGCGCCGGGGACCACGTGGTCGTCGACCCCAACATGAGCTGCGGCACCTGCCAGAACTGCAGGCTCGGGAGGAGGAACATGTGCTCGAACATGGCGGAGTTCGGCATAACGCGAGACGGCGCTTTTGCGGAGCTCGCAGTCTCTCCGGAGAGGTTCGTCTACAAGATAGACCCTCGTCTCTCCTGGAGGGAGGGGGCCCTTGTCGAGCCGCTCTCGTGCGTCGTACACGGTCTAGCGAAGAGCAGGATCAAGCCCGACGAGACGGCGGTCGTCTATGGAGCGGGGCCCATGGGTCTGCTCTGGGTGAGCATGCTCAAGCGGGTCGGCGTCAGGAAGATAATCGCCGTGGACCTGGCCGAGAAGAGGAGGGCGGCGGCCGAGGGGCTGGGCGCAGACGTGACGATCGACCCCGCTAACGATGAGCCAGTAGCGAGGGTCGAGCGTGAGACCGAGGGGCTGGGCGCAGACGTCGCGGTGGAGATGATAGGCAGAGCTGAGACGGTCGAGAACGCCGTGAGATCCGTGGGTTCGGGGGGGAGGGTCGTGATAATGGGCGTGGCACGGAAGGATGCAATCTCCAGGGTGGGACCGTTCGACCTGATGTTGAAGGAGGTGGAGATCTTCGGTTCCAACGCCAACTCCGCCGGGTTCATCCCTGCTATCCGCCTGATCGAGGCTGGCGCGATACCGGTCGACGAGATAGTCAGCCACGAGCTGACCATCGCGGAGGCCCAGAAGGGGTTCGACCTCTGCAGGTCGGGCCAGGGGATGAAGGTCATGCTCAGGCCGGTCTGAGGCAAGGTTTTAACGCCCTGAGCGCGAAGAGCGCCCGTTGTATTCCTCCAAACCTGTTGGCGTGGGTCTGATCGGCGCGGGTCAGATCGGGAAGGTCCACGCGCAGAACCTTGCTAGGCGAGTCCCCAACGCCAGACTAAAGGCGATCGCTGACTCGAACATCGAGGCCGCCAAGGCAGTGGCTGCCCTGACGGGCTTGAACGAGGTCTACGGCGACTACGCCAAGATGATGGAGAACGAGGAGATAGACGCAGTGGTGATCGCTACCCCCACATTCATGAAGATGCAGGTCGTCCAGGCGGCGGTCGACGCGGGCAAGCACATCTTCTGCGAGAAGCCCATGGCTCTGACGCTCGCCGATGCGGACGAGCTGATCAGGATCTCCAAGAAGGGGGGCAAAAAGTTCCAGGTTGGTTATCAGCGGCGCTTTGACCCCTCGTACCTGAGGGTGAAGAGCGCGATAGACGCCGGCGAGATAGGCACGATGTTGCTGTTGAGGTCGAACACGCGCGACCCGCCCCAGAAGGTGGCGGGCTGGGCCGACCCGAAGGTGAGCGGCGGCATCTTCCTCGACACGAGCAGCCACGACTACGACGTGATCAGGTGGCTGAGCGGCAGCGAGGCGGTGAGCGTGATCGCAGACGGGGTGGCCACGGCGTACCCTGACCTCAAGTCGCTGGGAGACCAGGACACGACCATGACCATAATCAGGCTCGCCAACGGGGCGCTGGCCCACGTGGACGCATGCAGGATCAGCGTCTATGGGTACGATATCCGCGCAGAGGTCATCGGAACGGAGGGCGCGGCGTTCATGGACATCGGGAAGAGCTCCGAGGCTCACGTGATGAAAAAGTCCTGGGAGAGCAACGAGTACTCCTACTGGTACACCGAGAGGTTCGACGAGGCGTACCGGGGAGAGCTGGAGGGCTTCGCCTCCGCCATTATCGGGGACACTGTGCCCAGGGTGACCGCGAAGGACGGACGTGCGGCGGTCGAGATCGGGCTCGCGGCGAAGCAGTCGATGCTAGAGAAGAAGGCCATCTCGCTGCCCCTCGGGTGATGTAGATGGGCAGGTATGCGGTCGGGTTCGTCGGCGGCGGTCAGGTCGCCAGGTCACACTCGATCGGGTTCGGTAACGTGCCTCTCTTCTTCGGGAGCGCAGAAACGGTCGAGCTGAAGGTTATTGCGGAGGCGACGGACGACCTTGCCAGGACCGCTGCGGAGAGACTGGGGTTCCCGAGGTGGACATCCGACTGGCGGCAGGTGACGGGGGACCCCGCCGTAGACATCGTGGACGTCCTAACCCCTACGTACCTTCACAGGGACCCGGTGATCGACGCCCTGGAGCACGGA
>JAPCJS010000006.1 GCA_027886825.1 Nitrososphaerota archaeon
GATCAACGGTGAGATGCTGCACGGTCTGCTGCATCCGGAGATGGGGCATCTGCCAGTCCCCCGCCATCCCCGCGATGACTACCCCGGATATTGTGCGTTCCACCACGATTGCCTGGAGGGGATGGCAAGCGGCGTTGCAATCAGCGACCGCTGGAAGACGAGACCGGATACTCTGCCCCCTGACCATGAGGCGTGGGAGCTCGAAGCGTACTACCTGGCGCGGGGGATCTGCGCGATGATCTATGCTCTCTCGCCGGAGATCATCATATGCGGTGGTGGTGTGATGCGTCAGAAGCAGCTATTTCCCCTGATACGGCGACAGGTGGGCGAGATGCTCCACGGGTATGTCCAGCGCGAGGAGATCATCGATAGGATCGACAGGTTCATCGTGAAGCCAGGTCTCGGCAAGCGGTCAGGGATCGTCGGAGCTCTGGAACTGGCCAAGCGCGCGAAAAAAGGCGAGCAGCGCCAGACTACCTCGTGACTCGTACTAGGTTGGGATTTGCCGTCTGGCATCAAGGTCTCCACGATCTTCCCCGGTTGAGAGGTCGGTCAGCGTTTTGCCGATCCCACATACTCTCTGTAGCCTTCTCGACCACTTTTGATTTTGGATTGGTTCGTCTCGACCTTGAGACCTTTCTTCATCTATCCATTGCTCCCACTCCTCGTGAGATCGTTGGAACTTCTTATCCTGCCGAAGGACTACCAGCCATCCCAAATTGCGGAGTTGCGGTCGGTCGATCAGCAATAGTCAGGGAGTCGAGCTATCGAGAGGAGGAGCGGACAATTCAGAACGCCCGGAGCAATGCTCTCTTTTCAGATGCTGGGTGACGCTGATGGCATCATCCGTGCTCCTTAGCTTCGGGTGAGCACCGACGTTCTTCCAGTATGCCTCTCGCGTCTCCTTCAGTCCGATTTCGTACGCGTCGAGTGCATCGCATATCACCTGCCTTTGCGATTCAACGGTCACGACTTGACTGACATTCAACCCGGTCTTGAGATGCCCCAGGATCTCCTCGATGTCGTGACCTATCTTCAAATTGTCCTGCGTGATGAGCTCTATTCCAGCCTTCGCCCCTTCAATCGCTCTCTCGTTCCTGACATTTTGGAGGTAATACTCCAACGCCTGTTTGAGGACTTCGTTAACTTCTTGGCTCAACAGACCTGAATCAAGGGCTTGACCCATCGATAAAGCTTTCACTCTACGTGTGTGATACCGTCAAGGTAAATCCGTCCGCTCGCCCTGGACAGATAGATAGATAGATCGACCGACTGTGAGGTTTGTGGATTCGATGGGCTCAGGCCGGGCCCTGAGGACCCTATGAAATCGTTAAGTTTGTCCGGGCCGCGAGCGATTCATGGCAAGCGTAACAAAGGTAAGCGGAATAACTCTACGCGTTGTATCCATGGCCAAATCCTTGGGATTTTACAGAGACGTTCTGAAGCTCAGGGTACTCTACGGTGATGAGAGTTCGTCCTTCTCCTCCCTCGACGTCAGTGGATGTTATCTCAATCTCGAACGTTCGGATGACGTCGGAGATAGATGGGGCAGGATCATCCTTTACTGCGATGACGTCGACGGCATGCATGCGTACCTGACCTCCAGTGGCTACGACTGCACGAGCCCTAGGGATGCGCAGTGGGGCGAGAGGTACTTCCACATGAAGGACCCGGATGGACATGAAATCTCCTTTGCCAGGTCTTTGAAATGAGCAGTGTGAGGCTCAAGGGAGGCAGAAAAACCATCACTCCCGGCGCGATGCGACCGATGGATGATGCACCTCCTTTCTGCTCCCTCCGGGCCGCGCGGATATCGGTATCGGACCCTGAGCCATAGCTAACCACGGGAGCAGCCTGCGCTGGAAGACGCAGCCTCTATCTCGTCTTGATCTGACACCGCATGCTCGGTCAGGATGAGGCCGGCCGTTTCAACTCGTCCAGCCAAGGTCTGCATCTGGAGCACTGGTTCGGCAGGTCCTTACGGTAGCCCCGGTACTCGACCTCCGACCGTTGAAGCCGCCTCAGGAACTCCCTCGACCTATCCTCCAGTCGGTTTCGCTCCTCCAAAATCGCCCACACCGCTGGCTCGATCTCGAGCGCCTCATCTTCCCATGCCCTCTTCATCTGCTCGGCAGACTCCCTGCTCTGGGTCAGGACCCAGGGTATCCCGGAGAAGGCCCACGTCCGGACCACGTCCACGGTGTGCCTCATCGGAACGAGCGTCTGCTCCATCACGATTGAGGTACTCTCCCACTGGTGATACCCATACTTCTCGTAGTATCCCAGGTCCTCCCAGATCGCAGCCACAAACCGGGACGGCCAGAAGATGTCCAGTGGCCTCTCCGTCAGCTTCTCGTAGGAGGTAAGGCCGATCTCGTGGGCCTGTGTGTCGAGGTCCTCCCGCATCTTCGTCCACGTCTTCGCCACTACATCGAGATGGGAGCGCGTCTCCAGTACGAGCGCCTCCCAGCGCTCCCAGTTCTCTGCGCCGAGGTGCGCCCTCAGCTCATCCTCCACGGCCTTCAGCTCCTGGGGAAGCTCGAGGGGGAGAACCACGGTGTGGCCTTCGTTGAAGTAGTAGGCCGCTGCTCCGGTCGTCAGCCTGTATTCGATGAACGGGCCCCACGCGCCCGGCGGCTCCGCGACCTTCCTCTCGAAGAGCGTCCCGTAGATCTGGAGCACCTCATCGAAGTGCTTCTTGATGCGGCTCCTGAGCTCACTTGTTCGTTCTCCGGCGTCCGACACTTCGTCGCTCACCGGGCCGCTCATCCGAACCCGTAGCCAGGCTGGCTCACCCCATGGTGAGCCCGGGTGATCGCGTCTCCTATCATCTTGGCTCTGTCGAGCCATCCGAGGGATATGTAGATCTCGCTCCTCAGCCTCGCTGGCATCACGGGGACGGGCGTACTTACGATGAAGATTCGGCTAGATTCGAACTCAAGGGGGTCTCCCCAGTCCCATCCTCCCACCTTCATCTGATAGTCGCCGTGAAAGACGACCGGCGCGCCCTTGATGTCTAGGGCGAAGCTGTGGCTCCTGACGTAAACAGGATACTTCTTTCCTTGGATATCCGCCTCCCGGTCCAGGGTGGACTCGAGGAGAGCGATCGGAGGCGGACCGTACTCCCTGAGGCACTCGTGGACCTTCCCGATGCCGTCCTTGTTGGTGAGGATCTCTATCTCCTTCGGGTTCACGGTGACGCCCGCCAGGTTCTCCGAGAGGTCTCCTCCAACCGACCACCAGGCGCCAGAGGCGTCCAGCTTCGGCCCGATCTGCCGGAGACAGCCCACGAAGGAGATGGGGAGCAGGTAGATCTCCTCCGGCTTGGGAGCCTCATGTCCCGGGTTGACGAAGTCGGTGTAGATGTTCCCGGGCGTCGCGACCCTTACGTCCGAATCGCTCATGGCCGATCTCCTCCTGGTCTGCCTTCATGCGCCGCCTGCGAGGTCAGGAGCAGTAGCGGTCCCGCGCATTCGCCGAAAGGTGGCAGGCCCGTTCACCGCTAGACGAGCGGGCCAGGCGATTGCAAGTACTTTTGGATGCCATCTGCCGCGATGTGCGCCGTCACCGCGGCCGGGTGTGTCCCGCCGACCTGCACGCTGGAGCCGTTCGGCTGAGTGGCCTCTGCGGAGGCGAAGCAGTTGGTGGCACCCGACCATATCTGCTGCCACCTGTTCAGAGCGGACAGCTTCGGGTCCGTCCCTATCCTCACTCCGCCCCGGATGTGGATGCCCCACGAGTTGTAATTGGTGCTGCCGACCACCACTGCGGGTCCGGTGGTCACCGTGACCCCCATCTTCTGGACGACCGGGGTGTAGAGCCTCGGCGAGTCGTTCGAGGCGTTCGCGGCGTTCGGTGAGTGGTCGACCGTGTACCTCGCCAGAGGGTCGCCGTACACGTCGTTGTAGTGCGGATCGAGGTCGAAGTAGTGCGTCGTCATCGGCACGTTCATGCCCGCAGCCGAGGCTGCGATAGTCTGTTTGGTGACCTGCGTCCTCTTGACAGCACTGGCCTTGTATGCAGAGCCGATGTTCGCGGCGCTTCCGTTCGCGCCGAGGGCCACCAAGCCGGGACTGCTCGGATAGAGCCCGTAGTAGTTTCGGGTCCCGCCGATGTAGGGCACGGGGACGTTCGTGTGGTCGAAGAAGTCGTCGGCAAAGTCATACGTCGACCACCCCCCGCCGTGTCCGTTGCCGGCGGTGTAGTTGTTCTGCCCGATGTTTATAGTTCCGCTCGCGGTCCTCGTCGGCGCCCCAGTCGGGTCGTGCGGGCCTCTTCCCAGCGAGCCCGTGACGGTCGTCGAGTTGTACTGCTGCCCTACTCCCGAGAGGGCGAACATCCTGAACATCAGGAAGCCCCACATAGTGTTCGCGAAGGCCTTGGCGGGCTGGATGTGCACGTTGCCCATCGCGTCGTAATAGCGGACCTGTGTGGCCAGAGCGGTGTTAGGGTCGATGTCGAGCCTGTACGCATATGCGTTTGTCCTGAGGTCGAGGTTGCCGGTCTTAATTGCCGCCGGCACCGTCCGCACGGCGGAGTTCGCCTTGGCGCCCGTCTCGCAGGGGTAGCTCGTGCAGGAGCACCACCCGTCGTAGACGCACGCGTTGACCTGCACCCCGTACTGGTTCACGAAGGGCTGAGAGGCGATGGCCGATGGCGAGGGCCAGTTGTTGATCCCCAGCGACTCGGCGGCGGACTGGAAAACCGCCGCCACTGGAGTCTGCGGGTGCGGCGGCAGAGGATAGGTAGAGTCAGGGCAGCTCGGCTCCTGGTTCGTCCCCGACACCCCCCATCCCGCCTCGAAGTCCTTGTAGTAAGGAAGGGCGTCGTTGTACGTGAAGGGAAAGTCGGTGATGTCGCCGTTCGGCGCTGCCGCGTCCAGGTAGGCCTGGCCGTACCTGCTGATGGTGTTGGACCTTATGGCATAGGTCCAGGGGGAGTATCTGCCAAAGTAGGCGCCGTAGTGCTGGCACGCGCCGCCCACCCCGTGGCCCGATGAAGTCCCCTGCCCTGTCGTGTTTCTTCTCACCGGGAGCGCGAACTGGTTAGAGTTGTTCCTCAGCGTGACGGTCGACAGGGGGAGAGGGTGGTCGTTCTTCCTCATAATCTGGATCCCCCACTCGTCGTACTTCGTGGTCGCAAAGTCGATGAGATAGTTCCAGTATGGTCCCTTCTCGATCCCTACAACCTTGAGTCCGGCCAAGGCGAGCTTGACCGATATCTCCCCTCCCATGACCCCCTCGCCCAGAACGACGACGTCGGCAGCCGGGTGTGTGATTACGGTTGACATCTCTATGTGCCTCCCTGGACTCCAGCCACTCCAACCGATTGCTGGTACTGTGCGAGACTGACCGGCTTGAGGATCGTGGGGGTCGAAGCGACCATCAGCTGTTTCGAGGTCAGACCCTCGCCGTAGAAGTTGCCGAAGTTCACCCCCGGGGATGCGGTCATCGTCCATCCGACCATCCCCCTGTTCCCACCGTACATCGGGTCCATGAGGAAGCCGGCCCAGACCATGAAGAACAGCTCGTTGGCGAAATCGCTCGGCTTGATGCTATTGAACGACGTCGGCTTGTTGTTGAAGAGGTCCTGCAGGCAGGTGACCTTGTTGGCCGCCGAGAGCGACTCGAAGTTCCCGCCGTATGCGCTGTTGGAGTATGTCTCGAGAGCCTGGATGCCGAACCTCCAAAAGTTCCTCAGACTCATCGCGTACTGGTAGTATGTCCCCGCAGCCCAGGGCTGCGGCATGGTCCCGCCCGAGTAGGTGATTGGAGTCCCCTTGGAGCTCATGACGGTTATCGGTGAGCTCACGTTCGTCTGGATGAAGGGACCCTGGTTGTACATCCTCCCGTTGTTGCCATAATCCCCAGTGAGCTGCCGGTCGATGAAGTAGATCACCCCTGCCTCCTTGGCGCCGGGTCCGTTCGAGTCGGTGGGGATCATAGCCTCCGCCGCTGCTTCCACGACAGCCGCCTCCTGGACGCCGAGCGTCGTGAGCGCGTCGGAGTTGCCGGAATAGGCGGAGACCTCGCTCTGCAGCGAGGTGACCTGCGATTTGGCGCTTGAGACCGCTGTGTTGAGAGAGGAGACCTGCGTGTTGAGAGAGGTGACCTGCCCATTGAGCGAGGTGACCTGCCCGCCCAGCGTTGAGATCTGACCGTTCGCGCTCGTGAGAGCCTGCTCGGTCGAAGAGAGCTGAGCGCTGACGCCGCTGAGCTGCGAGCTTGCGCTGTTCAACTGTGCGAGCGTGGAGGTGAGCTGGTTGTTCAGCGAGGTGACCTGCCCCTGCGCGGCGCCGAGCTGCGCCGCCGTGGACGAGAGCTGCTCCTGTGTGGAGGAGAGCTGGCTCTTCAAAGAGGAGACGCTCGACGAGGAGCTGCTGCTGTTCCCGCCTAAAACGCTGCTGTAGTAGGGTATCTCCACTACAGACGCTATCGCGGCACCGGCTACGACGCCGGCACCTACCTTGAGAAATGTTCTGCGATCAGCCGATTTCGGCTGATTGCCAGATTGGCTACTGCTATCGGCCATTGACCCAGGCCTCCATCATATTCCTATATACGGAATTTTACAACCTGAAGTTGTATACCGCCGCCGGACCCATCCAATTCAACATCCTCCTACGCCGGGGACGCAATTTCGATAACGACAGTTCTACCTTAGCGTCCTACTCATGAAATGGCTTCCAAAAAAGTGAGCCAAGCTGCAGAACCATGAAGTCAGATCTGAATTCAGGGCCCAGGCGTACCTGCTGCGGCCATAGCTTCAGAAGGTGACGATCGCCGGGAAGAAGTAGACGATGAGCACCGCTCCCCAGATCACGGTAGCGACGGCCATGGGGACCCAGAACTCGGGTTTGGAGGTCTTGTGGGAGAACATCATGCCTCCGAGGATTATCCCGGCGAACCCTCCGGCGAGGGCCATCAGGACGAGGTTTCGTTCGCTGATCCTGTCGAACCCGATCACGGCTGAGACCTTGTCGGCGAGCATGGCGAGGCCGCCCAGGAGCGATAGCACGAGGAGATACTGGAAGAGCGCTCCTTGCGGGAAGAAGGCTGTTAGGTCTGTCAAGCTGCAATGAACCCTGAAGGATGATTTAACCGCCAAGCAGCTGTCATCATTTGGCAGCAGCCGTTGTTGGTGAGGGACGGAAGTGGACGCGCTCTGTACTTGGCCACCTTCGAGCGCGGAGAAGCGGCATAGGTTCATCCCATGATATGGTGATGCTCAAAAAGAACTTTAGCGGGTTCATTCCAGCGCGGGGAGAGACCAGATCAAGATGAAACGGGTCCTCTTCAGCGCTGACCTGCCCGGCTCACCTCTCTACAGTCACGGGATCAGAGCCGGGAATACGGTCTATCTCTCAGGAATCATCGCTTTCGACCCGGCGACGAAGAAGGTCGAGGCGAAGACCATCGAAGTGCAGACAGAGAGGGCCATACGGAACTGCGAGCAGATCCTGAGGACCGGAGGTGCGAGCCTGGAAGACGTCGTACAGGTCGTCGTGCTCCTGAAGGATCCGCAGGACTTTGACTCGATGAACAGGGCATACGCGAGGATCTTCTCGAAAGATCCGCCCGCGAGAGCCGTGGCGAGACTCGGGGTCGACATTCCCAACGTGCTCGTCTCGGTCATGATGACCGCAGTAGTTGTCCAATAATCCGGCAACCACAGGTCCCGAATCACTTTTTCGACCACAGTGACAGAAGATCCACCTAGGGCTTCGGCAGTCCCATCTTCTCCTCGATCTCCGCCCATCTGGGATCCGCCTCGCACTCCTCAAAACCAATGCTCCCTCGAAGGTAAAGAAGGTTCGTGTCACGAGCGTCGCACGCCAGTCGAAAGAGCCTGAAGGCTTCGTCCTTCTCTCCCAGAACGAACCTGACCATCCCCACCCAGGATGGTGATACCCCCTCCTTGTCTGCGACCTCTTTCATCAGTTTGGTCGCCGATTCCCTGTCTCCCGCGCGGGCGTACGCCCAGGCCAGGCTCACCCCGAGGCCCGGACTTCTTCCATCCATCTCGAAGGCCTTCTTGCACTCCTCAATCGCCTCGGCGAACCTGCCCAGCTCCACTAGCACGACCGACTTCCAAAAGCGGGCCGCCGCAAAGTCAGGACTCGAGACGATCACCATCTCGAACTGCTCGGCTGCCTCGTCAAACCTCCGGAGATAATACAGGGTGACACCGGTGGCCAGGTTGAGGACACGGGAATAGGGGTCAAGGTCCTTCGCGCGCTTCACCATGGCGCTCGCATCCTCGAACCTTCCCTGGAAGTTGAGCAGGATCGCGTACCAGTGGTAGGCAGCGGGATAGTTCGGTCTGAGCTCTATCGCCTTCTTGTACTCCCTCTCCGCCGATGCAAAGTCCCAGTAGCGGGTGAGCAGCGAGGAGCCCAGGGAGGCGTGCGCCTCGGCGAGGCTGTCGTCCAGGGCGACGGCCTTGGAGGCATATCCCTCGGCGATGGGCCCAGCCGCGTCAGCTGTCATCCAGAGGTAGTCGGCCATGATAAAATAGGCGTCGGCGAGGCCGGAGTAGGCCATGGCGAAGCTGGGATCGACCCTCACAGCCTCCTCGAAGTACTTGATCGCCTTGCTGACGCTGGCTTCGGTCCTATCGTTCCAGTAGTACCTGCCCTTCAGATAGAGCGCATAGGCCTCCGTGCTCGAGGTGGCCCTCTTCTCGATCACCTGCTTCTCCTTCGAGAGCAGGTGCACCCTGAGCGCATCCGCCACCCGCTCCGCGATATCGCTCTGTATGGCGAAGACGTCGCTCAGCTCCCGGTCGTAGGTCTGTGACCAGACGTGCTTGTCGCTCTCCGCCTGTATGAGCTGCGCCGTTATCCTCAGCCTGTTGCCGGCCTTGCGGACGCTGCCTTCGAGGATCGACCCGGCCCCCAGCTCCTGTGATATCTGTCCGATCGAGCTTGTGGTGTCCCTGTACCTCATGACGGACGTCCGCGAGATGACGTTCAGCCCGCCGATCCGCGAGATCGTCGAGATCAGCTCCTCGGTCAATCCATCCGCAAAGTATCTGTCGTTCGGATCCGGGCTCATGTTCGCCAGTGGAAGGACCGCGACGCGCCGTGGATCCAGAGTCTCTTTCTCCGTGAAGCTGGCGGCGGGCATCGTGGGCAGGACCTTGTAGAGCTCCACAGGATGGCTGATGTTCTTAAGCTCGCGCGGACCCAGACTCACAAACTGGCACTGCACCTTGCCTCTCACCTGGTCGACCACCTGCCTGGTCACGCAGATGCCTCCCGGCTCGGCCACCGGCTCCACGCGCGCTGCCATATTCACGGCCTCGCCCAGTATGTCGCCCGCCGCGTGAACGATATCGCCGACGTGAACGCCTATCCTGATGATTACCTGTTCGTCCTGTCTTCGTCCCTGGTTGAACTTCCTCATCTCTTTCTGCGCTTCGAGCGCGCAGTTGACGGCCTCCACGGCGCTCGCCAGTTCGACCAGGAAGGCATCGCCGATTGTCTTGACGACCGTGCCACCATATCTTGGGAATATCGCCGTGAGCAGGGCGCGATGCTCCTCGAGGAGCCGCAGCGCGTGGTTCTCATCTTTCTCGCTGATCGAGCTGTAGCCGACGACGTCCGTGAACATGATCGCGCCAAGCCGCCGCTCCTGCGCACGCCTGACCTCGCCCAAGCCTGCCACCCGACCCCCCAGCGAGAGAGAGGGGAAGCCGCCTTAAGACGATTCCAGTGGTCGAATCCATCATGGGGTATGTAGCGCTGCCTTCGCCCGCCCTCGTGCGACATTCATTCAGGCTGTGGAGACACGGGCTGGAAGGCTATGGCAGAGCTGCGCCGGTCAGAAGGAGCATGTTTTCGACTAGCTCCCCGGGCTTCGAGATCATGGGCCAGTGGCCCGACTCGATGACCTTTGTGGGGCCATCCAGCTTCCTCTTCAGGATCTGCTCCACGTCGTCACCGCCACCGGTGCAGAGGATGTAGGCCTTCTTCGCCGAGTGCCATTTCTCGGACAGGGTCACCGGGTCGCCGGCATATCTCATGAGCCAGGGCGTGACCTTGGACAGCATCCACTCCCGGTCTGCGCCCTGGACGTCCTTTCCGATGCTCCCAAGAATGGATTCGGTGAGGGGGATCCTCCATCCGTCCTCCAGCGTCGGCCAGCCTTCTCGGCTGAAATCCCCCTGTGGCGTCCGGACGTCCTCGGGTATGAAAGCGTCCAGGAATAGGACGAGGCCCACCCTCTTCTCGTCGGCCCTGTCGGCCACCGCGGCCACGACCTTCCCTGCGAAGCTGTGACCGACCAGCACGACGTCCTCGAGGTCGTTGTACTTTATGGTGTTCAGGACGTCCTGAATCGCGGTCTCGAGGCCGATGTCCTGGGAGGCGAGGTGGACCCTCTCTCCCATCCCCGTCAGGGTGACGGCATGGACCTCGTGTCCTTTCTGCTCGAGCAGTGGAGTGACCTTCTTCCAGGCCCACCCACCCAACCAGGCGCCTGGGACGAGGACGAACGTTGCCACATCTATCTCCCGAGATCAATTGGGCTCTGTTTGGTATTTTAGAGTGTCCCCGACCTGCTTGTGATTGGGATCCGGGCGACCGTGTTCCTACGGCGTCAGAGGCTGCGCCAGGAGATCGTTTTCGAGCCCAAGCTCCCAATTAGAGCAGCTCGGCTCCTTGCCAAGGACAGGCTGAGATCGCCATCGGCCCCAACCCCGGGACAGGTAAGCTTTACGTAGTTAGTTGTACTTTACTACCTGCATTAAATACCAGCTGATGATTCAGCACTTTCTGAGATAGAAATCAATGTCTCCAATCGAAGTTCAGATAACAGACGCCGTCTCCATGCTCGAAGAGAGCGTGGTCACGATCGGAAGCATCCGTCTGGCCAGGGACTTCCGCTACGGGACGGTTCCGCTAGAGGGTCAGGGTACTGGAGTGGTCGTGGACGAAAAGAAGGGATACATCGTCACCAACAACCACGTAGTCGACGGCGCGGAGAGGGTTCAGGTTACACTCAGAGACGGCCGCACCTTTAGCGGCGAGGTCGTCGGAGCGGACCGCCCAACGGACGTCGCGCTGGTGCGTGTGGAGGCGTCCCAGCTGAAGGCCGCGAAGCTGGGTGACTCTGAGAACCTGAGGGTAGGGCAGATCGTCCTTGCCATCGGCAACGCCCTGGGTCTGCCAGGCGCCCCAACCGTCTCGATGGGTGTGATCAGCGCGATCGGGCGCCCGCTGCCCGGCGCAGACTTTCTGCACGAGGGCATGATCCAGACAGACGCGAGCATCAATCCGGGAAACAGCGGCGGTCCCCTGGTAGATCTTGAGGGGAACGTCATCGGCATCAACAGCTCGATGATAGCCTTCGCCCAGGGAGTTGGCTTCTCCATACCGATCCACACGGTGAAACAGGTAGTCGGCCAGATCCTCCAGAACGGGAGGGTGATCAGGCCGTGGCTCGGGATATCGGGATTGGACCTGACGCCCCAGATCGCCAAGCGCTATGGCATGCCCGTGGAGTCGGGCGTGCTCGTTGCCGAGGTGACGGAGGAAGGCGCTGCCTTCGAGGCGGGCCTGAGAGAGGGCGACATACTGGTACAGGTGAACGAGTCCAAGGTCGATGGCATGAAGGACCTGGTCAGGGCACTCTCCAAGGAGACCATAGGTGGCGTCGCAAAGCTCGTCGTCATCAGGGTGGGCAGCAAGGTCGAGACCTCGGTACGGCTCGTAGAGGCGCCTGCTGAGGAATCGAGGCCCAGGATCAGGAGCAGGGTGAGATAGGCGATGGTGAGCATCTTCGGGGTCGACGTCCCCACTCTCCTCAGCCTCCTCTCGTTCGGCCTGATCTTCTTCCTGGTGTTCTACGGCCCGCGCATCCAGTCCTTCACAACGCTCGGAAGCATCGTGAAGTCTCTAGCAAAGCTGGAGACCATGAAGGGCAGCGCGAGGGCGACCGTGGTCGACTACATCAAGACGACCGGAAAGGCTGGTGATGGTGGAGACTTCCCCAACCGCGTCGACGATATCATCAACTACGTCACCATCATGCCCGTTGACATAGACCCGAGCGGCGTCATCCGCAAGATCGAGCACCTCGCGAACACCAGCGACGAGAGGATCAGGAGGGAGATAGCACGCCTCATGAAGGGAGCGGACCCCGTCTCTCTTTCGGTCGCACAGAACCTGGTTGAGATCGCCGGCGGCCTCAACATGATGCACAAGGTAATCAGGCACTACTACCTCATGGGAAGAAAGACGCACTCCTACGCGACGCTGCTCCAGCTCCAGATGAGCCTGCCGCAGGTCATGGAGCAGGCCGAGGAGCTCCTCAAGGCGACGGACTCGATCAAGAGCGGCAAGCCCATCGGAGACGGCGTCGGGCCCCTGGTGGCATCGAAGTTCATCGGAGACGCACCGCAGGAGGGCATCGCCAAGGACACCATACTCGCAAGGACGACGGTCAAGGGCCGACAGCTCTACGTGATAAAGGCCGAGGGCCCGATGGGCTACGTCGGGCAGCCCGGAGTGGCTATCCGGAAGGTCGTGGAGGAGATGAACACGCCCCTGAAGGCCATAATCATGGTGGATGCGGCGGCCAAGCTTGAAGGCGAAGATACCGGCGAGATAGCGGAGGGCGTCGGAGCAGCGATAGGGGGCATCGGCGTCGAGAAGTTCCAGATCGAGGAGGTCGCGGCAAGGCACGGGATACCCCTGTATGCGGTCCTGGTCAAGGAGGGGGACGAGGACGTCATGTCAACCATGAAGAAGGAGATAGCCGACGGTGCGGACAGGGCTGCCGAGGCGGTGACGAGGACCATCGAGGAGAACTCGGATGAGGGTGACGTCATCCTCCTTGCAGGCATAGGCAACACTCTCGGGGTCGGTCAGTGAGCGCCCAGCTCACCGACCACCTCGTCCCGCACTTTTCCGCTTGACGGTCACGACGCAAAGCCTGAAATCGCCCACAAAAGAAAGGAGGAGAGATGAGGCCACCTGGCTGGCCGCGGCTTATGATTGATGAGGATACATATGAATTCTGGATTCATGGATATTATTTTCAGATTCATCGCGCTTATATAGAATAAGCGCCCAGAAATTTTACTGAAATGAGTTGCCAGAGAGCAAGCTCAAGAGTTTCAGTAATCCTTGCCGTCAGAGTCTCACCTGAGGGTGACGTTCATCCATGACGACCAGCAAGCGCTTGTTGCCGACGTCTTTCGCGGTCCTCTTGCTCTTTCTTCTTACGTCCACGTCCGCAATCGGCATTGCCGCCGCCGTCACGATCTCTCCCAACGCCGTGCCGATCGACCCTGTGACGACCCTCTACTTCAGAACTGACCCCGCGGCCATTGTGAAGCCTCACACCCTGAGCACGACTCCCGGGACGGTCCCGGTCGCCGAGACATTCGACCCGGTCAACGGGATGACCTCAAACGGACAGCCGATAAGTTTCGCCTCCGGCCTGATGAACGGAGCAACGGTAACGAGCGCAAATTTTGTCGTGAATCTGGCTAACAACGGCAACGCGGAGACGCTGAATCTAGTCGTCAGCATCTCGAAGAACGGGGTGACGCTCAAGGAAGTAACGATGACAGGTATCACGATACCTGGAGCCGGAACCAACAAGCAGTTCACCGTCAACATCCCGATGGTCAACACCGCATACAATGCGGGTGACACGCTCGATTGCACCGTAAGAATCACGGGCGTCTTCGACAACTTCAAGGGCGCTGCCACGACCGCTGATACCATCCAGCTGATCTACAACGGCAACTCTGCCGCCAGGGGTGCAGCCAACAACAGCCAGTGTCAGATCAACGCAGACGCGGGGATCGCTGTCCCAGAGTTCGGGACCTCTGCGATGCTCGTTGCGTCCTTTGGACTGGTCGCGGTGCTCGCCCTGAGGCTGATTGTGCAGCGTGGCTCAGCCGGTCGCACCATCACCCGCCACGTCGTTCCCTGAATAGGTGTACTAGCAGAGCTACTCCGGGAACGACTCGCGTTAGCAGCCGTAGGATCTCTATCGGATCCAGAATGACAAGCTCGCTGAGCACTGGGAGACGATAGGATCGATTCCCCCTCGCGCCGAGAGGAAGAACTCGAACGTAAGGTTCGGATTCACGCCTCAGCAGGGATCAAACGATTCGTCAGACCTTGGAGCCCAGGGCTTGCAAGACTTCCATGTGGTCGCTCCGGAACTCCGGGGGAAGCTTTCCCCTGTCGAAGTACTCCGCTCTCTCGACATCCTGGGACAGGCTTCCTATGCCGTCTATGGAGACGTCATAGACAAAACAGATGTCCCAGTGCTTGTCGCCATATGACTGGACGTCGAGCAATCTGACGTTCTTTGAGTCTGCTCCCAGCTGCTCTCTCACTACTCGCTTTATGGCTGATTCAGGATGTTCCCCGAAATTGATGATGGCGGAGGGAAACACCCACTTTCCCGCCGTGAATTCCGGGCGGATCTTCTTTATGAGGAGTAGCTCGTTTCCCCTCTTTATTATCGCAAACGCCGAGATGTGAGCCACCTCCTCGGACTGCTGTCCCTGGACCTGAGGAGTCAGCCTCGCCGTCTTTTGAGTGCTCATGACTACCCGCGGCTCTGCTGCAGAATATAAGCGCGAGCAAAAGCAGTTCAAGAAAGAAAGCCAACGTTGTGATTCGATTCTTGCTGCTTAATGACCTCTCCGCAGCAGTTCTAGTGAACTCGCTCGTCCAATTCCTCGAGAGCGCGCCCTTGGTAAGAACTGAGGTCAAATAACCGTCTACCCCGCTCCGCACGTCGGACGGCGGCGCGTCCGCCTGGTCGGGTCTACCCTGTTTGGTTATGCTCCCCCTGTTTGTTGTGGATTACGGGCGCGCACTGCCCGCCTCCAATATATCATTCCGGGGACAGAACGAAGGCCATGACAACACAGAAGCAAGGAATTCAGATTGACGGTGCGCAGAAGGCCACCCTGAACACCGAGCCGCTCCGCAGCGACTTTCGCGGACCGATAGTGACCCCGGGGAGTGCCGAGTACGACGAAACGCGGAAGCTCTACAACGCGATGATCGACAAGAGACCCTCGGTGATCGCCCGGTGCCGGGACGTGGCCGACGTGATCGCCGCAATCAGGTTCGGAAAGGAGCAGGGCCTTGACATTGCGATAAGGGGAGCCGGTCACAACGGGGGAGGCCTGGGGAGCGTCGACAACGGCCTGATGATCGACCTCTCGCTGATGCGGGGTGTCAGGGTCGATCCCAGCGCCCGCACGGCTCAGGTTGAGGGAGGCTGCCAGCTTGGAGACCTCGACCATGCTTCTCACGCATTCGGACTTGCAACGCCGGCCGGCATCATCTCGACGACGGGCGTCGGTGGTCTGACCCTGGGCGGGGGAATCGGACACCTCACGCGCAAGTACGGGTTGACCATAGACAACCTGATCTCGGTCGACATGGTCCTGGCAGACGGTAGTTTCGTTACTGCCGATGCCGACCACAACAAGGACCTGTTCTGGTGCGTGCGGGGAGGAGGAGGCAATTTTGGCGTGGTCACCTCCTTCACGTTCCGACTCCATCCGGTATCCTCCGTCTTTGCGGGTCCGACCTTCTGGCCCATCGAGCAGGCGGCCGAGGTCCTGAAGTGGTATAGGGAGTTCATGCCCGAGGCTCCAGAGGAGTTGAATGGGTTCTTCGCCTTCCTGACGGTGCCACCCGTCGCCCCCTTTCCTGAGGAGCTGCGGATGAAGAAGGTGGCGGCGGTTGTCTGGTGCTCCCAGGGTTCGGCCGAGGAGACCGAGAAGATGCTCGCCCCGGTCCACAAGGTCGGCAAACCAGCGATGCACGGGGTACAGAAGATGGCGTACCCTGCTGTCCAGAGCATGTTCGACGGGTTGTATCCACCAGGCCATCAGTGGTACTGGCGGGCCGACTTTGTCAGGGAGATCAGTGATGAAGCGGTCGAGAAACACGTAGCGAACGCAAACAGGCTACCGACCCCGTCATCGACGATGCATCTCTACCCGATCGACGGTGCCGCATCAAGGGTGGGCAAGAACGAGACGCCTTGGGCCTACAGGGACGGGAAGTGGGCCGAGGTCATCGTCGGCGTCGACCCTGACCCCGCGAACGCCAAAGCGATCAAGGACTGGACTGTGTCGTACTGGGAGGACCTTCATCCGTACTCGATGGGCGGGGCCTACGTGAACTTCATGATGGATGAGGGTCAGGAGAGGGTCAAGGCAACGTACCGGGAGAACTATGAGCGGCTCGTGACAAACAAGCGGAGATATGACCCGACAAATCTGTTCCACATAAACCAGAACATAAGGCCTGTAACGATATAGCAAGGAGACGTCAGGTCGATGGTTGAAAGCGGGTGGGTGCGTGCCGCTCGGTTGCCCGAAGGAAGTGCGTTCATGAAAGTGCTACGTCAGATTGGATGGCCCAATCGGCACCGTTCCAAGGCTACCGGGATCTGCGCGTGCGCCAGCCAATCCAACCCATGTAAGCTGCGGGCCCGCTGAGCGGTCCTGGGTGAATCATTGGGCAAGTGCGTGATGGGCAAACTGAAGGTGCATCTTTAGCCAATATGAGAAAGAGGGTCTGGAACATTCAGTGGCTGAAACCACCGGAGTCTTGAGCGAGTGGTGGTTCCGAATTCCATGTCGCTATGTCCCCGTCCGGCCAACCATTGACTCTTATCGTGATCCGGGTTGGCGTAGTCGAGGCGTTGTCAATGAATCCTGGTGATTCCTTCTATGCCGTCGAAATCCGAGTCGAATGATGCGATTTCCTTGATTCGCATGTCGTACATTATTCTTACCGAGACTGAGTCGGCGAATGACAGCCTCGCTCCATGTTTCACGTACGTTTGTAGCGACCGCTCCATCAACCTCTTGTTCAGGTGGATGGTCTTCACGGTAGGGTCGTGAACCAGATTCTCGAAGACCTCCCTCCCGGCCCTTTCCCCAAGCCGAGCCCCAACACCTGTGACACTCTCTGACACGACCAGGTCTGAGATTACCTTCTCGCTATGCAGTTCAGGAGCCACCTGTACCGCGGTCTTGTGGAACTGGTCATCTGTGTCCGCCAGTGCAATGATCAAGGAAGAATCCAGGAAAATCAGAATTCTCCCTTCTGAATTCTCTTCTTCAGAGCAACCGAATTGTCTCTTTCACGACTACTCCCGAGACCTATGATGTTCGCTATGCTCGGTCTCTTCCTGAACTCCGTGGTCACCCCCTGATCCGAAGCGACCCATATCACTTCATCGCCTTCGGCAACGCCATACTCTTTTCTCAATTCTGACGGGACGACGACCTGGTAGCCTTTCGATATTCGAGTCCTGATCTCTCTACGTTCGGTCATCAACACTCACGATATCGACATGGTTCACAATATTAAAGGATTATTGTGAATTGCTGATACACACAAGGGTATTGGACGCGCGACAGGCATAACACCGTGGCGATCTTAGAAGCCCGCGACGAAAAGGCCGCGATGAGAGCGTCGAAGAAGTTCTCGGAGAAGGTCGAGCTTCAAACTGCCGGATGGTCCTTCATCTCGCCTGGTCGAGGCTGACGCAGGTGTCCCACTTTTCAGACAAGGCAGGAAGGTAGGCCGGAGGCTTCGGCTCCAACATTCGTAACAGGTTGCCCAGGGTGATGCGGGCCGTGAACTGATTACCGGCCGGCGCATAGTGCGTGACGTCTTGGTCGGGGAAAACCCAGAACTCCTTTAGGTAATCCGACAGCTTCACTCTTCTCCTGGAAAAGTCTTCTGCATGCGCCTCGATGAGGTCGACGTACCTATCCCCTCTCTTCTTCATGAAGCGCATGAAGTCTTTGTTGAAGGAATGGCCAGGCCGGCGCATCGCTGACAATCTGGGTTCGTCGCGCGGGTCGATGTAGTCGGCGAGCGCATTCGATGTATACGACCCTATGAACAGGATTTGCTTGTTCCGTTCCCTAATGAAATCTTCGGTCTTTTCAACGAGCCTGATCGCTCCGTATATCGCCGAGTCTCTGAAGAGAAGATTCGCTGTCTCGACGAGCTCCTTTGAATCCCTTATTGTTCTCTTGACTCCGTATTCTTCGGCCAGGTCCTCGATGTCCTTGTAGCTGTCCTCGGGGGTTCCATTCTCAGCATTGCTCTTGGCGAGCATTATGCGCAGCGTGAAATCCTCCTTGAAGTTCTCGTAGACCCAATCGAGGTTGCAAAAATCGTAGAGGTCCTTGGGCTCGGGGCACGGGTTTTTGAACTCCCGGAACTCTTTGGTAGCCGGATTCGCCTTGATGTACGGTTGCGGCGGCCAGGTGTGATCGCTCCCCCAGGATCTCTCATTTACCAGGAACGACCTGAGCCTGATGCTCTGCCAGGGTGCAAGACTTCTGAACGGGTCGTCCCCGTAGATGTTCATTATGATGTATTTCGCCGGAACTGCCTCCTCTTCCCGCCTCATCCGGAGATACATCTGGTAGACCGACTGCCCTCCTGTGCCGAAGTTCCTTATCGGTTCACCTATTCGGGCTGCAAGGAGCTCCTGCCACGTCTCTCCATCGTTCACCTGCTCGCAGTTTGTGTAGCTGTTCCCGTACGTGTTTATGCGGCACTTCTGGTCCGCGTTATTGAGGATCGTTCGCGCCCCGGTTCTTCGTTCGTAGGTATAGGTGCACCACGAGCCGTCCACGCCCTCGCGGCATCGTCTGTCTCGATGGAGATAACCGATGTCAGGGTCATATTTTGAGAACGGGAATCTCCTTCCCGATAGCCATTCGTCTATCTCACTTCGTTCGTAGACTATGCCCTTGAGGAACTGTTTTGCCTTCAAATCGTGCGGGTGACGGAGCCCCGAAGATTATTATTTCTTGCGTGAATTGCCCTCCTTATCAGGAGATCGACCTCATGATAAAGGGTAGGCTTTCGCGCCAGGATCGTCTGTGCATTCTGATGAGCCGACCGCCGCAGACCTCGTCCTCAGTCAGTCGAAAAGCCGATCTTTACGGCTCACTCGTATCCCTTTCGGGGGAGCTGGCTATGGCAGCCGTGGGACAATCTGGATCTGGAACACGCTGGGCCACATTTTTCCCGTGATGAAGAGGCGGTTGTTCTGTGCGTCGTACGCAATTCCGTTCATGACGTCGCAGTGACAACCCGTCATGTTTTGGATCCCGGTGAGGTCTATCCAGGCCGTGACCTGCCCCGTCCCTGTGTTGATCACAGCGATCCTGTCTGTGGGCCACACGTTGGCGAAGACGCTCCCGTTGATGTAGTCCAGCGAGTTGAGGCCGTCAACCGGCGTCACCCCGTCATGCACCGTGATCTCACCGGTCCTCTGGAACGTCTGTGGGTTGCGGAAGTAGAGATTAGCCGTTCCATCGCTCATGATGAGCTGGGTCCCGTTGTTGGTCAGCCCCCAGCCTTCGTCGGGATAGCTGAAATTCTGAAGCAGCCCGAAGGAGTTGAGATCGTAAACGAACCCAGCGTTATTCTCCCACGTAAGCTGGATGACCTCGCTGTTGAATATCGTGATGCCTTCCCCGAAATACCGGCTGGACAGGTTATGGATCTGAAGGACCTGGCCCGTGTCTAGATCTACGCGGCGCAAGGACGAGTTTCCGTATAGGCCGGTGCTTTCGTACAAGAAGCCATTGTAGTACACGAGACCTTCTGTGAAGGCGTTCGTGTCGTGAGGGTAGACGTTGATCACCTTGTAGGTGTAAACCGGGGCTGACGATGAGCTACTATCGGTGGCCTGGGCTGTTTCGGACAAGGTCGCGGTCGAGCCGATAGGCAACGGCGCATTTCGGGGGACGGCAAGGTAGTAGAGTGCTGCGGCTCCTCCCAGTACCAGGCTCGCTACGATAGCGACGAGCGCGACTCTTCCTGTCCTCCCGACAGGCTTTCTCATGCCAACAAGGGGCCGATCCCGCTCGTTGATTATGTATTTGCCCTGGACTGGATCTCGTCAGGCGAGTTCGTCGCTAGAAAGCATCTTCTTTGACACCCGCAGTCCCTTTGGCTGCGCAACCCGTACACCGAAGGAAATGTGACCATGTCCTGCAGGACATCTAATCTGACGCTCTTGACGCCCGGTCGCTGTTTCAGCCAGCCTCTGGAAACGTTTAAGGCGATTTGACATGTGCAAGACCGTCAATGTCCAAGGTCATTGTCTTTGTCAATCTGACGCTGGATGGCGTAATGCAGGGACCGGCACGCCCCGATGAGGACACCCGTGGAGGTTTCAAGCATGGGGTTGGGCGACGCCCTACGCCGCTATGGCGTCAGCCGGTCAGGCGATGGCCAACGTTGGTGCCCTGCTTCTGGGTCGGCGGACCTACGAGGACTTCTACTCGGTATGGCCAAAGATGACTGACAGCCCTTACTCAGCGTTCCTGGACAACATCCAGAAATACGTTGCATCCACAACTTTGAAAGAGCCTCTCCCGTGGAAAAATTCCACGCTCCTCGAGGGGGACGCCGCAGAGGCTGTGGCGAGACTAAAGAAAGCGCCAGGAAAAGATCTTGTAATAATGGGCAGTGGAGTGCTGGTTCAGTCATTGATGCGGCGGAACCTGGTGGATGAATACGTGCTTCTTATCCACCCGCTCGTTCTGGGAAGCGGGCGCCGCCTCTTCTCGGACGGTGGCGCATTTGCCTCCCTCCGACTCGTCAGCTCCAAGACGACGGATAAGGGGGTTGTGATCGCGACCTACCAGCCAGCCGAATCTGCATAGATGAATTTCAGCGACTCCTGAACTAGAAGACGCTGAATCTGTGATGATAGGTGGAAGTCAACTTCCATATCTTCTTCGATATCTAGGAGATATCTGAATCCTTTCGTCCACCTAGCCAAGAAAGTGAGCCAAGGGCTCGAACCCCTTCCGGCTCACATCTTTCAAGGAGTGGCCCTCTTCTTTTGTGTTCCGAATAGAGGTTAACGAGTTGATGTCGTAGATGCAGGAGTGGGTTACGGAAAAAGAAAGAAGGACAAGAGGTCTCTGGTGGGTCGCTTCTCATCCAGGAAAAGACTGTGGCCGGAATGTTTAGCTTGCCTAACGCCATCGCCTAGCTCGCAGGCTAAGCTTTTGTCGATAAAGATAGTTGTCTTCGGGGCCGCCGGCGGAACGGGAAGGAACATCGTTGAGCAAGGCTTGAGCCGAGGATATCCAGTGACGGCCTTCATCCATAAGAAAAGAGGGCTCGAAGGACTCGCGGGTCTGTCGACCGTGACGGGGGATGTACTGAACAGAGACGATGTCGAGAAAGCGGTCGCGAATCAGGACGCGGTGATCAGCGCCCTCGGTGCGGGTAAGGTCAGCTTCTACGGGACCAAGAACATCGTCGATGCCATGAAGAAAGCCGGCGTGCGGCGGTTGATCGTCGAGTCAGCATACGGGGCGGGGGACAGCGCGAAGGAGCTACCGGTCTTGAATCGGCTGATAGTTCGGGACCTACTGTTGAGGTCCCAGTTTAGAGCCAAGGACTTGATGGAAAGCTACGTGGAGAAGAGCGACCTGGAATGGACCATAGTGCGCCCTCCTAGGCTCACGGATGGACCAAGGAGGGGAAACTATCGGGCGGGAGATCGTATTCGTCTTGATATCTTGTCTGGCATATCGCGTGCAGACGTCGCCGAGTTCATGCTCAGGCAAGTGGAAGATATCGAATTCGTGCGCAGGGAGCCTTCTGTGGCGTACTAGGCGGACGATTATGCGGCCTTAGATAGGAAGATCAGAAGTGCAAGTCAAGTTGGTCATGCCATGGCATCTCTGAACAAAGGCAAACCCTAGAATCCCTGCAAGACATCTATGCTTTCGCAAACCAGGGATGGAGTGGATACCATGCGGTAGTACGGGGACTGGAGATATAGCATGCCGGACGACAACCTGAGCTATTCAGACCTTCCACATTGACAAGGACGGATCATACTCAAGCAGCTCGTTCCTCGACAGCGGCGGCGGTGCTTTTCCAACAGCGGGAAGCTGTCGTTCACAATCAACGACCTCCACGCCCTGGCAGGTCGATCTCTAACCTTCGGCTCTTGGCAGATGATGATTTTTTGGAAAAAACCGTTACGCCCCGGCTGGTAGCCGGGGCGCAGCGATATCCTAGGGGTCGATGACTCCGAAGGTCTGGAGGAACGTCTTTTGGAAGACTGGCCAGGTCGCGGTGGCGATGCTCGTCACGGAGGTCTCCCCGCCGGTTTCGACGCAGGTCAGGACGCTGTGCTGGGTGCCGTCCTTGGCGATGGCTGTGACCCCGACCTGGAAGCTAAGGTCGGAGGCGGACTCATGGACGACGTGGATCGCATCCCCGGATATCTTGTAGCTGACGGTCTTGCCGTCCACCTTGACCGATCCCTCAGGGCCAGCTAACAGATCTCCGTTTATCGACCACTTGTAGCCGTGGACCTGGATCCCCGGAGTCAGTGCTCTCACCGTCGCGTGCTTGGGGTTCTTGACCGGGTTCGTCACTGTCCATGTTCCCGGGTTCATGGTGCTCGCCTGGCCGGTCACCGAGAGGACCGTCGGCACGAAGTTCGCCTTCTCCACGGGGACGTCGGCTCCCACGACCAGCGTACCAGCCTGGAAGACCGGTGATACCCCCACCGATCCACCGACCGTACTCACCCGCGGCAGAGGCTTCTCGAATGTCCTGTACCTCAGGACGATCAGGCCGGTCGGCTGTTGGAACCCGTTTTGGTTTCCGGCCATGATCCTTGCGGCTGCCGCAGTGCGGCCGGTTGTCCGTGCCGGGCTCGGACTCGGCGCGGCCGTCTTATCCTGCGCGTTCTCCGGGCGTATGACCTGTGCGTCGACGACCTGGACGATCGAGAACCGCCCTTCGTCGGTCTCCACGGCGTACACGAGGTCAGATGGAAGGAACTGGCCTCCGGACCAAGTCCCCAGCTCGCTCTCGGGGATCGTGACCCCGTTCTCATAGTAGAGACGGTAGAGCTGGCTGCGGGTCAGGTCGAAGACGGTACTCCCAGTCCTGGCGAGGATGTCGCAGCAGAGCGTCTTGAGGACCCCGAGCGGTGAGACTCCAGTCCACGCCAGGTCGGCGCCCGTGAGGGACGAGCTTCCGACGCTCCCGTTGTCGAGGTCGACCCTCTGGCCGTCGTAGACGGTCAGCTCTCCCTGGGAACGTATCGGCGCGTTGTCGACGAACTGGACCTCCGTGCCGATGACCACGTCGTCGATGTTGATGTCCTGGAAGACGATGTTGACGCCTATGGCGGGTATGTTGACGTTGAGGTTCAGCTGGCGGAGGGCGTTGACGATCTGGTTTGCGACGTTCTGTATGATGCCGTTAATGATGTTGGAGGCGATCCAGACGACGAGCGGGACGACGATCGCCCCGATTATGGCCCCCACCACGCCGGCGATGATTCCCCCGATTATGGCCCCCACCACCGCCGAGGCGAGCCAGACCCACCAGTCCAGATTGACGCTTATCTGAGGATCGGCGATGTTCGAGGTGACCACGAGGTTCCCGTTTTGGATGGCGATCAGAATGCTTCCTCCCACCGTCGCGCTGGCGTTCCAGCCCGTGTCAGATGCCCCGACGCTTGCGCTCACGCCGATCGCTCCGTTGATCAGGGTGAGGTCGAGCGCGGTCAGCTGTGGATTGTGATCCCCGGGGAGGTTGATCGTCGTATTGAGGTGACAGGGGGCGGCAAAATCCGACGCGGGGACGCTCAGCCCGCTCGCTATCTGGGGACGGATGATGTTGCAGATCCAGTCGAAGCTGACGCCGATTGCGCCGCGGTCGCCGGCCGGGACGAGGCCCTGGGTGAAGCCGTCCCTGTTGCCCGGGGCGTCCCCTCCGAACGTCAGGAGGAGCGCGGAGTCGTCCAGGTCCGAGCCCGAGGTGTCGTCGATGATCCTCATGTCGGCCGCGATTATTTCGGTCGGCGAGCTGGAGGTGCGGTTCACGGGCACCGGGAGGAGCGGGATGTGGTTCAGGGCATTGAGAGGGCCGTTGAGAGCGCCGTTTGTCGAGTTGAGAATCCCGAAGAGGTTCACCTGGGTGTACAACAGCCCGCTGGTCGAAAGGTCCAGCTGCACCAGGTCTATCTGCTGTCCTGCGAGCGAGGTGTGGTTGACGTCGACCCTGGCCACGAAACGGAGGGTGCCCACCGAGCCGTTCGTTCCCAGGGTCATGCGGATATCCAGCGTGTCCCTGGTCCCCGGCGGGAGGGGTACGTCGGTGGGGACGTCGAAAGAGACCGTCAGCACGAAGGGGTCCCCGGCAGGTATCACACCCCCGCTGATTGTGTGGAGGATGTCGCCGATCGGACTTATCGTATCGAAGAACGCCGAGAGGAGGTCGTTGAAGGCGTCCTCCGAGAACTCGACCACGAGGTCGTAGTTGTTGAGTTGTGTCCCGGGCATATCGATCGCTCACTCACTCATTTGCTCTTCTTAGTCGTCGTCGTTGTTGTTGTGTGTCCTACGAAGCTCACCTTGAACGACGGGGTTATCTTGGTCCCGTCAGGCAGCTTGTAGGTCTTTGTCGTGAAGGGATTGGGTTTCCCCGATGCGCCTCTCAGGGCTGCGCTCAGCTCGGGGTCGAGCGTGACTCCCATCTTGGCGAGGGCTGCACCCGGGTTCGTGATGAACATCTGAGCGAGCGGTGGGTTCGAACTCAGCTGCTCGAGAATCTTTGCCTCCTGGCCCAGTAGCGCCGTAAGGCCCTTCTTGAGGTTAGGAGGAATCCGTCCTTCGACGTCCGTTGGAGTGCCACATGGGTTGTACATGGTGGTCTTGATTATCAGTCGTATGATATTTAACCGCCAGCCTGGAAAGGATCCTTACGAGATCACGGCCTCTGCGACCACGACTGGCGAAAAGGTAGGAAGCGGCCAGGAGGACGGTGAAAAAGGCCGCTGTTGCCAATTGGTAGGGGGAACTCCGTACTCCTCCCCTGAAGTTGTGGTTGAAGAGCTTGACGTTGTGGGAGCGGCGGTGGTACCGGTGCCATACTCCAAGACCCTGCCGTGGCTGTAGTCCGCAACCCACAGGTTATTTCCAGTGTCGAACGCGAGGCCCTGAGGGTCGCGCAGCTTCGAGCCGGGCGACGTGCCATTGCCTGTGACGGTCTTCGGACCTACCATCTGAGTTACAGCTTCGCACGTGGATAGAGGAGCCGCGCACTCCGACACCCCGTAGATCCCATCTGAGATCCAGAGGTTGCCGCTCGAGTCAAATGCGACGGCATGGACGTCCACCCCGGGCGAGGAGGCGTTCGAAACGGTCGTGAGGCTCGGCTGGCCGATCATCAGGCTGGCAGCTTCATCGGTCGAGAACGGGGCGCGGTATTCGAGGACTAGATCTCACATCGAGTGTCTCCTGATCGCATCCCTGACCAGGTTCTTGATCAGGGATACGGGGATCGGCTCGTCCAGGGAGAACCTGAGGGCTGATTTGGTCGTCTTGTACTCTGCCGCCTCTTCCTTGTGCTCTTCTATGACATGGGGGCGCATGTAGAAACCGATGCTATCCTTGTGAAGACCGAAATAGCAGAGCCGCGCCTCGATACCTACCTCGCCTCTGAAGCTGTAGAACGGCATCCCATAGCTGATGCTCTCGACGGCATCCGGCGCGACATCCCTAATCGCATCCCTGACCTCCCTGAGCCTTGGCTGCGCCACCCTAGGGGCGGCCGCTATGTATGAATCGACATCCTTTGCCGGTGTTTGCTTCTTCATGATCTTCTTCTCACGCTGCCTTCCTGGCGTCTTCCGCCAGCTTCTTCTTGGCCAGTTCGGGGTCCTGTATGTACAGGATCATGGCGTTGGCGTGCCCGTGCCCCAGTCCGCATTCGGTCTTGAGCCACTTCAGGAGCTCGCCGTACTTCACGAGACCCTTCTCCTTCGCCATCTTCCGGTAGTCCTCAGGACTCTTTCCCGTCTTGGCCTGGATGTTGTCCAGATATGCCTTGTATGTCATGGTCAGAGTTGGCGGCGGGCGATATAAAATCGGTAACGTCCCCCCGGGAAGTCTTGTTAATATCAAGAGATTGCTCGCTGCTGGTCTTGCCGAGGCCGAAGCGAAACAAGATGGAGATCAACAACGACATTCTCAGCGCCATCAGGGTGGGGCTGACCAATGGCGAGGATGGGCCACATCGGGGAGTTCAACAACTAGTGGTTAGCCGCTACAAGTGCCTCGATGGGCAGAATTCACGCCTCAACGAATCCATACTGAGGGAATACTCAAAAGCGCGCAAAAAGCACTTGGCCAGTAGCATCGATTGACGCAGAATCAAAAGATTCTACGGGACGGAGAGAGAATCGCAAAGGCCTCGTTTTTCACACTCCTTGGGATAGGATTAGCAGAACTCTTGGCAGGGTTTCTCAGCCACAGCCTCACGCTCACGACCGATGGCGCTGACTCGCTGTCGGACGCCCTCATCTCCCTGATAGTCTGGGCAGGGCTAAGGATCTCGAAGAAATCCCCTGACGATAGGTTTCACTTTGGGTACCTCAGGGTGGAGAGCTTCGCTGCTCTGATCGCCTCGCTGGGCATGGTCGTCGTCGCAACCGCATTCATCTACTTCGCCTACCTGCGGCTCCTGAGCCCGAGGGAGATATCGTACCCCACGCTCGTCCTTGGTGTGCTCCTCCTTGCAGGCCTCATATCACTGTACAGGGCGCTCCAGATGAGGCGGATGGCGAGGTCAAGCAATCTGCTCTCGCTCAAGACCGATGCGTACAATTCCGTCAAAGATGCGACCGCTTCCTTCATCGGTTTCGGGACGGTCCTCACGCTGGTGCTCGTGAACCTCCCGATACTCGACGCAATCGGCAGCATGATCATCGGCGCATACATCTATACTGTGGCCTACATCTCCATACGCGAGTCCTCCTTCGTCCTGCTCGACGCCTTCAACAGTCCTGAAGTAGTTGAAAAGATCAGGCAGATCATCGAGGGAGGATATGGAGCGAGGGTGGACCACGTCAAGCTGAGGAGGGTGGGCCCTCTCATCGAGGGGATAATTAATGTCGTCGCGGATGGCAAGATGACTCTCGACGAGATAAGCGAGGTAAGGATGAAGATGAAGACTGACCTGAGCAGAGAGATCGATGGACTCGGAAGGCTGACGATAGCTTTTCACACCAGCAAGGAGAAGGACGTTCTTTGACAGACAGTACGTAAGATAAGCCCCGTCTTCATGGAGTGTCCTGGTGATCGGCGACCGGTGACTCCTCACCGATCGCAGGGCAATCTGCCTGGTGGGCCTTCCAAACTTCTGGAAGACGCCTGAAGCACGAGGGATTCGCTCGTTTACCACTGAATGGACAGTGAGGCAGGTATCAACGATATCCTGGTACCTTGCAGAACGGGAACCACGGTGCGACCATCGCCTCTTGTCTTCTTGCGATCTCTAATTCGTGCTTACGATTTTGGCGCGTGACAGTGACCCGGACGGCTCACTTCCACTTCGTGAGTATCTCTTCCCTCTTGAAAGTGGCTGTGCTCAGGTAGAAGAGAAGCAGATCGGCCACCAGGAAGATGCCGGACATGATGAGCAGGTTGATTATGCTGAATTCAATCACGCCGATCTCGGTCATCACGTAGATGATGATGAAGGGGAAGAACAAGACACCGGTGAATTGCTGCACACTTCTAATGTCATTGGCGCGTGCCGATAGGATGACGGTCAATTCGATGGAGAGTATGCTCGCGAGGGGTGCGAGCAGTAGGAGGATCACTCCGAAGCTCCAGTTGGGATAGTAGAGATACCCCAGCCCGGGATAGGTGACTACGTCCATCAGGACCATGTAGACTATCGAGCTAGCATAGATCGCTGCAATCGGAGGCAGGAATGAGGCGATGCATTTTCCCAGCAGTATCTCACTGTCTGTCATCGGTGTCGCGAGAAGAGGTTCCAGGCTCTTCTGGATCTTCTCGCCGACTATGCTGTACGAAGCGATGCCACTGGGAAGGCTTGCAGCTCCGATCACAAACCAAAACGAGAACGCATTCAGAAACGGGGCAACAGATGCGGACACGACTCCTGGACCAGCAACGCTTTCGATTGCAACGAGAACTCCGGGAAATCCCACGGCAATCCCAAGTGGGAATAATATCGTGGCATAGATGACCCCCTTCCTCTTCCTGAAGGTCTTGAACTCCTTCGACGCGACCGACCAGGCGTTCTGCAGGTCCAACTCCATCACTCGCTCCTGACCAACTTCAGGTACACATCCTCCAGTGTCGAGCTTGCTTCGGTGACGAACTGGATGCGACCCCCGGCGGCGCCGATCGCACTCATAATGTCAGGATTCTCCTTCTCAGGATTGCCCACTCCGATGATGAGCTTGTTGCCTTCATCCACTTCGACACCACCGGTCGCGACTTTCTTGACTGCGGATATTATGGCGTCGTTGACGCGCTCGAGCTGGACAACGGTCTTCCTTCCGCTCACCGACCGCTCGAGTTCGGCGGGTGTGCCCAGCGCCATCAGCCTGGTGTTCAGAATGGCGATCCTGTCGCAGATCCTCTGCGCCTCATCGAGGTTGTGTGTGTTGAGGAAGATCGTCTTCTTCTGCTTCTTCATGTCGAGGATGAACCCCCTGATCGTCTTCGACGCTTCAGGGTCGAGGTTGGCCGTGGGCTCATCCATGAAGAGAACCTTGGGGTCGTGAATCAATGCGCGGGCTATGGCAAGTTTCTGCTTCATTCCCTTGGAGAAGGTTCCTGCCGCCAGATCCTTCTTATCCCACAATCCCAACAGCTTGAGAAAATATTCTATCCTTTCCTTCCTCTTTGACTCGTCGACCTTGTAGTATCTTCCATAAAGGTCCAGGTTCTCGTACGCGCTGAGCTCCTCGTATAGACCGACGTTGTCGGGGACCAGCCCGATCATTCCCCTGATCTTTGGCTGGTCTGCCTTGTTTCCAATCTCATAGTCGCCTATCTTGGCGGTGCCGCTCGTCTTCGATATCAGACACGCCAGCATGCGTATGGTGGTGGTCTTCCCGGCGCCATTGGGACCGAGAAAACCAAAAACTTCGCCTTCATCCACGTGGAGCGTAAGGTTGTCAACCGCCGTCAGATCGCCGAACCTTCTTGTGAGATTCTCGGCGTCTATCAAGTTGGGACAGACCCCATCGCATTCTCCATCTCTTCGGTCATGAGTCTTCCGCCGGTCGACTTCAACTGTTCACTCAATAATAATAATGACCACCTATGATAAACCACCATAGGGACGACTGCGGGACCAGTGAAATCATAGCGTATGCCATGTTGAAGGTCCACCATGGACTGGTCAGGGCGTTTGGCGACGTGGACAATTTAGAGTATTCGTTACTGACAAAAAGCTTGCAAATATGACAGGTCTCGGACGAGGGCGTGGCGGTCATGAGAGGGACGTAGAGGACTCGAGGTCCACTGGAAGAGGCCAAGAGCGGGGTACCTCAACCTCTAGAGAGGCTTGAGGTGGCTTGATAGCTGTAAGACCGTTGACTTCCAAGGTCATTGTCTTTGTAAATGCGACGCGGGATGGCGTCATGCAGGGACCGGCACGCCCCGACCAGGACACCCGTGGGGGTTTCAAGCATGGCGGTTGGGCGGCACCCTAGGCCTTTACCTGGATTCTGCCTTGTAGTCTTTTTCGAGCGCGGCTATGAATTGGTCCCACGCCTTGTTGGTGCCGTCGGTCTGCTCCCTTATCGTCGGTATCTTTGCGATGTCCTTCCAGGTCTCCTTGAAGACCATGTCGATCCTCGTCTTGTTCTTGCCGAGGCTCTTTAGCCGGTACTCCCCGGTCTCGTAGTCCTCTTCGCCGAACTGCTCGAGGGACCATGCGTTCGGCGGGTTCAGCGTGACGTAGCTGACGGCCACCTTCTCCTTTCCGTCCGCGCCCTCGTAGATCATGACGTAGACCGCCCGCTTCTTCGTCTTCTCGACTATCCTCTTCTGGGCGCTGGAGCCCGTAAGCTTCGAATCGTCCTCGCGGAAATCGGTGCACCATTCGTACGCGTAGCGCAGGGGAGCATTAATTACCTTCGAGAACCTCGTGGTGTCTACCATGGCTTCCTGAAGCCTGCATGTCTTATTTAGCCTAGCAAGGGCAGACATGGTCAGCTCCGCTGCAGGGGCGATGGTGTCGGAGGACGGACCTTGTGCAACCCCGCAGGTCTATGGATAGGCCGGCTCGCAAAGGCTATGCACTGGTCTCGTCGTAGGGAGGTGGCCCCGCAATGGAATCCGGTCATGCCGCTGTCAACGGAGTTCAGGTCTATTACGAGCTACATGGCCACGCAGGCTCGTCGGGACGCACGCCTCTGGTACT
The DNA here is from genome assembly GCA_027886825.1 of Nitrososphaerota archaeon. GTDB lineage: Archaea > Thermoproteota > Nitrososphaeria > Nitrososphaerales > Gagatemarchaeaceae > Gagatemarchaeum. The sequence goes on from JAPCJS010000006.1 coordinate 30,278, forward strand.
CCTGCACGGAGGTGGCGACACCATCGGCACATCGTTCCATTGGATCGTGCCCGAACTTGCGAAGATCCGCCAGGTCGTGGCGTTCGAAAGGGAAGGCTACGGCCGCACAGAGGACGTCCGGAATCTTCCCTTCATCTTCGAGCAGTCGGCTGATGACACGGTAGCCCTGCTGGAACGCCTCGGCATGTCGCACGCGGACTTTTTCGGCTTTAGCAATGGTGGGACGATAGCGCTTCAGATCGCCATCCGTCACCCTGAGGTGACCCGAAGACTCGTCGTTGCCTCGGGTTTCTTCAGCCGTGACGGTGCTGACCCTGCGTTCTGGAAGGGTTTCGAATCAGCGACTCTGGACACGATGCCGAAGGTACTGCGCGATACCTACCTGAAAGTAGCCCCAAAGCCGGAGAACCTGCAGCTCATGTTCGACAAGTCGGTCCAGCTGATGAAGAACTTCAGAGACATCCCGGTGGAGGCTATCCGCAGGATTACTGCGCCGACGCTGGTCGCGTGCGGCGACTCCGACGTTGTGAGGCCCGAACACGCGGTCGAGCTCTTCCGTCTTCTGCCGCATGCACAGCTGGCGATACTCCCCGGGACGGACCACATGAACGTGACGAACCGGGTATCGTGGCTGGCACCGATGATCGATGCGTTCCTGGGTTAGCCGCTATCTATACTTCGACATCTAGGAGACATGTAGAAGTTGACTTCTATGTCAACGCCAATTTCTAGCGGGGCGTAGCCAGCTCATAACCTAATCCACGAGCCCTCCGCATGATGCATTCACGGGCGTCACCGTGATGGCGCTAGCGTAGTCCGATGCCACTAGCACGGCCGCGTTGGCCACCTCCGCCATGCGCGGAGAGCGCTTCATGGCGGTGTGCTCAGCTTCGGCTCTCTCCACAGCTTCCTTCGTCGTTCCCCTTACCTCGGCGAGGCGCTGGTAGACCTCCTGCAGCACCGGGTTCTCCGGTGTGGCCCCAGTCCTCAGGCAGACGACCCTTACCCCTGAGGGGCCGACCTCAACGGCGAGCTGTTTGAGAAGTGTCTCGATCGCGCCGCACCCTACTGAGAAGCCGCCAGTCTCTGCCTGGGGAAATCTGCCCGTATTAGCCGTCAGTCCAATTACGACGCAGCTCCTCTGTTTCTGCATGATCCCCGCGGCGGCCCAGTGACCAAAAACCAGAACTCAATCGGCCAGAAGGTAGTACACATCGGTGCGAATCAGCGAAGGATTTGCATCCCACTCAGGCCGCCAGTGACCGTAGATCTCCCAATTTGGCCCCGCAAGGTCGTGATTGTTGGCCGCGCACCAGCTGCGGACGGCATCGTGCGCCGCGCCGAGGCCGCCATAGGGGCCGAAATACGTCGTCGACGCCACAGCACCAGCCGGTGTTGCCGATCGTACGACTTCGCCCTGCTCAACAAAAGGTCCGTTCAGCTCTACGCCTGCCTCGAGCCGAATGCTGTCGTCCCAATAGACAGCGACGTGGCGGCCGCCCCTCGCTTGCTGCGCACGCAGTGCGTTCCAGACTACTCCGCAGCACTCAGGGACCAAGCGCGAGAGCTCGGACGACCTTGCCTGCCGTCGGATCACCGCGAGATGGACACTGTTGAGTTGCTGGAGCTGAACGGCGAAGGCGGTCATGGGCTTCTCTTTGACGGAACGTCGGCTTCTTCGGGTTGCCTGATCAACTCGCCGGCCTCCTCACGTGAAATGCCGAAGGCCAACTTAAATTTTCGTTTTCGAAACGCCGGGATGGAGCCGGCTTCGAATGGCTCCTCTTACGGTCCAGCGAAGAAGCCTCGAAGCTCCTGAGCGACTAGCGCCGGATCGCCCCGCCTGTTGAAAGGTCCTGGGTCGCTTGAACCGCCGTGGTCAAGTCCCGGGAACTCGGCCCGTCTGACGTGCGGGAGAATCTTCTCGAGCGAATCGAGGGCATCCTTCAGGTAGGGTGGACTCTTGCTGCCTCCCAGTAGGAGCACGCTGGCGGTTACCTTCCTGAAGTCCTCGAGTCTCCCGCTCATCTCGGCGACCAGTTCGAAGTCATAGTGGAGTGTTGCGGCGAGCTGGCTCATCGTTTCATCGCCCTCCTTGGCAATTTTTCTCCTGCTTCTTCATCTGCATGTCTGTGAGATATTCAAGGAGCGGCCTCGGCAGGAGCC
>JAPCJS010000134.1 GCA_027886825.1 Nitrososphaerota archaeon
TAAGAATCGTCCCACACCCGGTCGTCGTCTACCGCCGTCCCGAGAAATACGCAGGCGTGAAGGTGATAGTCTCCGACTATCTCAACAAGGCCTACTACAAGCCGGAGGGCCGCACTCTGCTATTCGGAGGGAGCATCGATGCCGAGCTCGACAAGGCCAACACCACCCCCGAGGACTGCCCGCGCGAAGCTCCGGACGACTACGTCTCGGCCTACTCCGAGTCGATGATGAAGAGGATCCCTGCGATGGAGGACGGCAGGCTCCAGAACACCTACTACGGCATCTACGACGCCACCCCCGACGAGCTGCCCATAGTCGACGAGCTCTCCGAGATCGGTCTTCCGGGGGTCTACTCGTGCGTCGGGCTGAGCGGCCACGGCTTCAAGATGTGCCCTGCGTTCGGCGTCATGGTAACAGAGATGCTCGGCGGCCTGGAGAGCCCCACCTTCGACAGGTCCAGCTTCAGGCTGTCGAGGTTCGCGGACGGACACCTCGAAGGGACCCACTACCAGGGGCTCGGAAGCGTCGTGTAAGGTCCCTGGTTCACCCACGGAGACGGCGTCGTGCTGACTGTACTTCCTAACCCGCCCCTACCTTCGCGGCTGAATACCCTCCGTCGACCGGGATTATCGCGCCCGTCACGAACGAAGGCGCGTCCGAGAGCAGAAACATGACGACCTCCCCGACCTCCTCGGGCTCGCCTATCCTTCCCATGGCGTGGCCGCCTGCCTGGTCGTCCATCCCCGGATTCTCCTCGAGGAACTTCACGTAGAGGGGTGTCCTGATCGCGCCGGGGAGCACGCAGTTCACCCTGACGTTGTCGGGTGCGTGGTCCAGGGCCATTGCCTTCACCAGGGAGATGACACCGCCCTTCGTGGCGATGTATGCCGCCTCGTTCTTTATCGCCAGGACACCATCCACGCTTGCGGTGCAGACGATGGATCCCCTCCCCGCCTTCTTCATCTCGGGGATCGCGTACTTGCACATCAGATACATCCCCTTGAGGTTGACATCGATCAGCCTGTCCCAGAGCTCCTCGGTCGTGTCGACCACCGTTCCCGAGGGGTTGAACCCCGCGTTGCTGAAGAGGCAGTCGAGCCTCCCGAACTCCTTCACGGCGGTCTCGACGCAGTTCCTGGCGTCCCGTGCGCTCGAGACATCGGTCCTGACCCAGACGGCCGTGCCCCCGCGGTTCCGTATCTCCTCGACCGTCTTCTTTCCTCCCTCCTCGTCGATGTCCGCCACCACGACCTTTGCGCCGTTGGCCGCGAAGACCATCGCCGAGCCCCTCCCGATGCCAGAGGATGCTCCCGTCACGATTGTAACTTTGTCCTGCAGAGGTAGTTTCATTGGTCAGCCTCGTCAGGACCATGCGCAATTATAAGATTTCCAGCGATTGACTAACACATGATAAGTTGATGGAATCCCGGGTCGTGTAAAGTTAGAGGGCGTCACCTCCTAGGAATGGTGTGAGATCTCCAAACGTCATGTGCATCCTTCTCGCGTAGTGCATGTCGACGAAGAGGTTGAGCCAGTTCCTCACATGTCCCAGATCGCAGTCGTCCTTCGTGCAGGGATAGTAGTCGTCGAACTCTTCTATGCGGTCCTTCAGGTACTGGTTCGCCCTCTCGATCAGACTTTTCTCGTAGTCAGAGTGTAGCCGGTGCTCCAGGCCGAGCGACGCGCATGCCTCGGGATACCATGGGCCGCCATCCGAGTAGACGACGTGCCTCCCATACTTCTCCACCAGACCCTTGAGGAATTGTTCTGCTACGATCATGTTCTGGTGCCTCGAGAGGTGGACGCCCAGGATGTACCGATGCACGGGCTCGACGGCGACCCAGACCCACGCCTCGAACGACCCCACCTGGACGTAGGTCTCGTCGATCAGGAAGGCCTGGACGCGCTTGACATCGAAGACCTTTCGCGGCTCATAGCGCTGCACCCAGTTCCACACGGACATGTGGCTCCTCCCGCCGCCGAACGGTTCCAGGGCGCGCGATACATCTCTGAAGCTCAGACCCAAGAAATATAGGTACAGACCGTACAGCACAATCCGAGGGTCGGTCCTCTTTCTTTGGAATATTAGCATAGGAAGAAGGAAGAGGACCTCCCTCATCAACCTACCCTAACTTTACACGACCGAATCCCGTACCAATATCGATAAATAACTCAGAGGGGCCCTTGGCCCCCGTTGGATATAGGCCGATATATCGCTCGCAGGCTTTTGCTGGCGATATTTGTCCTCCTGGGGGTCCTGGTAATCACCTTCGTCATCTCCCATAGCTTCGGCAATCCAATCTATGCATGGCTCGGCAAGTCCGCGGCGCTCCACCCCAACCTGGTCCTGCTGTACGAGAAACAGTACCACCTCACCGACCCGCTCTACGTGCAGTTCTACTACTATGTGATCGGTCTGTCGCAGGGCAACCTCGGATTCTCCCCCTCGCGTGGGTTCGAGCCTGTGAGCCAGGTCATCGAGCAGACCCTCCCGTACACCCTCCAGATCGCCTTCTTCGCGATAATCCTCACGCTGCTGATGGGCATCACCTTCGGGATCTTGTCCTCGTTCTACCACAGGACGCCGATTGACGCGGGCGTCAGAGGCTTTTATCTCGGCGGGTACTCCTCGCCGCCATTCTTCATAGGGCTCCTAGTCCTGATAATCTTCGTCTACTTCTTCCACTGGCTGCCGAGCGGCGGCGCAGCCAGCATCACGATCACTCCTCCTCACGCGATAACTGGCATACCGATGCTGGACAGCCTCCTAGAGGGGAACTTCAACTACCTTGCGAGCGCCCTCGACCACGTCATCCTGCCCAGCCTGACCCTGGCGCTCTGCACCTTCGGGGTCGTGACGAGGATACTGAGGAGCTCCGTCCTGGACGTCATGCACTCCAACTTCATCCGGACCGCACGAGCCAAAGGCGCCGATGAAAGGACCGTCTTCCTGAACCACGGCCTGCGGAACGCCCTGATACCAGTGGTGACCGTCTCCTCCCTCGTGGTGACCTACCTTCTCACGGGGACCGTGTTCGTCGAGAACATCTTCGCGTATCCGGGGATGGGCCAGTACGTGGTGGCCGCGCTCCTGGCACAGGACTACCCAGGGATACTCGCGACAACGCTCATCTTCGCACTGCTGATCGTACTTACCAATCTGGCCGCCGACCTCATGTACGTAGTGGTAGATCCACAGATCCGGTATAGTTAACATGACCAGACCAGAAGACCCCAAGACGCCCAGCTCCAGAAGAAGGAGCGCCGGACCCCTCGGCATCATCACGGGAGGTGTGAGGCTTAGGAGGAACAAGGAGATGATTATTGGCGGCTCGATAATCCTCTTCTTCATCGCGCTCGCTTTGGTGGTCGAGGTGACCTCGGTACTCCACCTGCAGATCACCCCATACAACCCCATCAAGCCGGTGGGCCCCGTCCTCGCCCCTCCCTCCTCAAAGTTCCTCTTCGGCACCGACCAGATAGGAAGGGACGTCTTCAGCAGGGTCATCGCTGCGACCCCGAACGGGTTCTCGATCGGGTTCGCAGTCGTCGGGGTCGCGCTGCTAATCGGGATCTCCGTCGGGACCTTCGCCGGGTTCCGTGGGGGCCTCTTCGACGAGGCGCTAATGAGGATCACCGACATATTCTTCGCCATCCCGGCCCTGATCCTCGCCATAGCCATCGTCGCGAGGCTGGGCCCCGGCCTGATCACGATGATGTTCGCTCTCATGATGGTCTGGTGGCCGGCCTACGCACGCCTCTCGAGAGGGGAGACCCTGAAGGTGGCCCACCAGAACTACATCGAAGCGGCCAGGACCTCTGGTTTCGGGACCACGCGGGTAATACTCCGCCACGTCATCCCAAACATCTTCCTCACCCTCGTGGTCTATGCCACCCTCGACCTGGGGACGGTTGTGCTCGTCTACTCGGGGCTCAGCTACCTCGGCCTCTCCATCCCGCCACCGGCGCCCGACTGGGGCGCGATGGTCAGCTCCTACCAGGACTACCTCATCTCCGCGCCCTGGCTTCCTGTGATCCCCGGACTGACGATCGCACTGGGAGTGATCGGCTTCAGCGTCTTCGGGGACGGATTCCGTGACGCGCTGGAGGAGAGCTCGTCATGACACTCATCAAGATCGAGCACCTGAAGATCGCCTACGAGTTCCACGAGTGGCGGCTCGTCGCCCTCAACGGGATCGACCTCGAGATCGGAGAGAAGGAGTTCCTGGCCGTCGTGGGAGAATCGGGATGCGGCAAGTCCACCCTAGCGCTCTCCATGATCGGGCTCCTTCCCAGCCCGCCCGCCAGGGTCGTGGATGGCTCAATCATCTACAAGGGGACCGACCTGGTCAAGCTCGACCCAAAGCGCCTCCGGACCTACCGGGGCACTGAGATCGCGATGATCTTCCAGGAGCCTCTTACCAGTCTTAACCCGGTCTACAGGATAGGCGACCAGATGGCCGAGGCGATCATGATCAGGGAGAGCAGGACCAACATGCTCGACGCATCCGAGACGCAGGTGATGCAGAAGGTGCACAGGACGGACGCCGTGGGGCAACCAAAAGCGCTCCGTCCGAAGAGGAAGCTCACCCCGGAGCTCAAGAAGGAGGCGATGGAGGCGCTCAAGCTCGTGAGGATCGCCGATCCCGAGCAGGTCCTGGAGAGGTACCCGTTCGAGCTCTCTGGCGGGATGCGCCAGCGGGTGATGATCGCGATGGCGCTCTCGCAGCGGCCGAAGCTTCTCGTCGCTGACGAACCTACGACGGCCCTCGACGTCACCACCCAGGCGCAGGTGCTGAAGCTCATGAAGGAGCTGATCAACGAGGTGAACACGAGCATCATGCTCATCACCCACGATCTCGCCGTCGCGAGCCAGGTGGCGGACAGGGTCGTCGTCATGTATGCGGGCGACGTCGTGGAGGACGCGGGCGTCTTCGACCTCTTCGAGCACCCGCTGCACCCTTACACCAAGGGACTCCTGTCGTGTATCCCCTCCGGCTCCAAGGACGATACGATGCTCATGCCCATACCCGGCACGGTACCTGACCTGGTCAACCCTCCCATCGGTTGCCGCTACGCAGAAAGGTGCCCCTCCGTGATGGATGTCTGCAGAGGAAAGCCCCCGAAGCTCACGGAGGTGAGCCCGGGGCACAAGGTCTCGTGTTTCCTATATGGCGAATGATTCCAACGACCTACTGGTCACGAGGGACCTGAAGAAGTACTTCCCGCTCCGGCGCGGCCTGAACCCCTTCTCCAGGGCGGAGCGCAGGTTCGTCAAGGCCGTGGATGGGGTCTCGATAAGCATCCCCCGCGGCAAGACGGTCGCGATAGTCGGGGAGTCGGGTTGCGGCAAGACGACCCTTGCCAGGACGGTCGCGCAGCTCATCACCCCTACCTCCGGCCAGATCCTTCTGGACGGACGCGACATGCTGACGCTCGGCCGCAAGGAGGTCTACAAGAACGTCCAGATCGTGTTCCAGGATCCCGACTCGTCCCTCGACCCACGGAAGACCATCGCCGATACCGTAGGGGAGCCAGTCAGGGGCCTGATAGGCGGAAACCGGCGGTCGGTCGAGGAGAGGGTGATGCGCAGCCTCGCGGCCGTGGGTCTCTCTGAGGAGCAGGCTAACCGCATCCCCAAGCAGCTCAGCGGAGGGCAGCGCCAGAGGGTAGCGATCGCCAGGGCCATCTCCCCCTCGCCCAAGCTTCTGATACTCGACGAGCCGACGAGCGCGCTCGACGCCTCGGTCCAGGCCCAGATACTCCGGCTCCTCATCGAGCTGCAGAACCAGTTCGGGCTCTCCTACATGCTGATCACCCACAACATCTCGGTCGCCCAGTACCTCTCGGACGTCGTCGCGGTGATGTACGCGGGGCACCTCGTCGAGTACGGGCCCACGAAGGTCGTCATGGCCAGGCCCAGGCACCCGTACACGATCACTCTGATGAACGCGGCGCCGATCGCCAACCCCTGGAAGAGAAACCTCCTCAACATAGAGATCAAGGGCGAGGTCGCGAGCGCGATCAACCCTCCCACAGGGTGCAGGTTCAATCCGAGGTGCCTCTATGCAGAAGGGGTCTGCCAGAAGGTGGACCCTCCGCTCGAGGAGGTCGCTCCGGGTCACCTTGTCGCCTGTCACTTTAAGGAGAAGACGGTGTCGGTCCGGATCGATGGCCGGACCCCGCCTGCCATCGAGGCGCCACAGGGAAGCTGAGATGAGATCGAGTTGATCGACCCCGATTCCGAAGAGTTCCTGGAGCGCGTCAAGGAGATAAACACGCCTCCGATCGACCAGCTGACCCCCCAGGGCGCCCGGGACCTGTCAAAGCTCTTCGAGAAGATCTCCCGGTGGGAAGCGCAGGTCAAGGTGGAGATCCGGGACGTGACCATACCCGGTCCTGCATCCCCTATTCCTGTGCGCATCTTCACTCCTGCGGACCGGCCGGGCATCAGGACAAAGCTGCCCCTGCTGGTCTACTTCCACGGGGGCGGGTTCGTCCTCGGCGGCCACGCCGACCCCGAGGTCAGCAGTACGTGCAGCTTCCTCGCGGCCGCGGCGCAGTGCATAGTGGTCTCCGTGGGATACCGGCTCGCACCCGAGCACAAGTTTCCGGCCGCGGTCGAGGACGCCTATGCAGCCCTGTTGTGGGTCGCAGAGAACGGTGCTCAGCTGAGCGCTGATTCGAGCCGCATCGCGGTGGGCGGGGACAGCGCGGGAGGCAACATTGCCGCCGTGGTCTGTCTCATGACCCGTGACAGGAGTGGCCCGCCCATCGTCTTGCAGGTCCTGGTCTACCCCGTGATTGACCACTCCTTCGATACGGCCTCCTATCGGGAGCTCGGAGAGGGATACGGGCTCGCGACCGAGGAGATGAAGTGGTACTGGGATCACTACCTCGCTACCCCAGAGGA
>JAPCJS010000008.1 GCA_027886825.1 Nitrososphaerota archaeon
CTCCTCCAGAGGTAACTGCGCTCTTCAGGATGAGTCTCGCCCGTCATTATCGCTATCTCGTTCTCCTTGATGCCCATCATCCGCTTGAACGTCTCGTAGTGCTGCTGCACGAGGGGTTTCGTCGGTGCGAGCATGACGACCTTGCCCTTCGGGAACTTCTCCAGCCTCGCCTTGGCCACGAGCATCGCGACCATGGTCTTCCCCAGCCCCGTCGGAAGGACCACGAGGGTGTTCGCGCGGGAGGCCGCCTCGGCTATGTTCTGCTGGTATGCCCTCGGCTGGAGGGTGTTCTCGGGGAGCAAGGCGGCATCGGGTTTGAACCCCGTGAGCACTAAAAAGCGTTTGTCCGCCTGGTCCGTCGGGGTCGATAGACCAATAGTCATATAATCGCGCGTCTAAACGCGGCCAGAGAGAATTGAAGGTCACCGTGGAAGCTCCTGCGTCGTCTGCCAATCTCGGGCCCGGTTTTGACGTGTTCGCTCTCGCGCTGGACAGGCCGAGAGACAGGATCACGCTCAGCTCGGAGAGCGCGCAGAGGCTCTCGGTTGATATAGAGCACCTCGGGGATGTGAGGACGCCGACGGCAGCGACCAAGAACGGCGCCGGTGCGGTCTGCCTCGCGATAGCGAGAGACTTTGGCATCAAGAAGAGGATAGGGATCGGGATCACAAAGGGGATACCGATCGGGCTCGGCATGGGTAGCAGCGGCGCGTCGGCGGCGGCGGCGGCGTTCGGCATGAACGAGCTCTTCGGCCTCGGCATGAGCGGCGATGACATGATATTCTACTCCGGAAAGGGAGAACAGGTGACATCGGGGGCCGCTCACTATGACAACGTCGCGGCCTCGGTCCTTGGCGGCTTCGTGGTGGTCAGGGTGGACGACAGACCCTCCGCCATCAGATACGACCCTCCGGGAGAGATGACCCTCGTCCTGGTCACGCCCGTCCTGGAGCTCCCGGGACGCAAGACCGAGTACACCCGGTCCGTCCTGCCGAAGATGATCGACCTGAATATGATGGTTTCAAACGTTGCAAACGCCAGCCTGGTCGTTTCCGGCTTCGCAAGGGGGGACATCGGGCTGATAGGGATGGGAATGAAGGACAGGGTCGTCGAGGAGGCACGCAAGAAGCTGATACCCGGGTACGACTCGGTGAAGAAGTACGCGATGGAGGCCGGTGCCGCGGGCGTCTGCATAAGCGGTGCTGGACCGTCGATGCTTGCGATCCTCGACCGCAGCAAGCACGACCCCCGCTCGGTGATGGACAACATGGTCGCAGGCTTCGGTGAGGAGGCGGTCGAGTCTGATGGCTTTGTCACGAAGGTGGGGGAAGGGGCGGCGAGGGTATGAAGATCGCCGCCGGCTGGACCCTCCGCTGCATAGACTGCGGCGCCGTCTTCGAGTCAGACCCGCCAGGATACACGTGCTCGCGCTGCAGCGGGCTGCTCGAGGCGGTCAGGGAGGGAGGTGCTCTCTCTCGGACGGACCTCTTCGGCAAGCCCGGGGAAGGGATCTGGAGGTTCCGCGCCCTGCTTCCGTTCGACGCGGACGTGCGCCCGGTCTCGCTGGATGAAGGCCGGACGCCTCTCATAAGGGCCGTGAACATCTCCAAGACACTGGGTGTGAGGAACCTCCACGTGAAGAACGAGGGCCAGAACCCTACCGGTTCATTCAAGGACAGGGGGATGACCGTGTCAGTGACCCGGGCGATGCAGGCTGGCGTCCGCGTCCTGATCTGCGCCTCCACGGGGAATACGTCTGCCTCCATGTCCGCCTACGCAGCCCGCGCGGGCGTCAGGGCCGCGATAATCGTCCCCTCCGGGAAGGTAGCCGCGGGGAAGATGGTGCAGGCCACCGCCTACGGCGCAACGATAATCAGGGTCGATGGCTCCTTCGACGATGCCCTCTCGATGCTCCTGGGTACGATCTCCGGGCTCCCCGGCTTCTCCGGGATGAACTCGGTGAACCCCTACCGGCTGGAGGGGCAGAAGACGACGGCCTTCGAGGTGTATGAGCAGCTTGGGTTCTCCGTCCCCGACTATGTCGTCCTGCCGGTGGGGAACGCTGGGAACATAAGCGCGATCTGGAAGGGTTTCAAGGAGCTCAGGGCCTTCGGGATCACCGAGAAGCTCCCCCGGATGGTCGGGGTACAGGCCGACGGGGCGTCACCGATCGCGAGCGCGTTCTGGAGGGGGAGCGATGTCATAACCCCGGTGCAGAATCCCAACACGATCGCCTCGGCGATAAGGATCGGGAGGCCCGCTTCGGGAAAGAAGGCGCTCGCGGCGCTCAATGAGTCGAACGGGATGGTCCTCACGGTGACCGACGAAGAGATAACCGCTGCCAGGAGGTTGCTCTCCTCGAAGGAGGGCATCTTCGTCGAACCGGCCAGCGCGGCGCCCATCGCGGCGCTCGTCGAGATAGGAGCCAGGCTGGAGAAGGACGCCGTCGTGGTCTGCGTTGCCACCGGGAACGGGCTGAAGGATCAGGAGACGATAGAGATCAATATCGACGGGACGCCTCTGGTCGCGGACAGGTCTGGGCTGACCGACCTCCTGGAGAGGTTGGCTACGCAAAGCCTGGTCCGAGCTTGATCACCCGGGTCGTGTTGGCGCTCGGACGTACGTCGATGTAGTCTCCTGCCCTCACGCGTATGCCTCTCCTCGACCTTACTATCCCGAATAGCCGCGCGTCTGCGTCCCGGGTGAGACTCAGCCTGAAGGAGGACCCCCAGGGTACCGTATAGCGCAGAGGCAGGTAGCCGGTGTCATCGCGGGCGGTCAGCACCGGAGCGATGTGACACACCCCGACCTCGTCACCGCCGATCAGCGTGTAGCTGTCGGGCTCCAACCGGTCACTCTTGCGCAGCTTGTCGATGTAGGAGTAGTAGCCCGTCGAGCCCGCGCTGGTGCAGATGATCACCCCGTTGGCTATGGCCGAGTCCGTGAACGCCAGCCCCTTCCCCTTCACGTCCAGGTGGTATCTGAGACAGTTGCTGTCTGCTCCCTTCTCGAGATAGACATCCGTGAAGACCTCGCCCCTTGCTACCCCGTTTATCGCGACACGGAGCCGCTTGTACTCGAGGACTCTGTATCTGTTCCTCTTGATCTCCTCGAGCGCCTCTGAGAGTCGGTCGAAGTGAACCTCAGCGAGGTATCCCTTCGAGGCGGTGGTCTCGGCAGACCGCACCCCGACGAAGAGGAGAGGGATCGAGATCAGCCTGCCGTAGTCGCTGAAGATCCCATCGCCGCCCACGACCACCCCAAGGTCCGGTTCTCTCTGGGTGACCTCGATCCCCGCGTCCCTGATCATCCTGAGGACCTCGCCCCTCTTGACCTTGGGCCTCTCGGGGTCTATCAGGATGGACGCTCTCAAGCCATACTCACTCGCTCACTCACTCGCTCATTGGTGGATGATCGATCATGCGTCGAGCTGCTTCTTCAGGGCCTCGAACTGGGTTATGGGGCTCTTGCAGGTGAAGTTCTCGCAGATGTAGACTGTCGGCTTGCCATCGATCTCCGTCTTGCCATCGGTGAGCGACGAGATCTCGGTGACGTCTCCACCGGTTAGCGCGACGACCTTGTTGGGGAAGAAGCGCCTCTGGATCTCCCTGACCATCTCCTGTACCGGCTTCTCCCTCATCGAGCCTGCGACCACCACCTCCTTCGAGCCGAACCAGAAATCGAGCGCGCAGAGCATGTACGTGTGGGAGAAGGGCGAGGACTCCATCGAGTCTCCGAAGGCCTTCAGGGTAGCCTCTGCCTTCTCCCTGAGATCCCGCCGTCCCGTGAACTCCGAGAGACGGAGCAGGGTCAGAGCTGCGGCCGCATTGCCCGAGGGGGTCGGACCGTCGTATCCTTCTTTGACCTTGACCAGGACATCTGGAGAGGAGCTCATGAAGAACCCTCCCTCGCTGGCGTCCCAGAAGAGCTCGACCATCCTGTCGGTCAACCAGATCGCTCTCCTGATGTACAATGGATCGAAGCATGCCTCGTACAGGTCCAGCAGCCCCGCAGCGAGGAACGAGTAGTCCTCGAGCGTCCCTTCTACGGCTATCGCGCCGTCCCTGTACCTCCTGAAGAGCTTATCCGAGACGACCAGCTTCTCGAGGATGAAGTCGACCGCCCTCACCGAGGCCTCCAGATACCTCCTCTCCCCGGTCACCTGATAGGCGACGGCGAACGCGGAGACGGCGAGCCCGTTCCACGACGAGATGATCTTGTCGTCGACCGCGGGGCGGCTTCTCTTCTGGCGAGCCTCGAAGAGCCTGGGTCTCGATTCTCTCATGATATCCTTCACCCGGTCCGGGTCGATCCCGAAATTCGAGGCGACCCTCTCGGGAGAGCTTGTGACGTGGGGGATCGACCTACCGCCCTCAAAGTTGCCGTCGGGGACGATCCCGAACAGCTCGTCGATCACCCTGGAGCTCTCCTTTCCAAGGACCTCCTGGGTCTCCTTCGGCGTCCAGGTATAGTAGTATCCCTCCCCGTCGGGGGTGTCGGCGTCCTCGGAGGAGTAGAACGCCCCCTCGGGACCCCTCATCTCTCTCAGCATCCACTCGAGCGTATCGAGGGCCGTATCGAGAAAGGTCGCCTCGCCGCTCACCTGATGGGCCTCGAGGTAGACGCGGGCGAGCAGCGCGTTGTCGTAGAGCATCTTCTCAAAGTGAGGCACCAGCCAGTATCGGTCGGTGGAGTAGCGATGGAAGCCGCCTCCGACCTGGTCGTGGATGCCCCCGGAGGCCATCGACTGTAGCGTCTTCTTTACGGCGCGCAGGGCGGGCTCTCTCTTGGTCCTGCTGTAATAGCGCAACAGAAACTCGTGGTAGTTGGGGAGCGGGAACTTTGGCGCGCCGCTAAACCCCCCGTACTGCTCGTCCAGGTTGGAGACCAGCTCAGCATATGCGGTGTCCAGGATCGATCTTGGTAGCGTGTCCTTGGGATGAAGAGTGTAGTTGTGCTCTAGATGCTTCATGAGCTCGTCGGAGTTATTGATGATCTCGTCTCTCTTGTTCTTCCACAGGTCCGATATGAAATCCAGCAGCTGCGGGAAGCCAGGCATCCCGTGCCTCGGAGCGGGCGGGTAGTAGGTCCCTCCGTAGAACGGCTTCAGGCCAGGGGTAAGGAAGACCGAGAGCGGCCAGCCTCCCTGCCCGCTTATCGCCATCACAGACTTCATGTAGACCTCGTCGAGGTCGGGTCTCTCTTCTCTGTCGACCTTTATCGGGACGAACCTGTCGTTGAGCACAGAAGCTATCTTCTCGTCCTCGAAGGACTCCGCCTCCATGACAGAGCACCAGTGGCAGGACGAGTAACCGATGCTCAGGAAGATGGGCTTGTCCTCTGACCTTGCCTTCTCGAAGGCCTCGTCACCCCACGGGAACCAGCTCACCGGATTGTGCGCGTGTTTGAGGAGGTAGGGGCTCTTCTCCTTGGCCAGCCTGTTCGGGACCCTTTCTACGGTCAAAGTCGGTGATCGGCTTCTTGTACCAACGCCTATAAACAGTCCTCTCAGATCTGACAAGAACCGTTTGCGATTTCAATCGGCCGCACGCCTGAGGTCGATGACCGCTAGGGAAGCGGCTTGACTGAACCTGCCGGCGACGACGAAGCTCACGGACTTGTGCTAGCTTGGGTGTTCATGACCGGCCTCGGCCAGATGCCGAGAGCTGCCAAGACTATCCCGACGAGGGCCACAAAAGACCCGATATAGACGAAGTTGGGGTTGTTATCCATGAGGGAACTCCCACCGACCATGCCCTCACCCTGGAGCGCGAAGACGACACCTAGGAGAAGGAGTACCAGCCCTAAAAGAATCATCGTGATTTTTCTCGTTGACAAACTATTTCCATAAGTCCCTCAGATTCTCGAGCATTTAGGACTTTTTGAGCCGCTCACCCACCGATTTTGCAGGCTTCAGAGCGAGGTTATCTTGTCGAGCTCCTTCTCTCTCTGCCTGTAGTCGGGACAGAACGCGGCGAGCCTTCCCTTGAACGCTGAGGAATGGTTGAACTCCGAGAGGTGGGCGAGCTCGTGCAGGATGATGTACTCTCTGAGCCTCTCCGGGAGGGCGATCAGCTGCCAGTTGAACGAGAGACGTCCGTCTCTGGTGCAGTAGCCCCAGTTCTTCATCTGCCTCACATCCGCCCGGCTGTACTTCACGTCTAGCATTCCAGAGAGCCCCTCGAGCTTCGCTACCACATACCTCGAGGTCTCCTTCAGGAACCATCTCCTCACAAGCTCCCTGATTCTGGACCTCTCACTAGATCGGACGGTCACTACCTTCCTAATGGGGTCGTGGAGGAGCTCCTCTTTCTCCTGGCTCTCCTCGAATATCAGCTTCAGGTGCTCGCCGTCGAACATCACCTGGCCCTCGTCCAGGATCCTTCTGTTCTGAGACAGCCGCTCATAGTGCTTGACTATCCAGGCCTGCCTGTTCCTTATCGCCGAGTCGAGGTCTACTCTCCTTCCTCGCGGGAGGACGATCTCGAGCGTCTTGTCTGTCCTGAACCGGAAGTAGGTGTAGCGCCTGCTGGTCCCTGTCGTCACTGAGTACTCGATGCGATGCCTCCCGATCTGGATGACAGGCAATGTATTTTTCCGCGGTTTTGGAGTAGATTAACTAACTTTCGGTGACGTGGCCCGACGTCAGGCGCCTCAGAACCGTTTTAGAGTCCGTGTGGATAGGATCTCTGATGGTCCGGGAAGAGATGCGCCGCGAGCTTACGCGGGCGGCGCTCGAGCGCAGGACGATCACCTACGGCTACCTCATGAAGAAGTTTGAACTTGCGCGAGGTGATGCCGGGGAGACCGTCGTGGGTGTCCTGGGCGAGATCGACAGAGAAGAGTCCAGGAGCGGTGCGCCTGGCTTCGCTGCTATCGTCGTCCGCAAGGATACGGGCTATCCCGGAGGGGGATTCTTCTGCTGGGAGGACATCCCTGCCAACCTGAGGAGGCCGAGGGAGAGGTGTCAGGACCCGAAGCTCTCACAAGCCGAGAAGGATTTCGTGAGGGGGTTGCAGGAAAAGATCTGGGCCTACTATCGCGACCACACGTAGGAGACCGTCAGGACTGAATAATCGGCTGAGTGAGTAAGTGAGTGATATCAGACGTGGGACAGACGTCTTTCAAATCCGCGCCACACGCTCTCCATGCGTTCGAGCAGCTTACGGTTCTCGTGGAGGGCTTCCATCTGGGACGTGTACATCCAGGTCAGGCGTTTGATGACTTTCCTGTCGGTCACGGGAAGCACGACGTACTTCTCCTTGAAGGGTTTCTTGAACCACCCGCGACACCTGTAGCAATAATAGTAATCCCACTGCGAACTCATGTACAGCAGTTCCGCCGTCTTCCTCTCGGTTATCTTCGCGCAGCGGAAGCAATCTGAGTCTGCGTAGATTCCGAAAGACCATGGAGACCTGATATCGTCGGTGCCCTTCTCTTCGTGCCCACCAAACACGTCATCCGGTGAATCCAAGGGACTTCTCACTGGTAATGAGTGGGGTGGAGATATATGAAGTTGTTACCAGATTCCATCCAGATGGTTTCCCGACGATAATAGTATAATGATTTATGCCGCGGATTTTTGGCTTTTGCTACCTTGGCAAAGAGCAAGGACGGCGCGTCGTCCAGTCCCGATGTTGAGAGGCTTCACAAGTCTTTGGTATCGATAGGTGTCGACAAGGAGGCGGCCAAGAAGCTCACGGCGAGCAAGTCTCTGGAGCACGTAGTCATCCCGATCTACTGGAAGGAAGGGTTGGAATCTCGAGCGCATTCTTTCTGGTTGATGAAGCTCCCGGAGTTCCTCAAGAGCTTCACAAAGCAGTTCCCTGACGGCGAGGTGCGATGGGACCCCGATTACGAAGGCGCGGAACCCGCCGAAGACATCGCGATACGCGTCCAGTTCAACGTCCAGGAGGACGATCAGGGGGACCACTGGCGGCCAAAGCAGACACTGCTCGATGACGAGGCATACCAGAAGATGCTTGAGAGGTCGTCCTACAAGGGGACGAAACCGGTTGCCGCGCACCTCGTGGTCCACGGAAGATAGACAGAAATCACTCCCGCCTCTGCACCTTCCTTCGGATCATCCTTGCCCTCACGCGGTAGGAGGAAGCGGCCCCGAATCCGAGGGATGTGATGCCGATCGCAAGGATGACGATCATGAAGACATACTTCAACCAGAGCATAAGCCAGGTCTCCGGCGCAATCTGGAACGGCAGGGAAACGACGACCGAGAGCGGGGAGACAAGGATCACAAGAACGACTGTCAGTGTCTCGAGCACACGCGCGGTGCGCGCAAGGCCGGCGGCTGCCTGCGCATCCTTATCATGCTCCAACTCGCGTCCACAACCCAGAACTCGTAGATAATCCTAGCTGCCCGAGGGATCGTAGCTGATAGAGCGCCGGGGAGCGGGCCTGCTCTAGAAGGTTGAACTATCTCTTCCGATGAGGGAGAGGTCAGATGAGACGGAGCGAGGTGGCTTACCTGAAGGCGGCTAGGCGGGGATTTCTCGCGACGAGCAGCCGCGACAGGCCGACGGTCGTCCCCGTCTGCTTCGTGATCGCGGGAGACGTCATCTACACAGCCATCGACAAGAAACCGAAGGGGCCACGCCTCGCCAGGACATCGAACATAGCCTCGAACCCACAGGTCGCCTTTCTGGTCGACATCTACGATGAGGACTGGAGGGAGCTCTCCTACCTTCTGATCCACGGGAGATCGGAGCTCGTATCCGACGAAGCGGAAGCGGCCAGGGCGAGGAGGCTCCTGCTTCAAAAATATCGGCAATATCGGTCGTTGAAGCTTGGGGATGCTCCGATAATCGCCATCCACATCGCGGACAGCAAGTTCTGGAAGTTTGGTGCGGCCGAGCGAGATGGAGACGAATGACGCGTCTATCCCTCCAGGTGCGTACGCGCTCTCAGTACTTTCTGGAAGAAAGGTAATCTGAGAGCTCGAGAAGCTTGCCTCGAGTCGCTCCCACATCCGCTGCCTCGAGCAGCCTGCGGGCGTTCTCGGCGTATGATGCGGCGACGCCCTGGGCGTACTCCACCGATCGGGTCTGGGAGAGCAGGCCCCTGACCCTCCGGACCTCCGCATCCCTGAACTGCTCCCTGCCAAGGAGTTCTCGGAGGAAGAGCCGGTCCTCTTCCGAGGACCTCTCCAGCGCATGGATCAGGACTATGTTCTTCTTACCGCCCCGGATGTCTGTGAAGACGGCCTTCCCAAGGGTCTCCTCGTCGCCGATGATGTCGAGCAGGTCGTCGTGAACCTGGTACGCCATCCCGAGCCACTCCCCGAACTCATAGGCTGTCTTCACCGTGACTTTCTGACTCATTCCTCCGCCCACCACCACACCGCTCGCCGATGAAGCCCCGACCAGGGCCCCCGTCTTCATCTTGATCATGTACTCATAGTCACTCTGGCTCACCGAGTCCCTCGAGGCCATCTCCAGGTCGAGGAACTCTCCGAGGACCGCCGCCCCGAAGGACTCTCCGAGCAGGTCGAAGAGCATCCTGAGGATCTCCCCGCCTGAGCTGAGAGAGCCGTATCCAGCGATCTCCCGGGGTACCTGCGCGAGGAGCATGTTCGATGCCAGTATCGCAGAGCGCAGGCCGTGCTTCCCCACGATGGACCTCTCGCCTCGTCGGAACCCTGACTCGTCGAGGATGTCATCCTGCACGAGAGCGGCCGCGTGGGCCAGCTCGTAGGCTACTGCGACAGGCACCGCCGCCTCGTACCCGCCGGAGACGGCTTCGCACCAGAGCAGGGCGAGCACGGCCCGGATGCGCTTGCCTCCGTACAGGGCCCCTTTGACAGCGACCTCGAGCGAGGAGCTCCCGCCTCCGAATATGCCCGAGACTCGGGAGTCGATGACCTCGACGTACCTGCCTAGCCAAGAAGGAGCGGGGGATGACGGACGTGACACGCTGATGCCTGCTCGTCGGCCGCGGGTGGTAAATAGTTTGGGTTCCTTCCTGCTCGTCAGTGCTGGGCGACCTTCTGTATCGCCTTTAGGACCCGGGGCACCGTCGGCATGTAGAGGTTCTCGTGGACGTACGGGAACGGGATCCCGAAGCCGCCCACCCGGACCACGGGTGCCTTTAGGTAGTCCAGCGCCTCCTCGGCCAGGAGCGCGGCTATCTCCGCCCCATATCCCATGAACTTCGGGGCTTCGTAGACGACCACCGCCCGCCCTGTCTTCTTGGCGGAGTTCAGGACCGCGTCGACATCGAGCGGGACCAGCGTCCTCAGGTCGACCACCTCGACATCCACCCCCTCTTCAGCGGCCTTCGACGCAGCCTCCAGGACAGTGGGGACCATCGACCCGTAGGTGAAGATGGAGACGTCGTTTCCGGCCCTCGCCACATGTGCCTTCCCGATCGGGACGGTGTACTCTGTTTCAGGGACCTCGCCGCGGAACGACCTGTAGAGCCTCTTGGGCTCCAGGAAGATGACCGGGTCCTCGTCCCTCATGGCGGATGTCAGGAGCCCCTTGGCGTCGTAGGGCGTGGAAGGCACCACGACCTTCAGCCCGGGGATGTGCGTGAAGAACGACTCTGCGCTCTGAGAGTGGTAGGGGCCTCCCTTTATCCCGCCGCCATACGGAGCCCGGACAACGACAGGCGCCGTGTATTCACCACCCGACCGATACCTGATCTTCGCCAGCTCCGAGACTATCTGGTCGAAGGCCGGATAGATGAAGTCGAGGAACTCTATCTCGGCGACCGGTCTCATCCCGTAGAGGGCCAGACCAATCGAGACGCCTACCACCCCGCTCTCGTTGAGCGGCGTGTCCATCACCCGCGTGGGTCCGAACTCAGAGTAGAGGCCCTCCGTGGCGCGGAAGACACCGCCGTTCCTTCCCACGTCCTCCCCCAGTATCACGACCTCTCCGTTCCTCTTCATCTCGTCCCTGAGGGCCGAGTTGATCGCCTGGACGATCGTCTTCTGCATCCTTGATC
Organism: Nitrososphaerota archaeon; assembly: GCA_027886825.1. GTDB lineage: Archaea > Thermoproteota > Nitrososphaeria > Nitrososphaerales > Gagatemarchaeaceae > Gagatemarchaeum. The sequence goes on from JAPCJS010000008.1 coordinate 10,966, forward strand.
AATCCCCGCCGGTCTCTTCCGAGAGCTCGTCGGCCTCCGAACGGAGGTTCCAGGTCTGCTCGGAGTAGACGTCCTCGAAGAGGCTCCTGACGCCCGGGTGTGGAATCTTCTCCGCCCTGGTGATCGCGGCCTTGACCTGCTCGAGCATGGTCCTCTTCGCTTCCGACTCGTCCTCGTCGGTCCAGACATCGCGTTCCCGCAGGTCCTGCTGGAACCTCTTGATCGGGTCCTTCGACCTCATCAGCTCGACCTCCCGCGCGTCCCTGTAGCGGCTGGGGTCGTCCGACGTCGAGTGCGCCCCCAGCCTGTAGGTGACAGCCTCTATCAGGGTGGGACCGCCGCCTCTCCTTGCCTTCTCCAGCGCCTTCCCTGTCGCTGCATAGACCGCGAGCACGTCGTTGCCGTCGACCCTGACGCCCTCGATGTTGTAGGCCGAGGCCTTTATCGCGAGCGAATCGGTGGCTGTCTGCTGGGTCACCGGGACGGATATGGCGTACCCGTTGTTCCTGCAGAAGAAGACCGTCGGGGTCTTGAATACGGCCGCGAAGTTCAGAGCGCTGTGGAAATCGTTACTTGAGGTCCCTCCGTCGCCAAAGTATGCCATCGTGCAGACATCGTCGCCCCTGAGCTTCGCCGCGAGCGCTACCCCGACCGCGTGCGGGAGCTGGGTGCAGAGAGGGGATGAGGGTGGCACCATGTTGAGCGCCCTGCTGCCCCAGTGGGAGGGCATCGATCTGCCCTTGGAGTGGTCATCGGAGCTGGCCATGACCTGGGCCAGGAGCTCGTCCAGGGCCATGCCTCTGGAGATCATTATGCCCGACGCCCTGTAGTCTGGAAAGATCCAGTCTGTTGGTCTTAGCGCGAGCGTGCTCCCGACCTCTGCTGCCTCTTCGCCCTCGCACGTTACATAGAACCCGATCCTTCCCTGTCTCTGCAGGTTTACGGCCTGGGAGTCGAAGGTCCTCGTAAGCAACATCAGCTCGTAGAAGCGTCGCAGCTGGTCAACCGGGATTTCCTCCCCGTCTCTCGTATCGAGCGCGATGTTCGCCATGCCTATGCAGCGCTTCAAAGAGTGTAAAAGACTTATGACACAGATAAGCTAAATATACCATCTTAGACATAATTGGGACGGATTTGCCACATACAACGAGCATCGTCGAGCGGATAATCGAGAGCGACGGGGCGATAAGGAAGGACCTTGGTCGGGGCCTTCTCAATGTGCGGGCGCTGGCGAGGCACATACAGAAGGAAGCCCTGCTCGAAGGCGAGGAGCTCTCGACCGAGGCGGTGATCGGCGCCATCAGGAGGTACGACGTAGGGGGGAGGGTCGCGGCACACGAGAACACCGGTCTGCTCTTCAAGAAGCTGACCATGAGGAACAAGATAGTTGACGTAGCGATACTCAACGACCCCGAGATCACGGCCGCGCTCGGCGAGTTCGCATCGACGATCGATTACAGCCTTGGGGAGACCTTCAGGCTCGTCTCTGGTGTAGAGTCCATACGCGTCGTGATCGACGAGAAGAACCTCGACAAGATGAAGAGAATCATCCCGAAGAAGAACATCCCGAAGATCGTGACGGGCCTCTCCGAGATAATAGTCTCGATGTCAGAGGTGGCCGACACTACACCGGGCGTCGTCTCCACTGTAACCACCGAGCTCGCCATGAACGGCATCAACATGATAGAGTTCATGAGCTGCGTCCCCGAACTGATAATCGTGGTCGACGAAAGGGACGCGCTCAGGAGCTACGACGCCATCGAGAAGCTGAGCAGAGCAGCCGCCAAGCCTCACCCCAAGACTTAACATGGAGTGAAGGGAATCTGCGGACGGTAAAGCATGAGCCGGCCCACGACGACATTCGACAACGTTCGCAACGTACTGGTACTCGTCCTGGTCTTCTTTGTGGCGGTCCTCTTCGCGGGGTTCATCCTGGGCCCGATAATCACGGTGCTGTTCTACCTGTTTCAGCGCTATTACAAGAGGTCCAAGCAGCTCGAGAGGCAATTGGCCGACCTGACCAGCCAGAGGACTGACATGCAGATGAACGTCCCGCCTCCGTCTGCGATCCCTCCGCCTCCTTCGACAGATGCCTGATCGTCGTATCAGACCGGACCGAGGTTCAGGGTCATCACAAGGGCGTCCTCGCCGTCGGGATAGTATCTCCTCACTATTCCCTCCTCCTTGAAGGAGAATCGCCGGTAGAGGGCTATCGCCGCGGCGTTACCGACACGTACCTGGAGCGTGACCCTCCGTGTCCGTCCCCGCAGGTAACGGAGAGCCCCGTCCATCAGCATCCAACCGATCCCCTTCCTTCTGTGGTCGGCGGAGACCGCCAGCGAAAATATGAGCCCGTACCTCGCGGAAGAGGCGACATAGCCCACGACACCACCCTCGCCCTCCGCGACGAGGAATCCATCCGGCTCGGAGCGGAGTAGCTGTGAAAACACGTCCCTGTCGTAGGGGTCGGAGAAGGACTCGTCCTCTATCCTCAATATGACGTCCAGATCTCCATCCGTGCACCTCCGGATCCGGTAGGATGGTTCGGCTGCAGGCACGTTCTCGCCGGATGCAGCGGCAGGAGGGCTGGACATTAATGCTCTGGGTTCATCACTCGATCGAGCCAACAGGCTGCGCTATGCCGATATTCCTGTAGCATGGATGCCAATTTATATTGCGAAACACTCGCGAAATTGCGAGCGAGTTGGCCTCGGGGACGGCTATCAGTATGAAGGCGCTCACGAAGAGGTACGGCTCCCGTGTAGTGCTCGACGATGTCTCTCGAGATCATGTCGGGCAGGTCTACGGGTTGCTCGGCCCGAACGGGCGGGGAAAGACGACTATCATCAGGATGCTGTCCACAATCGTAAGCCCGCCTCGGGGAGCGCCAGCGTGAACGGGTTCGATGTACTCAGACAGCCCAAGAAAGTGAGGGAGAGCATCGGGTCCTGCCGGAGGACATGGCCCTGTACGCTCGCCTTAACCCGGTCGAGACGCTGCGATTCTACGGAGGGGTGCAGGGCCTGAGCGGAGCCCCACTGGACGAACGGATAGATTCGCTCCTGCGCCTGCTCCAGCTCCACAACCGAAGGAGGGACAGGGTCGCCACCTTCTCCAGGGGGGATGAGGCAGAAGCTGGCGCTCGCCAGGGCGCTGATCCAAGATCCGCCGATACTGCTCCTCGACGAGCCGACGCTCGGCCCGGATTTGATGTCGACCCGCGCCATCAGGGACTATACGAAGGAGATGGCGAGGAGGGGCAAGACCGTCCTCCTCAACACGAACAACATGTACGAGGCACAGCTACGCTCGGAGAGGTCGGCTCGGCCGTCTTGGTGAATTTCATCTTCCTCGCTGTTCTCATCTGGATAGGTCTGAGGCTGCTGAACTCGGAGAAGGTGATATTCAGGAGCGGCTTAGGGGGATCTCGCAAAGTCGGCGACGACGGCGCCGAGCAGCCTCGTCAGGTCTTCCCTCCGGATGCGCACGCTCTTCGTGAGGAGGCCGACGTTGAAGTTGACGTACTCATTCTCCAGAACGGAGCGATCTAGATACGTCTGGAGGCCGAACAGACCGCCGAACGGGTGGACCGAGCCCGGCTCGCACCGTGTGACCGCGATGACTTCCTCCCTCGAAGCGAGGTGCAGCTTCCTCGCATTCGCAAGCTCCTGCAGCTTCTTGATGTCGGCCTTGCGGTCTGCTGCGAGGTCGGCCAGCAGATAGCGCCCGTCGTCCGACCTGAGCACCAGGGCCTTCACCCCCGATCTGAGCTCCACACCGCGCACCCGGGAGGCCTCCTCCGATGTGTATACAGGTTCGTGCTCGTAGAGCTCATACTCGACTCCCTCCCTCTTGAAGAGGTCCATCAGGCCATCCATCTCCTCCTTCATCGCGAATCGCCCATCGGGTCCAGACGGTCTAGTGTCCGGACGGGCGCCGGATGCCCACGTAATCGGCCTTGTCGACCACCCGTTCGAGAGGCATCCCGTCGAGGTAGCGGATCACGTTGGAGAAGGCGTGCTCCTGCCCGTGCCCCAGGGCCTCAGGCACGCCGTCCGAGTTGTGGGGGGAGGCGAGGAAGTTCGGGAGCTCGAAGAACGGATAGTCCTGCGAGAACCCCTCGCCGCTCTTCGGGTATCTCCACCACACGTCTATCCCTGCCTTGAATCGAGGGTGCGCCTTGAGGTGCGCGTACAGCGCGTCCTGCACGATGATCGCACCGCGGGCCACGTTGACGAGGATGCAGCCCTCCTTCATGAGACCGAGCTTCTGAGCATCGATGAGGTTTCTGGTATGGTTGGTCAGCGGAAGTGAGATCACGACGACGTCTGCCTGTCTCAGGAGGTCGTCGAGGCGCTCCATCTTCCAGACAGCGTCGAAGTTCTCGACGGGACGCCCCGAGGTGTTGATCCCTATGGTCCTCATGTTGAAGCCCTTGGCCACCCTGGCGACCGACTGGCCTATCCCGCCGGCGCCTATGATCCCGATTGTCTTCTCGCGAAGGAAGATCCCGTCCGTCGAGCCCTCGAAGACCCCGTTCCGCAGCCGCTCGTGGTTCCGGGCCAAATTCTTTCCGAAGTAGAGAATCATCCCGAAGACGTGCTCCGCTATCGGGTCCTTGTACGCTCCTGCGTTGGAGCAGAGGGTGACCTGCGGTGGGATGGAGGCAACATCGATGAAGTCAACCCCTGCCGATATCGACTGGAGCAGCTTGACGTTCGGCATCTCCTGGAAGAGCTCTGGCGTCACCATTCGGTTTTTCAACAGGACGAGCACTACGACCTCCTTCTTCTCCGCGTCGGTCAGCTGTGCGATTGGGCGGACGACATACCCGCCGTTGCCAGCATCGGCGGTCTTCCTCGCCAGATCGTCCGGAATAGCCATGTCCGTAGCTACGATCCTCTTCCTTTCAGCCACGTCCATTTGCTTTTTCCTGTTCTATTTATCCCTGGCCCGGTTCTCTGCGAGACGAACGAGGCAGTGGTTATTCGGCGTCGGCCATCGGTCAGGCCTCTTCGGGTGGCTTGGCGCCGCCGAAGAACAGGGGCAGCGTCATGGAGGCGGCGATGAATGAAAGGACACCTATCACGAACGGTAGGGACAGAAGTCCGGCGCCGAGTAGCTCCCCACCGACGAACGTCCCAACGGTCGCTCCGATGCCCCACGCGGTGAAGGCGATGCCTGTCGTCGTCGCCCTCTCGGCTTCTGTGACGACACCCATCGTGTAGGAGAGGAGCATCGCCCAGGCCATAGCCTCCAGCGCAGTGCGGACCACGAACAGACCGGCGGCCCCCTCGAATGTCCCTGCGAAGGGCATGACCGCCAGGAAGACCGAGGCGCTTATCCCGGTGATCGCGCTTGACGCGAGCGTGCCCCGCCTGCTCACCAGTCTTGGGATTATGGGTATCGCGACTATCGAGACGGCATTCGCCAGTCCGATCCAGAGACCGACCGCATCTTCCGAGACGCCGAACCTCAGGGCGAACCAGGTGGGGAGCAGCTGGACGAGGACACCCAGGCCGACGCCGGTCAGTCCGAAGGTGACCGAGAACCTCACGATCTTCCCCCACGACGTCACGGGGAATCTGGTGCGCACCCGATCGAAGCGCCTCCCAACGTGCTGCGGGACTCCTCCCGGGAGGATCGGACCGCTCAAGACGACCTTTGATTCCTTGTAGAAGAGGAGTGGGACTATCGAGACAACCATAAGACCGGCCATGATGAAGTATGACTCGGAGTGAGAGACCATCGAGCTCTGCTTGAAGATGTATCCGAACGCGCTGGGGAGGACGCTGAGCACCGCCCCAATGCTGAGGGCGAGGGTCCACGTCCCCTGCGTCACCCCGAAGAACATCGTCCTGTTCCTGCCCGAGGCGGCGCTGGCGATCATTGGGATGAGAGCGGGGTTGGCGATCGCGTATGCGAAACCTCCTGCGAAGCCTATCCCGCCCAGCGCCCCTGCGAAGATCAACCACTCCGGATTGAGCGTCAGTCCGAAGATCGCGTAGGAGACGAACGGGATCAGGCTTCCGACTATGGCAAACCATTTCCTGCCGTACCGGTCGGCGAGAAATCCGAACGGAATCAGCCCCACGGTGTTGGCCAGCGCGCTCGCAGCGTAGATGAGGCCGATTACGGACGGGTCGTAACCGATCTCGGCCAGGTAGACGAGCGGCACCACGTTCATGTAGCCGAACGGGATGGAGTTCAGGAGCACGGACGAGAGAAGCAGCTTTCCGTCCCGCGTGAGCAGCTTGTCCTCCACGCGGCTCAGAGAGAGATTTGTGCTAATATGAGCTTGTCCTCACCGGGAGCGCCCATCGGCGCTCCGGGCGCGGTGGCCTCTCGGTGGTCCGAGGCCCGAAGGGCCATCGGTTGGTGGGTCAGTCAGTCAGTCCATCTTCAGCATTTTCCTGGCAAGGCCGCCGTACGCCCTCATCCAGTCGAGGATGATCGAGACGTCGAAGCCGATACAATAGTCCACCACGCCCAGGTCCGAATATCGCTGGAGGGACTTCTCGAACCCAGCCTGTCCCGACGTGTAGTTGGAGCCCAGCTCTGCCCGGGGATGCTTGTCGTACTTCAGGGAGAGCTTGATTGTGTGCTCCTCCGCCTCGCGCACCTTGGGATTGGAAAAGTCGCCGGCGAGGCCGATGGACATGGCGTAGTCGCAGGGACCGAACTGGATCATGTCGACGTCCGTCATATTGAGGACGTCCTCGAGCTTCTCGAAGAGCGGCTTCTTCTCTATCATCATGGCGATGACCACGTCCTTCGCATACTGGACGAACTTCTTGCTCCCGTTCTCTATGGAGTAGCCCTCGATCCGGTGCATCCAGCAGCCGTTCATGCCTTCAGGCTCGGGCCTGACCGCCTTGAGGGCGCCCTCCACCTCTCCGAGGGTCCTGAAATCAGCGAACATCACGTTCTGGAAGCCGGCACCTATCGCCCTCTGAGCGAGGAAGTAGTTCGGGACGGGGTCTATCTTGATCATCGTGGACATGTCGTAGAGCTCGGACGCCCTCGCGAGGTTCTCGAGCGCGTAGAGGTCGAAGGGTGCGTAGACGCTGCTGAACTCGACGTAATCCATCATCTGGGAGTTGCCTATCACCTCCATGATCCCGGGCCACGAGCTGTGGACGTGCGTACCGAGCGTCGGCTTGCCCTGCCTCAGAAGTTCCCTGAGCTTGTTGCGTCTCAAAATCGGTGACATGAGTTCGCTGCGCATGGCCCCGGGGCGATAATATAAGCTCTGCCGGCGGTTCACTCTTAAAAGGCCTGTCGGGCGACGACGGGCCATGCAAAGGTTCGCAGGTAAGACTGTTCTTGTAACCGGGGGAGGTTATGGGATCGGGCGCGCCGTGGCCCTCCGGTTCGCGAGCGAGGGCGCCAGCGTGGGCGTGCTCGACCTCGACCAGCAGAGGGCGAACGAGACCGTGAAGCTGGCAGCGACGTCCGGACGAGCCGCTCACGCCGTGAGGACCGACGTCTCCGACTCGGCCGACGTGAACAGGGCTGTCCAGGAGGTCTCGGCCAAGCTCGGCCCGATCGACGTGCTCGTGAGCAACGCCGGGATCAGGTACGTCAGGAAGGTGCTCGAGACGACCGACGAGGAGTGGAACAGGACCCTCTCCGTCAACCTGACTGGGATGTTCTACGTGAGCAGGGCGGTAGCCCCCCAGATGCTCGCCAGGGGCGGCGGGAAGATAGTGATCGTCGGCTCGATGAGCGGGCTCATCGGCCAGTCGGGACGCGCGGCCTATGGCGCGACGAAGGCGGGGACACTCCAGCTCACAAGGTCGCTCGCCGTCGAGCTGGGCCCGACGATAAACGTGAACGCCGTCGCCCCCGGCTACATCGCGGGCACGGGGATGATGGTAGAGGTCGACAAGGACACCAAGACGGTCAACTGGATGATAGGAAGCACGCCAGTCCACCGGGCCGGGACGCCCGAGGACGTCGCGGGCGCTGTGGCATTCCTGGCCTCCGATGACGCCTCGTTCATCACGGGCGCCACCCTCCTGGTCGACGGCGGATTCAGCGCGGCGAGATACATGCCGGCAGGCCTCTTCTAGAGGCGCTACGAGCTAGCTCTCTCCGAACGTCGCTAGGAAGCCCTTCATCTTCCGGTAGGTGTCGAGGAACTCTAGCCCGCGCGGCGTGACCCCGTAGTAGACCTCGCTGCCCTCGGTGGCCTTCGCGACGAGCCCGAAGGAGCAGAGGTTCTCCACCATGGTCTTCAGCCGGTCGACGGGCACGCCCACGCCGTAGGAGATGCGCGTTATCCTCCCTCCCTCGGGGTACCTCCGGATGACCTCGAGCACGGTCGCGTAGAGGTCGGCTCTGGAGCGCTTTGCGTTCCCCAACGGCATGGCCTCAGAGGGGAGGCTCCTGCAGCTTGTCAACTTTTCTCACGGGATGCGCGAGCTTTACGTGATCGGCAACCTTGATCTCGCCTAGGTAGGTGACCTCATCCACATCGCAGCCCGACCGCAGGTCGACTGTATCCGCGAATATTCGTCCTGCTCTAGAACCTGCGCCTATGATGACCGTGGAGGCATAGACGTCCTCCACCCGGCTCGTCCCGGCCTGGATCCGGAGCCGCTGGCCCAGAAGGAAGGCGCTGACGCCAGGTCCGCTCTCTCCCACCTCTACCGACTCCCCGACGATCGGCCCCGTGCACCTGGTGCCGCTCCTGACCAGGACGGACTTCGCCTTCAGGCCCTTTCGCGTATCGACCGAGCCGTAGATCTCGGCATCCTTCGTCAGGATCGCCTTCTCCGCAGAGAACTTTCCGCTCACCCTGAGGCTCTCCCCGGCGAACTCCCCGCCCACCTCGGTCGCCCCATACACGTCCAGCCGCTCGGAGGTGCTGAACGACCCTGCCACATCCAGCTTCCCTTTCACCTCCACGCGGACCGCTCTGCAGCTGCCCGAGACCGTGGCCACGCCGGCTATCTCTATCTGGTCGCACTCGAGGTCGCCGTTGGCCTCGAGCTTGCCGGAGGCGGTTATCTTCCTGCCCCTGGAGCCCCCGGCGAGGGAGCCGACCCCGTAGACCTGGAGCTCCCCGAAATCCAGCCTGGACGAGCTCTCGAACTTGCCCCCGACGTTTATCGTCCCAGTGATCGCGCCCCCGCCTATCTCGGCCTTGCCGCCCACGCGGAGCTCCTTGACCTCGAGGCTCCCCGGTGCCTCGATCTTCCCTCCGACCTCGACGAGCTCGGCCCGTAGCGACTCCGAGATTCTGGCGATCCCGCCCACCCTCATCCTCTTGCAGGAGACCGATCGCGCGTTCACGCGTCCGCCGACGTCGACATCTTCGGCCTTCATCGTCCCCCCGACCTCTATGGCGTTTGACACGTCGAGCTCGGTATGGACCGTCAGGTCTCCGGAGACCACGAGCTTCCCCGAGCGCTCTACCGTCAGCCTCTCGCACTCGAGGTCGCAGTCCACCTTGGCGTTCCCACCGAAGCGCGCCTCGCCCGTCACGACGACGAGGTTCCCGTCGGCCGCGCGTATGGTCGCCCCGTTCGCCACATCGAGCCGCCCTTCGACGCGCCCCAGCCTCTCGGTCGTGCCGCGGGGTATGCTGACGTCCCCCATCAGGCTCGCGCCTCCCTCTTCTTGTCCTGTACTCTCGTGTCCATGTATGATCACTCGGCGCTTAGCGCCCTTCTCGCGGCGAGGTACCCTATCAGTCCGAAGGCAACTACGAAACCGAGAAGGTAGAGCATGTCTCCCGTGAACGTGGAGAGCTGGCTGCTCGAAAGAGTGCCGTTGACTATGAGCAGCCTTGCGGCCTCGTTGGTCTTCGAGATCGGGTTCACGCTCGCGATGACCTTCAGCCATTCGGGGAAGGAGGTGGAAGGGAAGAGGGCGTTGCTCATGAAGATGAGCGGCAGCGTCAGGAAGTTGACTATGGCTATGAGAGAGTCGATGCTCTTGACGCTGAGGGCGATAGCGGTGAAGACGGAGGACAGCCCGAGGCCAAGAAGTGCAAAGGCCAGGAAGACACCGACGAAATCGACGACCCCGAAGCTGGATGGGAGTTCCAGGCCGTTGGGTACGACCAGCGCTATCAGGAAGGTCAGGAACGCCAGGAACATGGCCTTCACGAGGTTCTGCACCACGCCCGAGAGGAATATCGCTGCCCTCGGTATGGGAGCGGTCAGAAGCGTGTTTAGGAAGCCCAGCTGTCTGTCCAGTACGAGGTCTATGCCGCCGAAGGCCATGTTGAAGACCAGTATGAGACAGATCACCCCGGCCGTCAGGTAGGTGATGTAGGTCGGCGCGCCTCCGAAGATCTGCGCGAGGATCGCGGGCGGGATCGCGCTTCCGGCGAGCCCGGACGTGAGGAGGCTTGTGGGGTTGAAGGAGCTCCCGAAGAGCACTATGTAGAAGATCGAGGTGACGAGCCCCGGCACCACCGCGGCCGGGTTCCTGATCCATTTCTTGAGCGCCCTGGCCGACAGGACGAGCGTCTCGGTTATCATCTCCATCTACCTCGCTTTCTCCATCATGAAGTTCTGGATCACCGAATCGCTCTCGGACGCGTCCTCGTCGCGCATCGACTTGCCCGTGACCTCCAGGAAGACCTGATCGAGCGTCGGCTTGGTGAAGGAGATCTCCTTGATCTGCATGTTCTTCTTGAGCACTCCCTCCACGATGATCGGGAGGGCCTTCTCCGTCCTGGGGAGCTTTATCCGGTACACCTGACCGGACTTGGTGACCTCCGAGACGTCCTCTACGTCCTTGAAAAAGTCCGTAAGGTCGATCGAGTTCTCGGCGAGCTCCAGCGTGAGGATGTCCCCTCCCACCTTTGCCTTGAGCTCCGCCGGGGAGCCCGAGATCTTGATCACGCCCTTGTCGATGATGGCTACCCTCCTGCAGAGGGAGTCCGCCTCTTCGAGGTAGTGCGTCGTCATGAAGACGGTGAGACCGCGTTCCCGGTTGAGCCTTCCGATGTAGTCCCACATCTTCTCCCTCGTCTGGATGTCCAGACCCAGGGTGGGCTCGTCAAGAAACAGGACCTTGGGCGTGTGCACGAGGCCCATCGCGAGCTGCAGGCGCCTCCTCATCCCGCCGGAGTAGGTCCTTACCTTCCTCTGCGCAGCCTGCTCGAGATCGACCAGCTTGAGGAGCTCCTCGGCCCTCTGGCGCGCTGCGCTGCCGCTAACGTGATGCAGCCTCGCTGCGAGCATCAGGTTCTCGATCCCCTTCAGCTCATCGTCGGCAGTGAGCTCCTGTGGCACGACGCCGATGCTGTCCCGTACGCCTCCGGGGTCCTTGCTTACGTCATGACCGGCTACGCTCGCCCTGCCTTCGGTGATTGTGGCCAGGGTGTTGAGCATCTTGATGGTGGTCGTCTTCCCGGCGCCGTTCGGCCCGAGGAACCCGAAGACCTCTCCCTCCTCGACGGAGAACGAGATGTGGTCGACCGCCTTCACCTTCCCCTTGTAGACCTTTGTTAGGTTCTCTGCCTCGATCATCTTTGTCATGTTAACTGACAGAGCGATCGGGCCAGAGGATAAAAGCACGGCTCACCGGGAGTAATCACCTGATGTGAGTGGCGCTGGGGCTCGGTTTGGTTAATAGCTGCGAAACGGTGCGCTCCTCGGGTTGAAGACATCCCAGAGTGTCCTCTATGGCGACGCCAGGTCGATGATGGCCGGGATGTCTTCCTCCAGCGCTGACCTCGTGGTCACCTCGCCGCCCTATCCGATGATCGAGATGTGGGACGAGACGTTCTCGCAGAAGAGCAGGGGGATCGGCGGACGCGTGAAGAGCGGCGACGGTGACGGCGCGTTCGAGCTGATGCACGAGGAGCTGGACCCGGTCTGGGGTGAGGCCTACCGGTTGCTCCGCCCCGGTGGGATTGCATGCATCAACATCGGAGACGCCACGAGGAGGATAGGCGGTTCGTTCAGGGTCTTTCCGAACCACGCGAGGGTCCTGACGTCGTGCGTTGGACTGGGGTTCGAGGCGCTCCCTGAGATCATCTGGCGGAAACAGTCAAACAAGCCCACCAAGTTCATGGGCTCAGGAATGCTACCGGGAGCGGCGTACGTGACCCAGGAGCACGAGTACGTCCTAGTGCTGCGGAAGGGCCCCAGACCCCTAGATACGCCCAGCCAGCGGCTGACGCGACGGAGGAGCGCGTTCTTCTGGGAGGAGCGCAACCTGTGGTTCTCGGACGTCTGGGAGGGGCTCCAGGGGGACAGGCAGCGGCTCGGGCTGAACGGCGCGCGGGGCCGCAGCGCCGCCTTTCCGTTCGAGCTGGGTTACAGGCTGATCTCGATGTTCTCCGTTCAGAACGGCCTCGTGCTCGACCCTTTCCTGGGGACGGGGACGACGATGGTCGCTGCGATGGCGGCAGGGAGGGACAGCGTCGGGATAGAGCTGGATCCTCGTCTGAGGGAACTCGTGGATGAGAGGGTGATGGGTTCCGTAGATGTTTCAAACGCCTTCAACGAGAGGAGGATCTCGGACCACAGGGCATTCGTAGCGAGGATGCGAAAGGAGGGCAGAGAGCTCAGGTACGTGAACAAGCGCTATGGGTTTCCGGTGATGACGGGACAGGAGACGCTCATACGCATCCCGATCCTGAAGAGAGTGGACAGACGGGGCGACGGTCGTTTTGAGGTCCGCTACCGGTGAAACAAGAGAAGCTGCCGCAGGCTGGCGACCAAGCCGGGGCTATAGGTCCTCTCTCTTCCTCAGCGAGTCTCCGGCCGCGTTCAACAACACGACCAGGATCGCGCAGGTGTAGACTATGGAGATCGCGACGAGGAGGACCGCGAGCAGAGCCAGCGACTGGCCGGAGAGATCCAGCCAGAACCCCGCGCTGACGACAAGCCCCATGAGCGGGGAGACAAGGGCCAGATTGATCACGGTCTGGTAGAGGAATCGTCTGATGTCTGTCAGCTCCTGGGTCTGGGAGGAGAGTATGTCGTCGGTGGTGCTCTGCCCATACCTCGATGCAAAGTACATCCCTCCACCCATGGTTATCGCGGCGATCTCGAGCGCGCCAGGCAGGGCGAGGAGGATGCTCAGGAGCGAGCCTGCCTTGTCCAGGTCACTGAGTATCAGCGGGACACCGACGGCGACCGTGACCGGCGTGAGGACCAGGAGGAGGGGCGTGACCCTCGCGCGGTAGACCTGTTTCACGTACCCGCGGAGGTCGATGGCCGAGGTCTTTATGATCCAGAGCCTCTCCTTCTCCAGCCATCTGGTCGCGGTGCCCGAGCCGAACGATCCGAGGATGAAGAGGATGAAGAGGAACGACGTGGGCGAGGACTGGAAGACCCCTGACAGCGAGTATATGACCAGGAAGCCGGAGAGGAAGAGGGCGTTGATCAGGAGAGCCCTCATCTCCTTCGTCCTAACCATCACCAGCCTCTCCTTCAGCCTGACGACCGACCAGACCGATCTTCCGGTGGTGTCCAGCCGGGTCGTCACCCTGCCCAGGTCGTCCCTCGACGCGCCGGGCTCCGTCACCTGCAGGACCTCGTAGAAGTGGTTCCTCGACATCCGGAAGCCGAGGAGAAGGAAGACGGCGAACCAGGCGAGGAGCAGCAGGAGGTCGAGGCCCTGGGTGGCACCGAACGGCGTCCCGTTCACCAGTCCCACGCTGAGCCCGGCCGCAAGCCCACTCGGGAGGACCTGGGTCAGATCTCCCAGGAAGGGAGGTGACCCCGGGATGAGGAGGGCGATCGGGACCAGGCTGATAGTGACCACGAGGACGACCAGCGCGTTCCTGAGGAACCGGAGCCGGGGCGCTATACTGGACCCCAGCGAGAGGGTGATGTCGGCGCTGAGGAGGAGTCCCATCACCAGGAAAACGAGGGTCACCAGTCCGGCAAGGACCGCGTCCAGGAACGATGTCCCGTAGGAGAGTGAGAACTTGAAGAAGAGGGCGAGGATCGGCGGAAAGGAGAGGAGCACGGTCGTGAACGAGTTCATCAGGACCTTGGCGGCGAAGACCTCGCGGGGCGGCACCGGTGAGGTGAAGACGTAGTCCACGTCTGCCGACCGGACGGGGAGTCCGCTCCCGTTGAAGCCGCTCTGGATGAGACCCACCAGGAAGAGCGCGAATATCAGGCTCAGGCCGACGTCCGAGAGCCCGCTGCCAAGACTGAACCGATTCGAGAAGGAGAGGAATGTCGAGCCCACGAAGAGCACGACGATGACCGAGAAACCCTCCCCGAGGAGGATGGCGAGCACGGCCGCCCTTGTGAACCTTCCCTTGATCCAGTATCGGATCAGCACAGAGATCGTTCTCCAGGTGTCCAGGAAGCTCATCTGCGTGCGGCCCCGCCCTCTCAGCTGGATTCCTCTGTGAGCTTCAGGAAGACCTCGTCTAGCCTCGCGTCCTTACCCGCGTCAGCCATCCTCCTCAGCGTCTGGAGGTCCCCGACGGCGATTATCGAGCCCCTGTCGATTATGGCGATCTGGGTCGCATAGTCCTGGACTATCTCGAGGTTGTGCGTGGAGAGCAGCACCGTCCTGCCTTTCTTTCCCTGGGAGAGGATCCAGTTGTTGACGAAGATCTGTGTCTTCGGGTCGAGCGCCGTGAGCGGCTCGTCCATGACGAGGACCTGCGGGTCGTGGATGGCTGAGGCTATCAGCGCGACCTTCTGCTTCATCCCCTTTGACAGGCTGCCGATCAGCGCGTCCGTCTTCTCCTCCAGCGAGAAGGTCTTGAGCGACTCTGCGATCCTCTCCTGCAGGGGAGCGTCCTCGACGGCCCTGATCTTCCCTACGAACCTCAGGAACTCGCTCACCGTGAGGCCGGTGTAGAGGGACGGGTTCTCGGGCAGGTAGCCGACTACCTTCTTTGCCTTCTCAGGGTCTTTTATGATGTCGTGTCCGCTCACGGTGACGGATCCGCTGGTTGGCCTAAGGATGCCGACGACGATCTTCATCAGCGTGCTCTTCCCGGCGCCGTTGGGTCCGAGCAGGCCGATGACCTCCCCGGCACGGACCTCCAGCGAGACGCCGTTCAGGGCGACGAGTCTGTCGTAGGTCTTGGTCAGGTTCTGTATGATTATGCCGCCCATGATGGATGTCACTGTCCACTCGCCGCCATATCAGCCGCCTATGAAGTTAATCGGTGCAACCGCCACCCTACGACTCTAGGGTGATCGCGATGCCGTCGGGGTCCCTGATGGTCAGTCTGCGGTCCATGCGGCTGGACTCGGGGAACCTTTTCGAGACGGCTTCCAGGTCGTCCACGCTCGGGAGCATGATCTTGAACTCCTCCAGGCCGGCCTCTCCCTGCCTGTGAGGGCTTCCTCCCTTGCTCTGCCATGTGTTCAGCCCCAGGTGATGGTGATAGCCGTCGACGGAGAGAAAGGCCGCTCCGATCTCTGGGAAGTACATCGTGACGTCAAAGCCCAGCTTCGAATGGTAGAACTCGACCGACCTGTCCAGGTCGGTCACCCGGAGGTGCATGTGCCCCATCCTCGCTCCGCGCGGGAACGAGACAGGGTTGGCCCTCTCCTTCGTGGTGAGCTCCCTCAGCAGGGAATCGAGGTCGAGCGGGCCGTTGAGCGAGGCGAACCGCTGGTACCCGCCGGCGCCCTTCAGCAGGTCGTTCCAGTTCGGCCACGCGCTCCTCGGCCTATCTGCGTAGAACTCCATCCCGTTCTGCTCGGGATCGTGAAGATAGATGGCCTCGCTGAAGGTGTGGTCGGCGTACCCTTCATAGGACAAGCCCGAACCGGCGACGGCCAGGAAGGTAGAGGCGAGGTCCTTCCTCTCCGGGAGCAGGACCGCATAGTGGTACAGCCCGGCGAAGTCTCTGGGAGGCGTCGCTGCCGCGGGGTCGTGCTTGAGGAGCAGCAGCGGCTCTGTCTTCTGTGTGAAACCCAGCTCGATGAGCTCGAGGCCGTCCGGACCTTTGTTCCTTCCCTTCACCTGCAGCCCGATGTCCTTCCCGTAAAAGTCGAGCGTCGGGGCCAGTTCCCTGACTCTCAGTGTGGGCGGCCCCAGCCTAAGGGCGCTCGCGAGCCTGAACGGTTGCTGCCGTTGCGTCTTCACGGCTGACACTACCATCCATCTCCATCCAAAGGAGCGGCCTCGGCGCGTTTCCCTAGGCCGAGTCGTTCTCCGCCTACGTTCTCGGAGATAATCTCAGTGGATTTTTGGAACATTATATCATCCAACCAACCTTGCGACCTGTACTGGCAATCGCTTACGAGCGTCTGGTATTGGGAGTCCAATATAAATATATCGCACGTCCAATATGTTTATATTTCGTGTGCCGTCGCGGCATCACGGTGCTTGAGGGTGGCGAAAGAGGTCCCGGGAAACTCGGAGATGTGTGACATGAGGGGGATGCTTTCGTTCATGATACTATGGATGCTCTCGAGCCGTCCGATGAACGGACAGACCCTCGCCGGCGAGATCGGGAAGCGGAGGGGCGACAAGCCGAACCCTGGTACCATCTATCCGGCTCTGAAGGAGCTTGCCAACCGCGGCCTGATCAAGGGCCACGCCGAGGGCCGGACGATAGTCTACGAGATCACGGTGACCGGACAGTCGAGCCTTGCGAAATCGCTGGAATATTTCGAGCGCGTCTTCGGAGAGATTCTTCAGGAGCACAGCGCGGAGAGACGGGTGCCTGCGTAGAGGGAACGGCTTCAAAAGGATCCGCGACAGAAATCGGAATCTGAAGACACTGGTTCATGCTGAGACTCCGCGAAGGATTTAAGACACGGGGAAAATGAAAATCTCCGGTTGGCAAAGGTAGACGTCCAGCTTGACATCGGTGAGAACGACTATGACCCGCTGAGGTTTGTCGAGGCGGTGCAATTCGCTGAGGAACAGGGGTTCAGGACGGCATGGCTCGGCGACCACTTCTTCCCCTGGTATCATTCCTCCGACCGATCCGCATTCGTGTGGAGCGTCCTTGGGGTCGCGCTTGACAGGACAAAGACGATCAAGCTTGGTCCTCTCGTGACGACGCCCATCGGGGCGCGCTACCATCCTGGGATAATCGCCCAGGCGAGCGCCACGCTCGACAACATGTATCCTGGAAGGTTCCTGCTCGGGGTGGGGACGGGGGAGGCGCTCAACGAGAGACCTTTCTGGAACGGCAGGTGGCCCGAGTGGGAGGAGAGGATGGGAAGGCTCGTCGAGGGGCTGCAGCTGATCCGCCAGCTATGGGACTCGAAGAAGCCGTTCGGCTTCGATGGAAAGTACTACTCTGCCGACTTTTACTATCTATACACCAAACCGAGGACGCAGATACCTGTCTACTTCTCCGCTGTCGGGAAGAGAGCCGCATATTACGCGGGTCAGTGTGCTGACGCACTGGTCACCATCTGCCCGCGGAACGACCTGGAGAGAATGGAGAACGTGATCCTGCCGGCCTACCGCAAGGGGATGAAAGAGGCGGGGAAGAAGAAGGGTCGCGTGCACGCCCACTTTGGTTTCACGTTCCTGAGCCCGAGCGAGCTCAGGAGGAAGGAGTGGAGGTCTCTCGGCTGGCTGAGAAAGGACTCCTGGAGCATCAAGGATCCGGTCGCCGTCGAGAAAGCGGGCAAGAAGGTCACCGATGAGGAGCTGGAGACGGGCATGCTCTTCTGCAAGGACTGGACGGAACTCGTCAGGGTGATGCAGACATATGTCGATGCGGGCGCCGACGAGATCTGTCTCACGTCCGGTGCTGAGAAGCCGATGATCAAGGAGATCCGCGATAACGTGCTCTCCGTATTTTGATGGGGGGTGGTGTGACCTCGAGAGCTAGAGACTGTGACACGCCCGCCCTCCTTCTTGACATGGACGCCGCGGAGCGGAACATCGAGAGGATGGCGGCATATTTCCGTGGGACCCGGGCGAGCCTCAGACCCCACGTGAAGGTCCACAAGTCTCCCTGGCTGGCTAGGAAGCAGATCGACGCAGGCGCGAGGGGGATCACGGTCGCCAAGGTGAGCGAGGCCGAGGTGATGGCGAGCGCCGGGATAGACGACGTTCTGATAGCTAACGAGGTCGTAGGCGAGTACAAGGTGAAGAGGCTCGCCCGGGTAGCCAAGCTCTGCAAGCTAGGGGTCATCGTCGACAATGTTCACAACGCCAGGCAGATCTCGGAGCTTGCCTCGCAGGAGGGGTCACTGGTCCGTGTCCTGGTAGACGTGAATCTGAGCAGCGTCATGGGAGGAGTCCTTGACAGGACCGGCGTGGTGCCCGCGAACGCCCTAGCTCTCGCCCGCGAGGTCTCCAAGATGAAGAGCCTGGAGTTCAGCGGGGTGATGGGCTATGAGGGGTCGCTCAGGGCGTTCCCCGACCCGGCGTCGAAGGCCGCTGCGGGGAAGAAGGCGCTCGGCCTGCTGGTCGAGACAGCTCAGACGATCAGGGACTCGGGGTTGGGCGTGGACGTGGTCAGCTCCAGCGGCACGATGTCATACAAGACAGCCGCGGAGTTTCCTGGTGTCACGGAGGTCCAGGCGGGAGGCTACCTCTTCATGGACCTCGGATACCGCAGGGCGGGCATAGATTTTGAGACGTCGCTCACGCTGCTGACCACGATAGTCAGCAGGCCGAGGCCGGAGAAGCTGATAATCGACGTAGGGTACAAGGCGATAAGCGCCGAGTCGGGACTTCCAGGCGTGAAGGACAGGCCGGACCTCGAGGTGACCTCCCTGAACGCGGAGCACGGTCATGTGACCGTCGCCAAGGACTCCGCGCGGCCTGGCATCGAGGTCGAGGACAAGCTCGAACTCCTTCCCTCGCACGTGGACACCACGACGTGCCTCCA
>JAPCJS010000025.1 GCA_027886825.1 Nitrososphaerota archaeon
ACATTTACTGCAGGGTGTGATCAGTTGGAGCGAATCATCTCAGAATCTCACGAGAGGCTGTGATACCGGTTTTCTGAAGTCTGAGAAGGTTTCTGATTCACGAGATCTTCGGAAATGGCAGGGAAGTGTCAGGTCTTATCTTGATATCCCTGTGCTATAGGCCCCGTCTCTCGACTGAGCGCTAAGTTTTGGGTCATTGGCTCGCACGCACCTGCCCCGATCCAATGTCTGACTTGAGCCATGCAAGGAGTTCGGCGTGCTTTGCAACAATCTTACCACGCATCACAAAGCCCTCTTTTGTTGGCTAACTTTCAGAAGTCATCTGGCTTCTTCCCGGTGACAGTTTGAATGTTTTCCATGTATGCTTTGAAGGTCGGGCCTGCCATATCACGTTACTATCCTGACGTATTATTTAGTTTGAAGATTATGCTTGGGGTACCGGCGCGCCTTCGGGTGACGTGCTCGTTCGCTTCTCGTAGTCACCCGTTAGTGCAAAACGCTATCTCGGCGACAAGCCTTAAGACTGAAATGATCGCGTCCTGAAGTGTGAAGGCGGCCGTACTGAACAGGGTGGGTGAACCGCTAGTGATCGAGGAGATCCCAAGACCCTCGCCAAAAGAGGGGGAGGTTCTCGTGCGAGTCAAGGCATGCGGTGTCTGTCATACCGACCTGCACGTGATCAAAGGTGAAGTGAGGTTTCCCACTCCGGCAGTTCTGGGTCACGAGATCTCTGGGATAGTCGAGTCCATCGGCAGCGGGGTAGAGGGATTGAATGAGGGCGACAGAGTCCTCTGTCCCTTCATAATGCCTTGCGGGGACTGTTTCTTTTGCAAGAGGGGTGACGACGACCTCTGTCAGAAATTCTTCGAATTCAACAGACTGCAAGGAAAGCTCTACGACGGCGACACCCGAATCTTCAGATCGGATGGAGATCGTCTGTGGATGTACAGCATGGCCGGTCTGGCCGAGTTTGCGGTGGTCCCGGGGACGGCTGTGTTCAGGCTCCCCGACATTCTGCCCCTCGAAGAATCCTGCATCCTGGGCTGTGCGGTCTTTACCGCCTACGGCGCGATAAAGAACCAGTCGGGCCTGAAAGAGGGTGAGTCGGTCGCTGTCGTCGCAGTAGGCGGTGTCGGGATGAATGTGGTGCAGCTCTCAAGGCTGATGGGGGCGGGTCGAGTGATTGCCATCGACGTCAGGGAGGATAAGTTGGAGATGGCAAAGAAGGTAGGCGCCACCCACACAATCAATTCCCAGAAGGTCGAGCCTGTCGCCGAAGTGAGACGCATCACCGATGGGAGAGGCGTTGACATCGCATTCGAGGTCCTGGGTAGAGTGGAGACGATAACACAAGCACTTGATCTGGTCAGGGACGGAGGGAGAGTAATCCTCGTCGGTATTGCACCTTCGGGCCAAGCCGTGCCGATAGAGACAACCCGGATAGTCCGCAGGGAGATAAGAATCATCGGGTCATACGGTGCGAAGACTCGAACAGACATGCCCACCATCCTGAAATTGGCTTCCTCAGGGTCGCTTGACGCGGCGAGGATAGTGACGAGGAGGTACTCGTTGGATCAGGTCAACGAGGCATACGATGCGCTGGGTCGTGGAGAGATAGTTGGAAGAGCGATCGTAGTGATGGATTAGCACCTGGCCCACCTACTGATGGGAGGGTCCTCGGCTGAAGGCCGGTCCCAATGTTCAAGATGCTTTGCCAGCCTCGGGCGTTTCAGGAATTGGTTGTGTGATCTATTATGGATACACGTACATGCGATTTCTCACCTTGAAGTTCTCACCTTGAAGTTCTCACCTTGAAGTTGATCTGTCAGACCCCAAGCGTTCCACTGGAGCCGAAAGTCTGTTGTCCATCGCTGTCGATCTTTCGTCCCTGCCACTAAGCAGGAATGGCAATTTACGGATTGAGCCTTGATGATGTGGGCAGCTCTAATCCTCCTCATGAGGCGCGCGAGTTCCATTTCCTAGTTTGGACCCAGGATCTAACTGCGATTTGTGCGGGGCCGCTGGAATCTGTCTCCGTGGATTGCTCGATCTTCCGATGGGTGCTAGGTCAACCCGATTGGGCAGCTCCCTGGGGGAGTCAGATCAGCCGTGGGAGACCAAAATGGCTGATAGTATTCAGAGGCCATCTGAATCTAATATCCCCCAGCAGGTCTCCCGTTTCGACCCTCATTCTCTTTCCCCAAGCCAAGCGATCATGACTCGCGCGTGAATTGAAATCCCGCTCCCTACTCTCTCTGCACAAGTGTAGTCGAGGGGGACACGCTGAATGGGCGATCATCCACCACTCACGCCAGCAGACCAGAACTTGTCAGGTACTTCGGTTGACTACTATCTGCCATTACGCATGCATTTTTAATATTCCTATATACATAGTTTGACAACCGCTGGTTGTAAACAACGGACTGTTGTGTGGCATCTCAGTGGAAGCTTTCCCTCCATACTGACATAAGAGTAGGAGATCCGGGCTTTCGAGGTCGAGTTCGAGATTCCAATCGATATCTGTTGCGGCGTGTTCCCTCTTTTGAGGGTGCCGAGAGCCTATCCGCGCCATCTCGCTTGTGCTCGTCGCGATCGCACTCCAGGTAATATCGAGAATCGAGACATTTGGGAGATAGGAGCCAGATAACAAGGCTTATTATCGCGTTATGAGCTGTTATTGCATGGCAAAAAGCAAACGGAGTCCGAATGATCAGCGGTCTGATTCTAAGAACAAGGATTCGGCTGGGAATAAGGCGTCGCAGGAGAATAAATCGGTGGTAGCAGATAAGAACAAGGGAAAGAAAAAGTAGTGGTTCTGCCCAGCTAATCTCGAAGGCGCGGTTTCAATCTGCCTCAGGACCGTTTATCCAGAGGCCTCTGGGGGAGTCAGGCTAACCGCGGGCACGCCGCCGTTGTTGTTGATTGGGCATACGGAAGCTGTTCCGTGTCAAGTTACCACACTTCCCAGAGGCATTGCCCTCTTCAGCCTTCACACTCTGTCCCCTGCCTTGTTCGGCCTTCCTTGGCAGATGATCGAGCGAATCTTCTTTTGACTTTGCTAACTTTCTTCGTATCGGGTCAGGATCAGGCAATGGGCTCCAATTGCCAAGCCCTTGCGGACGATACCCGCCCTTGGCGGATGTCTTCCTCATTATTCCTGATCATGCCCGCTTCTCTACGAAGATCTCGTCGTCCTTCACCGAGACCTTGAAGATCGGTTCGTCTGGTAGAGGCTCCGGAAACTGAACCAGTTTCCCTGTCTTCACGTCCCACCTCGATCCGTGCCGGGGACAGGTTACCACGTTCCCCTCGAGCTTTCCCTTATCCAGCTGGCCGCCCATGTGGTTACACACGGAACCCATGGCGTAGAACTCTCCATCGATGTTTGCGACCAGAATCTTCTGTCCTTCAACCTCCGCGCCCATCATCTTCCCGGGCGGAAGGCTAGCGGCCTTCGCAACGCGGAAACTAGCCAAACAAAACCCTCTCTGCCACTGTTATGGGCCCAGAAGGACAAGGCGAGTGCAAGCAGCTCACTTTTTGAGCATCGATTTGTTCGGAGCCCAGAGGGAGCAATACCCGAACGGAGCGATCACCTTGGAGAACCTGCCGTTGCAGTCTTCGCCCTGGCTCTTTACGATGGCGCACTTGCCTCCTTGCACGTCTAGGAAGTAAACGCAGGCCTTGCAGAAGTAACCCTTCGTCAGATCAGATTTCTGAAATTCCGCTATTTCGATGTAGCCCGCCCTCTTTTTCGGGATCCTTGCCTCCTTCGCGATCTCGACGAGGTGTTTGATTCTTTCTGCCATGCTCAATCTCTCCCTTTTAGATAGCCGGAAGGTGTTTCCACAGTGCGCACATTCCGTGAGGGGCTATGTCGTCTGAATTCACCCCGTCCGCGCTCTCTCCCGTGCCTTGAACGATCGCACACTGGTTCTTTCCTTCAAAGAAATAGACACAGGCAGCGCAGAAATATCCCTTGCTTGTGTCTGCGTTCTTGAATTCTGAAAATTCTATGTACCTTGCGAGAAGCTTCGGAACTTTCTCAAAGTCGGTTCCCGGAATGCGGGCCAGATCTTCTTGCGCGCCTGAGCTCATCGCGCTGGATTCAGCATTGCGATATATGTTCCTTGTGTCCATCTCCTTCTGTCTTACCCTCATGACCATGACTTTCAAATCAGACCAGTCGAAGAGAGCCCGCTGGAATAATGCACACCTCAACCTGCATAGACGAGTGTCCATATCGCTGAAGGATAACCGGTCGATCCTTCGTACCGACATTGGCCGAAACGCCGTGAGTTATTACCTCAGCGGGGTCTCCTCCTCCAGAGAGAGACACCGGGTGGCGTCGAACTATGCAACTAGTGTAGTTGCTACCCGTATTACGACCACCTTGGAACTCGTGATAACGAGAAACATATCGCAGGTGCCTTCAGAGCACAGGATGAACACCCTCGAGGCCTCCGCTACGTCGCAGTTCGCCGAGGCGGGCAGGGAGCTCCACGCAGGAGAGCATAGGCTATCTGATCACCTCTCACGGTTTCCAGGACGAGAAAGTTCAGGACTACGACGCTGGAGATGATCTCGGAGGCCACCCAGTACGACGCGGCTCGCTACGTGGAGCTGCTCGAGGCCGCGTGCAAGACCGTGCTCGACCCTTTCGCGCAAGAACGGCTGTGGTCTGCCAGCACCGATCGGAAACTCGTCAAGATTCTCGGCTGAGTTATTCAGCTGACCTAAGCGCATGCGAGATTGTCATTGGAGATATTTCAGAAATTAGTCATGCGGCGACCAAAATTATCATGATTGCAACCATGGCGAAGCTTGCATTCCCGGAGTCCTGCGAGCATTAATACGCCAGGGGACTTGACTTGTTCGTTCGCGGCGATGGTAGAGAAGCCTTCCGATACGCAGCGCGGAATAGAGATTACACTGGGCGTCCTCTCGATAGTCGTCTCGCTGGTAGTGATCCTCAACCCAAACTACGGGAGGGAGAGCGTTGCCTCCCTCTTGGCGTTCGGGCTCGCCGCGACCGCAGTGAGGATGACTCTCTCAGGGAGGATCAGAAGCCTCCAGCTCGGGCTGCGAGGCCTGGGCATAGTGGGCGGGCTCCTCGCGATCGCTATTGCTGCGCTAATCATTCTCACTCCTGGAATAGGGCTCCAGACCCTTACGTTCCTACTGGCCTCGGGCCTGGCGCTCGAAGGGATTGCAAGACTTGCACAGGCATTGAACAGAAGTTATCCCCGATGGTTGCGTCTCTCGGCCTTCACTGTCGGTGCGATAACTGTCGTCCTCTCTGGGATCGTGGTACTGGACTCCAAGCTTGCCTCGATCTCGGTCGTTGCCCTCATCACTCTTGCCCTCGTGACGAACGGCATCGACGGCATCGTCTCAGGCGCCATGCCGAGCACAAGGAAGCAGAAGACCCTCATCAAGCTCATCCTCTTCTCCCTCGTCTACGGATTCCTGAACGTCAACTGGATAGACCTCTACGCGACGAACGCCCCTGCCTATCACATCTGGCTCATACTGACCTACATGGCCCCCTTCGGGGTGCTCCTTGTCTTCCAGGGTTTCAAGGATTGGCAGCTCGCGCTCAGCCTCGGGTTGCTGGTCTCTCTTGTGAACGACCTCGGATACTACTTCGCAGGGGACCTGTTCTTCGGCTTCCATGTCCAGCTGCTGCCATGGCTTGCGGGCCAGCTCGGTTTCGATGGAGGCGAACTCCTCTTCAATTTCCAGGGAGGATTATTCACCATCCCCGTGACCTCCTATCTCATGGGCTTTGTGGTGTACCTAAGGATCTTGGTCGTCGCAGTCATCCTCTACCAGTGGTGGAGACGGCCCAGCACAGGCCAGGAACGAACTTCCGGTTTGAGTCCGGATACAATGTCCGGTGATCGCTGGACCTGACAGACCCATCTGCCATCTGCGCCTTCCTGATCCATCCGAGATCCTGCAAAAAACGTTAAATCCTGAACGGGGGTCTCCTGAGTGCTTGGATCTGTCCGGATCCCGTCATACCTTCGTCCTCGTGCCAGGGTCATGGCACGGCGCATGGTGCTGGTACAAAATCGTACCGCTACTGCGGAGAGAGGGATTCGAGGTGCTGCCCCTGGATCTGCCTGGTCACGGGAGAGACCATACGCCCCTCGAAGAAATCACGCTGGATGGCTACGTGGATGCCGTCTGTAGGGTTCTGGACCGTGAGCCCGGGAAGGTAACCCTGGTTGGACACAGCAGGGGTGGCATCGTGATAAGTCAGGTGGCCGAACGCTGTCCAGAGAAGATAGAGACGCTGGTCTACCTCGCAGCCTTCTTGATCAAGGATGGCGAGCCAATGATTCACACGGCGCTGGCCGACAAGGACTCGCTGATCGTCCAGAACCTTGAGCTGAACGAGCAAGAGGGTTGGCACATGCTGAGGGAATCGGCGTTCAAGAGCGCTCTGTATGGCGATTGCACGGAAGAAGACGTCGAGCTGGCCCGCTCGCTGCTGACCCGGGAGCCCAACGCCCCCGTGGGAACGCCCCTCCACCTCACCCAGGATAGGTTCGGACGTGTGCCCCGCGTATATATCGAGACGCTGAGCGACAGAGGGATATCGAACCCGGTGCAGAGAAAGATGTACACGGACCTACCCTGCGAGGAGGTCATAGCGATGAACACGAGCCACTCACCGTTCCTCTCCGCGCCGGAAGAACTTGCGTCGCATCTGATCTCCATCTCTCGCAGGCGTTGACCAGCGGGCTCTCCCTGCGGCAGCGGGCGCGTCTTCAAGAGCGGACTGAAAAATGATCACGGCTGACATCGGACCGGGTCGGGCGACCAACTTCTCTGCTCATCGCAGCGCGATCACCGTAGAACTCACTGCTTTGAAACGAGAGAAACCACCTGCATGTACTTTTCACTCTCAGCCTTTGGATTGAACAGCGGGACCCTTGCAGCATCATCCACGCTGACGGCTATGGTGACCGGTTCGGTCCCAAAGATGTGCGTAGCAACCCCAAGTTCCTTCAGGAGCCGCAGTACATTCAGAAGGTGAAATGAGGAGACAGAAAGCACAACCAGACGATCCTTGGTACTGATCTCTGCCGATCTCTCGAAGAAGCTCTGAAGGAAGATCACCCGAAGGTCAGGGGAAGATCCGGATTCTAACATGGTGTAAGATGCGCAACCAGCTCTTAAGCATCACCATAGGTCAAGATGTGGAGGAGGATGTTCCTGTGTGTCTTCAGGAGGTCTGTCTGCCTGGTCTTAACCGGGGGGAGCTTTTTCGGAGATGCGGTTCCGCTAACTCTCTGATCGCATTCGTAATTTGCCTCGACCTTGAGAGCAGCGAATCACCGTCGTTTCTTGTGACCCGGACAATTCTTAATTACGTGGCGTACGTCCTAAAGTTACGTGTGTGGTCTGAGGTCCACCCCTGGCGGTAGTTCATCAATCATGACGTTAGGCCGTCGAACTCCGCGGAGGACCGCAGCGATAGTCCTCACGGTACTCCTCTCGGCGTCGCTTCTTCTTGTGATGCCGCTCCTGGGCTCTGTTCGTGCAGTAAACCCTTCTCCGCCCGCGATAACGATAATCAAAGGGGACCCATTTCTGGATGCGGCCAACGGTTCGATCGTCTTCACGGTGACGAATCCAGCGACCAATCCGTACGGGATCACCTCACTTCTCGTCAGGGCTCCGAGCGATTGGACCATGGCCTCGTGCACCCGAGGCAGCTTTCTGAATGCGCAATGCACCGTTGGCCAAGCCTCCGCAGGCGCCTATGTCCTTTATCAGGCGAGCAGCGGTGGTACCTCGCTCCTCCCGGGCGCCAGTGATACCCTCGTCTTCACGGGCAGCTCGGCAATAACGTCCTACCCCTTCGAGGATAGTTTCACGACTCAGGTGACAGACACATCATCTGCTGTGGGGACCCCGTCCTATCCAGGTCCGTCGTTCGCCGTCATCGTGATGGCTCCCTCGACCGCCGTCACGTTGATTCCAGGTGTCAACGTCAATTACCGTCCAGGGGGGCCTCCGATCAACATAACGGTGACGGTAAGACCAGCCCAGGGAGGCCTTCCGATCTCCTTTACCGCCCCGGGCTACGGGCCGGGGATCGTCCCTGCCTTCTCTGATCCCTCTGTCAGGACTGACTCTTCTGGAGTTGCAGCGATATCCTTCGCTCCGAGCGATGTGGCCGGCGACTCCACGGACGTGGTGGCGACGATAGGAACCTCGGGCGTCTTCGGGGTCTCGGGCACGATCTCTACGCTCGCAGCGGGATCCACCTCGACGCCAGACTTCAACCTCACCGTCAGCCCCTCCGCGCAGGGCGTCGGACCGGGCCAGGATTTCAGCGCCACCGTCTCGGTGGGCAGAGCGAACAGTCCTTCCATCCTAGTGATGCTTTCTGTCTCGGGTCCTGCAGGGACCACGCTTCCTGCTGAGGTGCCGATGACTGGGACTACGCCCTTCGTCGCCGCGCTGACAGGGGTCGCTCTCCTAGTCCCCGGAAGCTACGTCTTCGTCGTCACGGGGAGGGCCGGCGGCGTCACGCACAGCGCCAACCTTACGGTCGCCGTTCTCTCGCCCTCGATCGTGCTCTCCTCGACGTCGGGTGTCCCGGGGTCTTCTCTGACCATTACGGGGAAGGACTTTCCGCCTGTGAGCAGCGTCAGCATCGCCATCGGCCAGACGCCTCTGGGCACGGTCATGAGCACGGCGCAGGGGACGTTCGTTGCCTCCTTCAGCATCCCGCAGGCCTTTTCTGCTGGGAACTACATGGTCACCGCATCAAGCTCCAGGGTCGGGGCGGCGCGGTCGTTCGCCGTGGAACCCCCTCCTTTTCCCTGGATCGAGGTCGCCGAGATTGCGATCGCCTCGATAGCTGTCGCAGGTGGGGTAGGCGGGTTCTGGGCAATCCGGCAGTCGAAGCCGTCGCTTCGCCCGAACGATCCCAAGTTCACCGTCACGGTCACGGTCACGAGCAGCATCAAAGAGAGGAGGAAGAAGACCCAGCGATGAGTCCAAGCCAACAGGCCCTTGTAGATTCTCTCGCTGGCGACATCGCCAAGGCACTGGGGACGAGCCTTCTGGCCAGCCCCGGGACCCTGGATGCGATCAGCCAGTTCACCAAGAGCAACCGGCCGAAGCTGGAGAGCCTCGGGAAGGACTTCGCCATGCAGGTGATCTCCAACTGGCGAGCGGACAACAAGGGGACCGCGCACCCGCTCACAAGAGAGGAGGTTACCAAGAGCGTGATAGAGTGGTTCTCGAGCGAAGCCTCCAGGCAGATCTCCAACGACCTGGTCGACTACACGATAACCAGCGTGACCAGACAGCGCCTGGCCTCGTCGAGGGTGGAGGAGACCGTCGATGGGAACGTGGTCTTTGATGCGCCACTGGTCACACACACGGTCGCCAAGTTTGCAATTGCGTTCGGAGGTCTTCCGGCCATGGACCTCGAGATCGCCATAGACGTCGACGCAGAGCTTACCGTGAATGACGCAGTCACAAAGCTTCAATCCGAGCCCGTGTTGCGAGTCGAAGAGATCGACCTTCGCGATTGCGAGGCTAGCGTGGAGGTCAGCGGTCCTCTTGGAATAAAGATCGGAGACTTCAAGGTTCCGATCAAAGGGGACATTACCCTATAGGCTCGTCGTGGTCTAATCTCGTTTTTCTGTTCCGTCATCTGTCGGTCTAGAGGACTAAACGAGCTTGCACCAACCATTCAGGGAGCGGAGCCGAAAATAGCCTTTCGAGTATCCATAATGAAATTCAAAGGGGAGAACTCTCTTCCGGCAGAGCTGCTCGATCGGCTGCCATGGCGGCTCTGAGGCTTCACGGACGAAGCAGGCTGACTTTGTATCCACAGCTGAATGATTCTCCGGGCCTCAGAACGGTCAGGCCGATGCCATTGTTGTAGGCGTCCTCGAGGCCGCTGTACGGCTCTATGGCGACCGAGATTCCCTCCGCGTGCTTCCCGTTGTAGACGATCAAGTAGGGCATCCTTCGCCTAGTGATCACGAGCGTACGCCCCTCGGCCTCGAGCCTGATTGCGCCGGCGACACTGAAGCAGTCGTCGAGGCTGGTCCCTGGGCCCACATCCGCGAAAGAGAACGGTCTCCTCTCGCCCGTCGGGAAGTATCTGTCAGCGAGCGTGTACCTGTAGGTTCGTCCTGTTGTCACGATCCTCCAGTTCCGGGCCAGGAAGTAAGGGTGGAACCCTGTCACAAAAGGGCAGCTCCGCTGCCCGATGTTCGTGACGGAGCACTCGGTCGAGAAGCTCTCTGGCCGGACAGAGTATCTGATCCGAGCGTCGAGCACGCCCGGATATCCTGCACCCGTGAGCCTGCTTCCTAGGGTGACCGAGTCGGCATTTTCGCTGACGAGCATCCACGGGGCATCCTTCGCGAAGCCATGGATCGCGTGCCCGTCTGGACTGACCGGAAGCCTGAAGGACCGGCCTTCAAAGGTGTAACGTCCGTCGCGTATCCTCCCTGCGTAGGGGATTAGCACCGCGACGCCTCCGTGCGTCTGCCGCCCGTCGTCGCTCGGCTTGAGCACCTCCTCTCCACCGAGAGAGAGGCGCGCCACGTGCGCCCCATCGAGACTCACCTTCGCTTCGCTGGACGCAGAGCGTATCGATGTGTGGCTCATTGACGCGGACTTTGGTTCCGCTGCTCTCTTTTTAATGGTATCAGGTCGGATAATGGATTTTGTAAGACGACGTATTTGATACGGAGCAGAGGACGTCCTCAGGACTAGCTGATGATGAAAACGGTGCTGAGGATCTGCTACAGGTCCATCCCTTTTCTTATGCCTCGGGTAGCAAGACTATCAGCTATTCTGTTCTCACCTGTTATGTGCATTCGGAGCAGTTGGAGATTTGAGGAGTCAGGCACTCATCAGTTCTCCTTGACCTGCAAAACCCTTGAGTGTTGCGTGGCGCCGAAC
The DNA here is from genome assembly GCA_027886825.1 of Nitrososphaerota archaeon. Taxonomy (GTDB): domain Archaea; phylum Thermoproteota; class Nitrososphaeria; order Nitrososphaerales; family Gagatemarchaeaceae; genus Gagatemarchaeum. The sequence goes on from JAPCJS010000025.1 coordinate 10,954, forward strand.
CAGCAGATAGGACGCTGGCAGAAGAACAGTGAAGCCGGCTGCTTGCGCAAATTGATATGGGAACTCCGGTACGTCTACCCTCATCCTATTGTGCTTGATACAGAGCTTGACGAGGCGGAAAAGACAAGGCGGAACTGCTGGGTCGTTGACTCGGATGCAGTGGTCGCCGAAGAGGCTGCATACTGCAGAATCCTGCCATCGGCCCGTCGGCAACCCACATGTGGTCGCGGGAGTCGAACGCTAGACCTTCAGGTCTGAACCACGCGCATACATCGGGAATTATCGGATAGACTGGGTCCAGCGGCTAGAGCCCACGATTCGAGATCAGAAACTCGTTCCCGTCAGGATCGGCGATCACGGCTCTGACGAACTTCGCGCCCGGCACCTCGATCAGCTTAGGTTCCATCGTTACCGAACCGCCGCGCCGCTTGATCTCGTCGCATGCCGCGACAGGGTCGGGATGGGAGAACACGATCCCAGACACCGTCCCGGGGTCCCTGCCCTCCTCGCCGGGGACCTGGATGTGCATCGTCAGGACCGTCGAGGTGCCCGGGAGAGCGAAGACGGCGCGGCTCGCCTTCTCTTCGAACTGGAGTTCGCGGAGGCCAAGGACGTCCTTGTAGAATCTCCTGGCCTTGTGAATGTCCCGAATGTGGATAGATACTGCTTGCAATCCCGTGATGACTTCGGTCATACCGCAAATCGTGCCCTGGGCGTTTTTAGTTCTTCCCCTTTCCGGACATCGTCTCGGACGGCGTGGGGTCAGACCACACGGATGCCGAACTGGAGCCGTCCGATGGTCTCTGGATGTTCTGTCAGTGCAGACGACTGGCCGAAGAGTTGAGCCCTGAGACAAGGGAACTGATTCGGGGCGACTCACAGGGAAGATGCAAAGTCACTATGAGATGACCGGTTAGCCTTTCTCTGCTCGTGGTGGCGTGATTTATGTAGCCTTACTCATGATATTCCATATATGGAACGGTTCCTCCCCGAGGTACATGGGAGACTCGCTTAAGCTTGAGGGCATAATTCCGCCCATCGCCACCCCCTTCACGAAATCCGGAGAGATCGACTTCGAGGCTCTGAAGGAGGAGGCAAGGTTCTTGGCCAATACAGGGGTGAGCGGGCTGGTTGTTGGAGGCAGCGGCGGAGAGGGCTACGCCATGTCAGCGCACGAGCTCAGGGAGGCCACGAGCGCGGTCAAATCTACCGTGCGAAAGATACGAGGAGACGGTTTCCCAGTCCTGGCGGGCGTCATCAGGAACTCTACGAGGGAGGCGATCGAGTACGCCTCCGCTGCGAAGGAGGGCGGTGCCGACGGGCTCCAGATGACTCCCTTCCCGGTCTACCTCTACAGACCGTACATCGAGGACCTGGTCGAGGGGTTCCGAGAAGTGGGCGCGACGGTCGGGCTGCCCATCGTCATCTACAACGTTGTGCCCACCAACAAGATCTCCGCCCGGGACTTTAGGAAGATGTCCTCCGTGGAGCAGGTGGTCGCCATAAAGCACAGCGGGATAGACATACACGCCCTCGGAGACGTGATTCTCGAGGTCGGGGACAGGTTCACGATACTGAGCGCGCTCGATGATATGCTCCTCCCGTCGTTCGTGCTGGGCGTCAAGGGCGCGATATGCGGGGCGAGCATGATGCTCCCCGACATGTGCGTCGAGATGTTCAGGCTGTACAGACAGGGAAGGGTCGAGGAATGCGTCCCGATTCACTGGAAGATCTTCCGCGTCGTCAGAGCAACCATGCACCGCGGGCCCAACGACATCTTCCCGGACATGATAGGGAGGATAAAGTTCGCAATAACTGCGCAGGGACGCTACGTTGGCTACATGCGGGCGCCCATGTCCCTGCCCGGTGATGAGGCGAGGGCCGAGATCCTGGCCGCGCTGAAGGCCTCAGGGAGGCCGACCGATCCGGCTCTCGAGCAAGACAGCCAGCAGATAGTCTAGGGATTTCTCATCGGCGGCCTTTGGCTCGCCTGTGGGCTGGTTGGCTGACTGGCTGGGTAGCTACTTGCCCAGTATCTTGAAGAGCTTCGTCCCGCACGACGTGCAGGTGCCCTGCAGCGCTCTCCGTCCGTTCTTCAGCGTCACTTCCTGGGGGGAGCTGATCTCTCGCTTGGTCCTCTCTTTCATACAGTATGCTTCTGACATGGTAGATCAGACGAATACGGGAGATAAACGTCCGTAGAGCAAGATAATTCTACCCATACCTCGTAAAACCTTGACCGGATTGCTCCCGCCTTGGGCCTTCTTTCAGGTCTGAACCACGCCCCACAGGCAGATCGGTCCTCGTATCCGGACATGAGGGCAGGAGATCAGGCGATGTACTAAGCTAACTATGCCTCGGCGTCCAACTTTTCAATTCATATATAGTTGCGACCCGTATTGTGAGCACCTTGGAACTCAGGATGGCGAGACTGCAGGATTCGAGCGAGTACCTGGGCGATACCGCAAAGCTGAACGAGATACTCTCCGAGAGAGGATACCTGTTCCTCCGGGACGCACTCGGCAGGAAGAAGATAGGGAAGGTGGGCGGGGACATCATCGGCGTGCTAAGGTCCTTCGGGTTCGTTCCCCCAGGGTCATCGCAGGCGGTATGGTCCGGCAAGGTCCCCTCTGGCAACGAGCTCACACTCGGTCACGGCAGCGCCGTGGCGAAGATCAACAATCTCCCGTCGATCAAAAACCTCATACTCAGGGGAGGGCAGGTTAGCCTCCTGAAGAGACTCCTGGGTGGCGAGATCTTCTCATGGGTCGAGAACAAGGACAGGGGAATCAGGATAATGCTCCCGGGGAAGATGTCCTACTCCACCGTCGGAGGTGTGAAGGGCACCACCGTCACGCCAGCCCACCAGGACAACTACTTCTTCAGGACCCCGAACTATTACACGACCTGGATCCCCCTGATTGATACAGACGAGTCGGTTGGGGGATTGGCGATCGCCGAAGGCTCCCACAGGAACGGGTACTATCAGCACTGGTACAGGGGACCAGAGTACCTGGGTGTGCCGGAGAATCGACAGGAGGCTGAGAGTTGGTCGGTCTCTGGAGGAAGTCCGGCCACCGGTGATGTAATGGCCGAGAACTTTGCAATGACCTGGCTCAACGCTGACTACCTCGCGGGGGACCTTCTGATATTTCACCCTCTGATGCTTCACAGGGGCCTGGAGAATACCTCGAACAAGATAAGACTCTCCGCAGACATCCGCTACCAGAGAAAGGGCACGCCGACCATCTGGAGAGCGAGGCATACCTTCAGCTACAGCAAGAGGTTCGAGGCGGAGCTTCGCGATACCGTAGGTAAGATGGGGGTGGAGCCGGCGCTGGCGCTCAAAGTGATCGACAGGCTGTACGTCGAAGGACCGAAGTCCGAGGGACTGAAGACCCGGGCGAGGGCTGCGGCAAAGTTACTGACGGTCAACAACAACAGCTAGTAGGCGATCTGGTCCTCAACACGAGCGGGTGCTCCCGGGGATCACCGGAGGACCTCCCCGCTCGCCCGATGACACAGAGATATCGTTTCTGTCCCTGCGATCACGTCAAAACCGATCTGACTTGTCGACCACGTTGATGAGCGGCTTGCCCAGCTCGAACCTTTCGCAGTTCTCAACAAGGATCCGGGTCCGGCGTTCCGGGACGTGATAGGAGTCGGGCTTGGCTGCCACGTGGGGGGTGATCAACACGTTCGCCATCGACCAGAGAGGGCTGTCAGAGGGGAGCGGCTCTTCCTCGAAGACGTCCAGGGCGGCGCCCGCGATCTTCCTGTTCATCAGCGCCTGGACGAGGTCCTCCTGGACCACGCACCTGCCGCGCCCGACGTTGACCAGGAACGAGCTGGGCTTCATGAGATTCAGCCTCCTCGCATCTATCATCCGTACAGTCTCTGGAGTCTCGGGTGTGATCAGGATCAGAAAATCGGCCACAGGCAGGAGGCCGTCCAGAGCCTCGGGAGGATGTACGGCCTGGACGAACGGTGGGGGGCTCTTCACCCGGGGGTCGATACCAGTTACTGTCATCCCGAAGGCCGCGCAGAGGCGTGCCGTCTCGGCTCCGATGCCTCCGAGGCCGACTATGAGGACGGTAGCCTCCGGGAGGTAGGTGGCAGCCTTGACGGGTCCCCACTCGCTCCTCTGCTGCCAACGGGCGTACTCGGGCAGATGGCGAGAGAGGGCAAGGACAAAGGCCAGGGCGTGGGCGGCGACATGCTCGTTGTAGATGCCTCGAAAGTTCGTGACAGTTACATCGCTCTTGAGGAGGTCTTCGTGCCAGAACGACGGGCTGGGGCTCGCCGCGTTGCTCTGGATCCAGCGCAGCTTGCTCGCGCGAGAGAAGAGTTCAGGCGTAACGAACCCGTAGGCACAGTCAGCGTCCTGGATATACGTCTCTGCCTCCTCTGCGGTCTTGAACAGCTCGACCACGGCGCCAGGGACCGCCTCTCTGATCTTTTCGGGCCACTCCTCCTGGTACTCAGGGGGAAGGATCGCCATCTTGAACGGCATTGCGGTCGGGCTCGTCCCCCAGCACTCTATATTGTTCATGGTCGACCGGTCGGTCCGATAAGAAATCCTCCGACCGGGTTGTCAGATTGGTGCCGGGTCATCCGGGGCAGTTGGGTTGTCATGCAGATATGTCTCGACGAGTCGGCGGCACCGCTATTAGCAAAAGTTATACTTGCGCCACGGCCTCATCATGAGGTAGACAGCAATGCAGTCCAAGCGTTCTCAGGAACTCTTCGATAGGGCCCGTGCGGTCACACCCGGGGGAATATTCGATTCGCAGCGGAAGACCGAGCCGGCGATGATCGCGTTCAGCCGCGGCGCAGGATCGCACGCCTGGGATGTCGACGGGAACGAGTACGTCGACTACCACCTCGCCTTCGGACCTCTGGTCCTCGGGCACTGTCATCCGGAGGTCATGAAAGCTGTCAGGGCCCAGGTGGAGGTCTCCGACATCTGGAACGCCGGGATCCTGGAGCAGGAGGTCCAGGTCGCCGAGAAGATAGCGCACCATGTGCCCTCCGCAGAGAAGGTCAGGTTCGCGGTATCGGGGTCTGATGGGATCTTCACCGCTATCCGCATCGCAAAGGGGTTCACCAAGCGCAAGAAGATAGTGAAGTTCATCGGAGGGTATCACGGCACGAACGACAATGTTCTGGTCGACATCGCTCCTGCCTTCGGAAAGAGCAGCGGTCCGCACCTCGAGGCCGAGGGAGTGGACGAAAGGGTCACCGAGACGACGATAACGGTCCCCTACAACGACGAAGCCGCATTGTCCCGCGTCTTCAAGGAGAACAAGGGAGAGATAGCCGCCGTCCTCTCTGAGCCCGTGATGCACTCGGCGGTAGGATGCATCAGACCGCAGGAAGGCTTTCTGGAGTTCCTCAGGGAGATCACGCAAAAGAACGGCAGCCTGCTCGTCTTCGACGAGGTGATCACGGGATTCCGGCATGCCATAGGAGGGGCTCAGAGCCTCTTCAAGGTCGTGCCTGACCTGACCGTCTTCGCCAAGGCTTTGGCAAACGGGTTCCCGATCGCGGTCGTGTGCGGTAGGGGAGACGTGATGGATAAGCTGCGCCCTGTGGGCAACGTCATGGACCTTGGGACGTACGTCGCCCATCCTGTCTCCCTGGCCGCCGCCAAGGCCACCCTCGCGGTACTGGAGACCGGTAAGCCCTACGAGCAGATGACGGCTGCGAGCGAGAGCGTGCAGAAGGGTATCTCGGCCTCCATCGAGGAGCTCGGAATCGATGCGCACGTCTCCGGGTTCCGTTCGATCTTCGTCATCTATTTCACCAGGCACGAGATCAGGCGCTACTCGGACCTGTCGCACATCAACATGGCCGCTGCGAAGAAGTTCAAGGTCGACCTGATGTCCAGGGGGATCCTCACGCTTCCGCTGCCGATAAAACGGATGCACGTATCTGCGGTTCACAGCAAGGCGGACGTCGTGAAGATGATAGACACCTGTCATGAGGTGTTGCAGGGGCTGAAGGCGCAACAACTGGTAGCCAAGGCATAGACGCCGAGATCACAGCGCTGCTGGCGGTTTCAGGTCGCCGGTTGGGTTCTGATGCGTCCACTGTGCACGGGCGCTAGCTGCTGTTGGCGTCTCGCTCGCTGTGCATGAGTGTTCTTCATTCCTACTCAATGGCGGAACCCGCCTCCCGATTCGGTGTCACGCACCGGCATGGGCTGTTTCTGCAGATGGGGGAGCTGGCGCTTGATATCTGCGATCAGCATGTCTGCGAGGTCGTGACTGAGTCCAGCTCTCACTACGACGCGCAGAACGGCCAGGTCCGTGCGGTTCTTCGGGAACGTGTAGGCGGGTAGGGTCCAGCCGCGCTCGCGGAGCGCGCTGGACACGTCGTACACCGTGTAGTTCTTGACGCTCTCCTTCAGCTTGAACGCGAACACGGGCAGCTCATCGCCTCTTGTGACGAGTTCGAACATGCCCAGCTTCTCGATCTCTCCCGAGAGATACGTGGCCACGTCCCGGGCATACTGCTGGACCCTCGTGTAGCCCGCGAAACCAAGACGAAGGAAGTTATAGTACTGCAGCACGATCTGCGCTCCGGGCCGCGAGAAGTTGAGCGCGAAGGTAGGCATGTTGCCGCCCAGATAATTGACCTTGAAGATGAGATCCTCTGGCAGCGCTTCAGCGTCTCGCCACAGGATCCACCCGACCCCGGGATACACGAGGCCGTACTTGTGGCCGGACACGTTGATGGAAGCCACACGCGGGAGACGGAAGTCCCATTCGAGCTCTTTGTCCAGAAAGGGGGCGATCATGCCGCCCGACGCGGCATCGACGTGCACCGGAATGTCGATCCCGGTCTTGCACTGGAACTCGTCGAGAGCCTCGCAGATCTCCTTGACCGGCTCGTATGATCCGTCGAAAGTCGAACCCATGATGGCGACGACGCCGATCGAGTTCTCGTCGCAGAGCTTGACGGCCTCTTCGGCACTTAGGTGGAAGCGGTCGCCCTCCATGGGCACCAGGCGCATCTCGACATCCCAGTAGTTGCAGAACTTCTCCCAGCAGACCTGCACGTTGATGCCCATCACCATGTTGGGTCTGTCGACGGGCTTTCCCTGGGCCCTTCTCTTGTGCTGCCAGCGCCGCTTGAGCGCCAGACCGCCGAGCATCGCCGCCTCGCTTGAACCGGTCGTGGAGCACCCGGTGGCCCTGCTGACGTCGGGAGAGTGAAACAGGTGGGCGAGCATGTTGGCGCAGCGCATCTCGAGTTCAGCGGTCTGAGGATACTCGTCCTTGTCGATCATGTTCTTGTCAAATGTCTCCGCATAGAGCTTCTGTGCCTGCGGCTCCATCCAGGTGCCGACAAAGGTCGCCAGATTCAGTCTGGCGTCTCCATCGAGCAACAGCTCATCGTGGACTATCTGGTACGCTATGTTGGGATCCATGCTGTCGGCCGGCATCTCATTCCTCGGGACTGGTTTCAATCCCTCCCCGACGAATACGGGGTCCAGCGATAAGTGCCGCTTCCCGACTCGGGGAGTCTTCGGATGAATGAGGGGCATCAGTACGCCTCCTCGGCTGTGGAGAGCTGGGCGATCGCCATCTCCGCTCGAACCTCTTCTGTCCGTTCAGGAACTAGTCGCATCTCGAAAACCGGTCTGACAGACCCAGGATGAAACACCGAAGGCGAGAACATAGCGGATATGACCTCGGCGTGTCTACTTAATGACTTCGAACCAGGGTGGGAGCCGAAGCCTGACAGAGATCGGGGGTCCGTGACGAGCGACCTCAAACCCATCGTCGGGTCCCAAAGGCTGGTGCTTCTCTTCTCGATGCATTCCCCAGACGCAACGCCCCTGAATGACGGCGCCGATGCACAGGAGACGCATTTGAACGGGTTTGGAGGGGTTACGGACCGCATGGCGCGGTGCGATACAGCATTCACGAACCGATTCGGGACGACAGCTAGCGTGAGCCGGTTGCAACCGTGCCGACCGTGATTGGACGCTCTATCTGGACGCGGGGACGGGCCAGCTTCGTCCGGCGATCATCCGTTCAAGGTCTGACCTGGAATACCTCCCCGGCTTCTCGTTCTTCAGCGCCATGTCGGTGGAGACGCGCCAGAGACATTCGTTGTACGGAGCTTCCAGTCCCAGGAATATGCCGAGCTTCACCAGGTCCCCGTTGATCTGCCCGGCTTCGACGTTCCCTGTCCCCCTGGCAAGGCTCTGCCACGTTGAGGTCTTCTTCTCGGTTCCCGAGGCGCTCGGGGGCCGCTTGAGCTGGCTCCTCTTGCTGTACTCTTCCACCGGCTCCCACTCTATGCCCGCGGCTTTCCAGATCTGCTCTGCCTCCCCTCGGACGTGCTTGGTGAACTCTTCCGAGCCCCTGGTATCCGTGATCGCGTCGAACGGGTTCATGAGGTTCTGCAGACACTTTGCGGCCTTTGCCTTCATCACGGTCCCGTTGAGGGACGCGTCGAAATCGCTCCCGCCGAGGCAGCGGACTACCTCCTGGGCGACCTCGTCGGTCCCGCTGGGATATCGTCCAACCTCGAGGTGGCCCTTTATGCCGCTGAGCGGTGTCTCGACCTCCCCCGGCTTCAGGAAGGTCGCAGGGACAGAGACCACCACGCCGTAGACCCTATCGAACACCCTCGATGCCATCGGCTCGTTCCAGATAGAGTTCTGGCAGCAGAATATCGGCAGGTTCCGTGATGCGCCGGCGTTCTTCAACTGACCGAGGCAGCGGACCGTGTGCTGTGACTTGGCTGTGAGAAGGACCACGTCCCCGTCGTCAAATGGTGCGACCTCCTCGGCCGTCTCGAAGGCCTCGACCATCAGGCTGGTCGTTCGGTCGGGGGTGACGAAGCGAAGGCCGCCCTTCCTGACGCTCTCCACGTGCTCGGGGTTTCCCACCAGCGCCACCCGATGTCCATGGGAGAACAGGCTCGCGCCTATCACGCTGCCTATGCCGCCCGCGCCGTAGACGATATGGCGCACAATGGTAACTGGTTTCGATCTTTCTTAAGACTATCCCGGCCGCGGCTGGACAGATCTATGATGCTACTACTGCTTCTTCTTCCCTTTTGCTGGTTTTGAAGACTTTGTGGCTTTCGCTGCCTTGGGCTTTGCGCTGACCTTTGCCAGGATCTTGGCTAGGGTGGCCTCTTGTTTTGCTCTGCTTCTGGCTGCATCCTTTGCTATGCTGCTCTTCAATGCGGCCAGCTCACTACGAAGGACGGCGACCTGCTTCTCTAGCCTCTTGGCGCCTGCCTCATGGCTCTTCCTGAAGCTTCCGACATCCTTTGAGACCGTCTGGGCGGCCAGCTCACTACGAAGCGCGGCGACCTGCTTCTCCAGCTTCTTGATGCTTACCTCGTGACTCTTGCCAAAGTCTCCGACGTCCTTTGAGAGCGATTGTATGTTTTCTCTTACTATCTTGAGCTGGGTACGCTTTCCTCCAGCCTGGGGCTCGGTTTGTGCGGGTGCTTCGGCTTCCGGTGGCTGAGCGACTTCTGCGCTCATCTCCGCGGCCGGCATAGCTGCGCCGGCGCTCTCGTCTTTCATACCTCCGCTTTCGTCTGTTTCTGAGGTCAAGTAACCTCAGGAGGGACTTGGTTTCTAATTAACTTTTATTTCCGTGCTGATCTCGGCGACTGGCCGAAGAACTCTTGCGCTCCTCGGATTAGGTGGGTCTCCTATCTCCAGGTCCAGCTCCATTTTGTGCAGAACAGCAGTGACAGTCGGGTCGCTCCGGTTGCTGCGCGTAACTTGGGCCGGGCGACCGTTCCCGACCTTGTTCCCTATCCTTTGATGTACTGCATCGGGTCGTCCACCCTCGGACCTGAATTTCCTGACCGCGTGGACAGCGTCACCCCTCTTGCCGACGCTGCCATAGAGTTCGCCGGTCGGCCTCTTCACCTTATTGGGAACCCTGAGCGCTATCTCACCTTCTC
>JAPCJS010000015.1 GCA_027886825.1 Nitrososphaerota archaeon
CCCCTCCTTCGAGGCTATCTTCCTGGCCATCTCCAGCGTCTCGTCGAACGCAGACCCGTGCAGGATCACCCTCGCCCCGTATCCCTTTGTTGCGTCGATCTTCGCGGGCGACGCGCTCTCTGGCATCACGATCGTCGACCTGGTGTCGAGCAGGGTCGCGGCGTGGGCCACCCCCTGGGCGTGGTTGCCCGCGGAGGCGGCGACCACCCCCTTCTTCCTCTCGGAGTCCGAGAGCGAGTAGATCTTGTTGTACGCCCCCCTGAGCTTGAACGAGCCGGTCCTCTGCAGGTTCTCCATCTTGAGATACAGGTCCATCCCGGAGAGGTCGCTGAGCGTCCTCGAGGTGTCGAGCGGGGTCCTCCTCGCCACACCTTCGAGCACCGTCGCAGCCTCCTCCACGTCCTTCAGGGTGACGTCATCCTCACCGCTCAACCGGGTCCCCCCTCGAATGGATCCCCGAGGTTCCAGGCGGGGTCGCTGTATCTTGTCATGAGCGACGCCATCCTGGTCCGCTCCGGCTCTGTCGGCTCCCCAGGCTCAATCTCTCCACCCGTCTCCTCCTTCACAACTCCACGCATGGAGGCGATAAATGCATCTGACCCGATGCCCGTGTTCGCGATTCTCATCGCCCTCGACCGCGTGTACCTCTTCTCAAGCTGAACCTCGGCGGGCTGCGTAAGGCTGCTCGCATCCGCCAGGTCCGCATTCAGGAGAAGTGTGCCGTGGCAGAGCAGGCCCTCCCTTGAGAGGTACGCGGCCATCCCGCTGACCTTCCCTTCCGCCGACAGGATCCTGTTGGGCTCCTCCAGCCATGTCTCGACACCGCAGGCTGCGGTTGCCCTTACGACGAGGTCTGCGGCCATCCTGAAGACGTCGTGGACACCCCACAGGTACCTTATCCCCCCTGCGCTGAACTCTCTCCCCACGAAGAGGGACCAGTTTATGTTCCCTGGACCGTTGTAGATCGCTCCGCCCGCCGTCACCCTCCTCACTATCGGTACACCCTCTCTCGCGCACCGGTCGACGTCCGTCTCGAAGCGGGCCAGCTGCGCCCTCCCGATTATCACCGACCGCTCGTTCCCCCAGAGCCTGAGGATCAGCGCCCTGTTCTCCCTCAGGATCGCCTCCTCGAGCGCGAGATTAGCGTACGCCCCCGTTGCCCCGTCGACGATTAGCCTCGACTCCAAGAGGATGGCCTCCCGAGGTCGATGCCTCAAAAGAATATCGACCCCGAGCCTTTAAAGGCGGTGAGCCTGACCTCGTCCGTTCTTGAAGAGACCAGCCTACCGCTTCCTCCCCGACATCGCCCTGGCCGACGTCGCCTTCGCCGCGAGGGGCGACTCGCCTGACATGCTCTTCGAGGCGTGCGCGATGGCCCTTACGGAAGTTATGGTGGACCGGAGGAGCGTGCGGCCGACCGTCGAGAAGGTGGTGAGTATCAAGACTGAGGATATTGATGGCCTCCTTTACGACTTTCTCACCGAGCTGATAGTGATCAAGGACGTCGACTCCCTTCTATTCAGGACGTTCGAGCCTCGCGTCTCCCGCGACCGACGGAGCCTCGTATGCAAGATGATGGGAGAGCCCATAGAAAGGCAGCGCAACCGGCTCAGGAACGACGTCAAGGCCGTCACGATGCACCTGTTCGGGGTGAGGAACGAGGGTGAGCTCTGGAAGGCCACGGTGGTCCTGGACATCTGAAAACGCGATAAAGACTTAAAGTCTCAACGGGGCCGACGCGACCGAATTCAGTAGATCTAGATGCCAGTCCCTCCACAAACTAAGCAGGTCTCCGAGGTCATCTGGGAGATCCCGACGAGCTACAAGCAAGGGATGAATGTCCCCGCCCGCATCTATGCGACAAAGAAGCTGCTCGAGGGGATGGACCAGGGCGTCATCGAGCAGGTGACGAACGTCGCCTCGCTCCCCGGAATCCAGCGCTACTCGTACGCAATGGCCGACGCCCACTGGGGGTACGGGTTCCCGATAGGCGGCGTAGCGGCGTTCGACCCTGAAACGGGCGTTATTTCGCCCGGAGGGATTGGTTTCGACATAAATTGCGGCATGCGCCTCATTCGAACCAATCTGAGGCTCAAGGACGTCAAACCGAAGATCAAGGAGGTCGTCGACCTCCTGTTCCAGCTCGTTCCTACCGGGGTGGGCGTGAAGGGCTTTGTCAAGGTCAACCAGTCCAACTTCGAGGAGGTGATGCGCTGGGGCGTCAAGTGGTGCGGCGAGAACGGTTACGGCTGGGAGGAGGACGCGAAGATGGTCGAGGAAGGCGGGTTCATCAAGGGCGCCGACCCCTCGAAGGTCAGCAGGCAGGCCTCGAGCAGGGGGATCCAGCAGCTCGGGACGCTGGGTTCGGGCAACCACTACCTGGAGATCCAGATCGTCGATCCCGCCAGGTTCTTCGACGCGAAGATGGGAAAGAACTTCGGGCTCGTCCACGACGACCAGGCCGTCATAATGATCCACTGCGGGAGCCGGGGGTTCGGGCACCAGATTGGGTCGGACTACCTGAGGATCTTCGACGGGGCCATGAAGCGTTACGGCATAACTGTGAAGGACAGGGAGCTCGCGTGCGCGCCTTTCTCCTCGAAGGAGGGCCAGGACTACTATGGCGCGATGGCGTGCGCGGCGAACATGGCGTTTGCGAACCGCCAGGTGATCGTCCACCGCGTCAGGGAGGCATTCCAGAAGGTCTTCCACCAGGACCCGGAGGCGCTGGACATGCACATAATCTACGACGTCTGTCACAACATCGCCAAGGTGGAGAGGCACGCCCTCGAGGGCGCTACGAGGGAGCTGGTCGTCCACAGGAAGGGCGCGACCAGGAGCTTCGGACCCGGCCACCCGGACATACCTGTCCCCTACCGTCAGATAGGCCAGCCGGTCATCATCGGCGGCTCCATGGAGACTGGTTCCTACCTGCTCCTCGGCACGGCCAAGGCGATGACAGAGACGTTCGGGTCCACCGCCCATGGCTCCGGGAGGACCATGTCGAGGACCGCGGCGAGGCGGGAGGTGAGCGGCGAGGCACTCCAGAAGAGCATGGAGAAGAAGGGCATCTACGTGAAGGCCGCGACGTACGACGGGCTCGCGGAGGAGGCCGGCATGGCCTACAAGGACATCTCGGAGGTCGTGGAGACGATGCACGTGGCCGGGATATCGCTGAAGGTAGCCGCCCTCCGGCCGATAGGGAACATCAAGGGCTAGCTCGATCGCTCGCCGTACACCCATCAGCCAATGTATCCAGGCTGACCGGTGCGCCTGGACCCGCCCGGCTCGGTGCCCTGTTCCGTCATGGTCCGGATATCGCCTATGACCTGCTTCGCCTCGATTGCCCTCTCCGTGAGCTTCTGGAGGTCGATCTTCAGCTTCATGACCCGAGAGAGGGCCTCGAGCACCAGCTGGGAGGCGATCGGATCGACGAGGTATCCGGAAGTCTCCCCCAACAGACACGACCCGTCCATCCCGAGCAGCCCGGCCATCCCCACGATGATCCCGTTCATGCCGCTTATCCCTCCCTCCTTCATCGCCCTCACCCCGTTCTCCGTCAGCTCGGAGAGAAGCTCCTGCGAGGTGGCCGCACCGAAGACCCGCTGCTCGGCCTCGAATCCGCCCGTGATGTAGGCCGCCAGGGTGAAGACTATCGTCGCGCCGCGCCTCTTCGCTGCCTGGAGGACCATCTCGCAGAGCTCATACTCCCCCTTGGAGGTGGTGGGTTGCGCGTCGGCGGTGAAGACGAACAGGTCGTTCCTCTGGCCTGTCTCGCAGTGATACAGCTCGCCCCTGATCGCCCTGACGACTCCGTCTCCATTCACGTTGCCGTGCGGCGGGAAGCTCGGGGAGTAGAACTCCTCGAAGAGCTTCCCCTCGAAAGACTCGACCAGGTGGTCCACCGCGAGCTTGCCGACATAACCGCTCCCTGGCAGCCCGCACACGAGGACCGGGCTCTTCGCCTTGGGCTCGAAGAGGGTCCGCGGGACGATCCCTTCCCGGCTATTCGCCAACTTCCTCTTCTTCCTTGTTGAACTTGAACTTATCCTTCAGATCCACGAACTTGCCCTTCTCCTGGACCTTTATCGAGGTCTTCAGGCTGAACCTCAGCCCCAGGGACCTGAAGACCTGGAGCAGCTCTCCTCCGCTTATCTTCTCGTTCTCCTTGTGCTGCTTGATGTACTTGGCCAGGTAGTCCACGACGATGGGTGTCTCCTTCGGGTAGTACGAGTACGCCGTATCGAGGACCTCCTCTCCTCTGTCGTAGAGGTGGTCTACGACCACCTCCTTGTTGGTCTTCTCCTGTATCTTTGGAGCGCTGGCTAGTTCGACCCTCCTCTTCAGCTGCGCCATCTTCTTGGCGTTGATCATACGGAGCTCAGCGTCTTCTTCCAAGGCAGCTGAAGGAGCCCCCGACCTACGGTTAAATCCCTTTCTGGCCGCGCCGCTTCGACGTCCCGGGCCTGCCGTCCTCGGAGAGCGCATCGAGGTTGTCGTAGACGAAGGCCTTGGCGTCGACCTTGTTTCCGCACCTGACGCACTCGAGGTACTCGGTGCGACCGGCTCCGGACCGGGCGACGTGGCGAGTTCTCCTGTTGCACCTGACGCAGCTCCCGTCGATGGTCTCCGTCCCCTTGCTATCGTCCACCATGCGCAGCTACGCCGCTATGTTCGGACAAAACTATTAATCATAACCGGTGCCAAAAAGCCGTCAGGTAATGCTAGGATGAGCGAGCACCCCCAACGCGGCCATACCGCGATCGCAGCCGCGATCGTCGTGGCGGGCGTGCTGATCTCGGCGAGCATGTTCGTGGCCGTCTCGGGCGCGACGAGGACGACGACCCGCACGGTCACGACGACGACCACGACGATGGACCAGGAGGACCCGCCGCCCTCGACCTCGTCCAGCGCTCACGGGCTGGCCCTGCTGCTCTCGATCAACGCCTCGCAGCTCACGCCGGGACAGGCGCTGGACGTCAGCCTATCCCTGACGAACATCCTGTCGACGACGAACAACCTCACGGCAGACGGAGGCGCCTGGGCGAGTCTGCCTGAGGTGAGCCTCGGTCCCTGCGGAAACCTGAACCATGGTTTCGGATACCTAGTCGCCCAGGGGTTCTATACCGCCAGCAACGCTTCGTCCGCGACTCCGCTCGCCCTCTACGCGCCCGGCATCTACAACTGTCCCGCTGTCTTCAAGTTCAGCTACTACCTCTTCCAACCATACAGCTACCTGGCGGCCCTGTGTGGAAGCGGGGAAGGCTCGTGCATCCAGTTTCCCGCCTCGTACAGCGGGGCGGTCCGGGGGTCGTGGGGAGCGGACGGCAGCTCCCCGGGCACCTTCGCGTCGTTCAGGCCTGGAGTGTACACCGTGCTGGCCGTTGCCGAGTGGGGTCAGGTCGACGCGCTCCACTTTACGGTCACCTGACCTCGCTCCTCGCGGTTAAATGCCTGACCCCAGCCGACGATGCTGGGCATGTCGAGTGCCTCCGGGCCTACTTCTCCGGCTGGCGGTGTGAATGCCGAGCGGTCCGCGTCTTAGACTATCAGCGACGCCCGTCATTACCTGTCTTCAGCGCGGATCCAGCCAAGAGGGAAGTCTGGAAAGTGCTAATTATTCCTGACGCGGAGCAGGTCCGGTCACGATTGGATTCCAGCACGAAGGGCATCATACAAGTGAAGAGCGAACGATCTTTTGAGGAGACCCTCGAGAGGCTCGAGTCGGCCGTCAGCTCGCGGGGACTGACAATATTCGCCCGCATAGACTTCAGCGGAGACGCCCAGAGAGCGGGGCTAGCGATGAGACCCACCCGACTGCTCATCTTCGGAAGTCCGAAGGCCGGGACCCCACTCATGATCGCTGCTCCGACGCTCGCGATCGATCTTCCGCTCAAAGTGCTCGTCGCGGAAGACGAGGACGGAAGAACGAGACTCTCGTACAACTCGCCGGAATATCTCAGAGAGAGGCACGGCATCCCGGAGGGACTGCTGGGAAATATCTCGGGTGTAGCCGCGATAGTAGAATCGGCGGCCCGCGTCGCAGCCGATGCCGCACTATGACGAGCCGTTCTTCCAGCGGGACCCGGGCCGCAAAGGAATGTCAGTGGACCGGGACCTGATCCCTCACCAGGGGTCAGGTATCGGGGCGCGGTCCAGAGAGCATATCTATTCGGGTCAACCCTCCATCCAGACATGACGAAAGTATCGTTCACCAACCCGAAGGAGATAGCCGCCCCGATGGGATACACCCACGTCGTCTCCATCGAGAGCCCGAAGAAGATCCTCTACATCTCCGGACAGGTCTCAAAGAACCAGAGCGGAGAGTTGGTGGGAGAGGGGGATCTGGAAGCGCAGACAAGACAGGTCTACTCGAACATCCTCGCCATACTTAGGTCCCAGGGTGCCTCTTTCAAGAACGTCGTAAAACTCAACACGTACTCGACGCAGCCGGAGAAGATAGCTGTGACAAGGAGTGTGCGGATGGAGTTCATCGAAGGGGGGAATCCTCCGGCCAGCACGTTCATCGGTGTCACGGCGCTGGCCGACCCTTCCTTCCTGATAGAGATCGAGGCCGTGGCCGTCCTGGGATAGGCGCGCCGATCGTGACGACCCTGCAAAGGGGTCCGATGGTGCTACATCCTGGAGATCGGGCATGCCTGACCATGGAAGAACAGGCGTCGGAGGACGAGGCCATGCAGGGTTGAAAATCCTTATCTGGCGCTCAGGAGATGACGTGAGAAGGAGGCGATAGGTAGCTTTGTGTGGGATCGCAGCAGTGTTGTACCGGAGCTTGGAGGATTCACAGGAGAAACCCGTAGGATTGCAGTTGAGGGAGATGCTGCAGGCGATGCGCCATCGCGGGATAGATTCAACCGGCGTCACCATCGCAGGTGAGCACTTCGACAGCGACTACGTCATGAGACTGTTCATACCCGACCAGAGTGCAGATCAGGAGACGGTGATAGCGGAGATCAAGAGTTCGGTAGCTGACAGTGGAGGGGATGTCAGGTCCCTCACCAGCCGCGGCTCGTTCCATCGCATGGGCATCTACTTCAGAGGGGACCTGAGAACCCTGGCCGACTCTGTCCTTGCGACCGGGCACGTGCAGATACACAGCATCGGCCGATGCTCGGAGGTGATCAAGGATGTCGGCGATGCGCGCGATCTGGATGAAAAGCACACCATCTCAAAGATCGGGGGGACCCACGGCGTAGGCCACGTGAGGCTCGCTACGGAGAGCATCGTCGACATCGGCCATTCCCATCCCTTCTGGGCGTACCCGTTTCCCGATATCTCTGTCGTTCACAACGGTCAGCTCACGAACTACCACGAGATGAAGAGAAAGTTCGAACAGAGGGGCTTCCGTTTCCAGACGCACAACGACTCGGAGGTCATCAGCGTGTACATAGCAGACAAGCTGAGCCAAGGGCAGAAGCTCAGGGATGTGCTCTACGAGAGCCTCGATGACCTGGATGGAACGTTCACCTACGTTGTCTCAACCGAGTCCGGTATCGGGATGGCCAAGGACCGGTGGTCTGCAAAGCCTTTCGTGGTTTATGAGACGGACGAGATGGTCGCGGCCGCCTCGGAGGAGGTGGCACTGAGGCGAGTTTTCCCGGACGGACTGGACCGGTTCGAACCACAGGAGAACGAGGTCCTGACCTGGAACGTCGCTATCGCACCGGTAATACGCGGACGCTGAATGCTGCAGAGAAGCCGATGACGATGAACAGGGACAAGGTCGCAGATTCACCGTCGAGTCCGCAGGGGCGTCCGGAACGCAGGGTCCTCGACGGAGAAAGGCTGACGACCAGGGAGCTCAATTCAACAATAAAGGATCTGATAAAGCGGGGAGCAAAGGACATCACGGTCCGTAACCCTGACGCCAGGCACAACCTGGCGGTAGGGATTCTCGATCCTTGCCAGATCAATTTCGACGGAAGCGTTGGTTACTACTGCCTGGCCTTCTGCGAGCAGACGAGCGCGACCATCAAGGGAAACTCCGGGTGGGGACTGGGGGACAACCTGATGTCTGGCAGGATTGTTCTCATGAGGGACGCGGGCTCATCCGTCGGTGCATCAATGAGAGGGGGAGAGATAGTGGTACATGGAAATGCTGGCGCGAGGGCGGGTATATCCATGAAGGGAGGCACACTGGTCATCGGCGGCAACAGCGGTTTCCTGACCGGTTTCATGATGCAGAAGGGCCGGATTGTCGTGCTGGGTGATGTCGGGAGCGCCGCCGGTGACTCGATGTACGAGGGTGTGATCTACGTCGGGGGTAAGGTCCATTCGCTCGGGTCAGACGCGAAACTAGAGAGACCCGGACAGCGCGAAAGAGACGAGATAGCCTCGGTGCTGGAGCGATCCGGGATATCAGGCGAGAGGCTTTTGAAGAAGCTGACCAAGATAGTCTCAAAGAAAAAGCTCTACCACTATGACTCTCTCGAACCCCTCGAAAGGGACCGGTTGGTCATCTAGTCCTGCCGCAGGCGGTAACCCAGCCACCCCACGCACCGGCTGAGCTAGCGACTGCCTCGATCCTATCTGGAGTATGACCTCTCCAACCTAGCTGAATGCGAGGCGACTGACATCCTAAGGATGAAACAGGCTCTCCCTCCCTGGGGATGGATGGATGGATGGATTGACACTGCTTTAATGAACCCGATCTTAGGTGGTGCTGTCCGTGGGGCGACCCGATGCCTCGAGCGGCAAGTCAAACGACCTAGGGAGGAGCGAGGAGACGCGGGCGGGGTTTGATGGCGCCGGAAATCTATCAAAGCATATAATCCTTCAAATCGACCATTAGGGGAAGATGGGGATTGAGTGACCAGTTCTGACCTCATGAATCTCGATGAGCAGCGGAACGAGCGAATCTTCGAGGATGTGCAGGTCAAGGCGGAGCTTGGCCGGTACCGGATAAGGGGTTTCAGCACCTTTCAGAGGCTCGTCCATTTTGATGACGTCGTGTTCCTCCCTCCTGCATTCGGGGGAGCTACGAAGCTCGACCAGGTGAGTACCAAGACCATCCTGGGGACGCGCTTCGCGAGGGATCCGATGAAGCTGGAGACGCCTGTCTACATAACGGGGATGAGCTACGGTGCATTATCGAAGAGCGCAAAGACGGCTCTGGCAAAGGGAGCGGCAAAGGCAGGGACAGCGAGTTGCACGGGCGATGGCGGCATGCTCCCCGAGGAGCGGGGTTTTGCCTCGATAATGATCTATCAGCTGAATGCGAGCCGATACGGTGTCTCGCCTCGGGATTTGGTCCAAGGAGATGCCATCGAGGTCGTCGTCGGGCAGGGGGCCAAGCCCGCGACAGGGGGGCTGCTGATGGGCCAGAAGGTAAGCGAGATAATCGCGGAGAAGCGAGATCTCCCAGCGGGGATCGACCAGAGGTCCCCGACCAGGCATCCGGAATGGATGGGGCCGGACGACCTCGGAATATTCGTCGAGATGCTCAGGGAGGTGACCGACTGGAGGGTCCCGATCCAGCTCAAGATACCCGCCTGCCGGGTAAAGGACGACGTGAAGCTCGCAGCAAAGGCGGGCGCCGATGGGGTAGTGATCGACGGCATGCAGGCGGGGACCGGAGCCTCGAGCGAGGTCTTGCTGGACCACTCCGGGATACCGACCCTGCCTGCGATCGTCTTGGCGAGGGAGGCGCTGGAGGAGCTGGGCCTCCGAGGCAAGGTATACCTCGTCGCGTCGGGCGGGATTAGGAACGGCGTGGATGCTGCCAAGGCGATAGCCCTAGGGGCCGACGCCGTCGCCATAGGCCAGGCAGCCATCATCGCGCTGAACTGCAACAGGGAGCTGCCCGGAATAACCGATTTCGAGAAGGAGGTGGGTGTGAAGGCCGGGTACTGCACCAAGTGCCACACGGGGAAGTGTCCCGTGGGGATAACGACGCAGAACCCCGAGCTCGAGAGAAGGCTCGTCGTCGACGAAGCCTCGGAGAGGGTCGCGAACTTCCTGAACTCCATGACGCAGGAGATGCGGACCATAACTAGGGCGTTCGGCAGGCGGAGCGTCCAAGAACTCGTCCCGGGGGACCTGGCGGCGCTCAATCTCGAGACATCGGTGATGGCCAGACTGCCGATCGTCGGGGCGGAAAGGGTGTTCACGATGGATAGGAAGAGCACACGAAGGAAAGAGGCGCAATGATCTATCCGCACAGTCAGATCTGGACCCCCGAGACCATCCAGGACATCCACCTCAGGGCGGATGGCGGCTATCTGCTGAGCGGATTCAGGCCCTTCCGCGAGATCCCGACCTTCGACGAACTGGTCTTCCTGGCGGCGGGCCTGACCCGATTCCCGCTGGAGGGCTACAAGGAAAAGTGCAGGACAAAGACCATCCTCGGTGCCAGGTCCTCGTCGGTACCGCTGGTGATAGAGACGCCCGTCTACATAACCAGCAGCGGCGCGCTCGGAAAGAGCATCAGGGGAGCTCTTGCGGAGGGGAGCTCGCTGATCCAGTCTGCCCTGTCGATCGGCGGCAGGCTCCTTCCGGAGGAGACGAAGGCGAAGAGGCTGATCTATGAGGTCTCGGCCGAGCTGAAGAGTGCAAGAGCCCTCTCCGCCATCAGGATGGATGCGGTTCAGGTCAACGTCTCGCACGACACGAACCCGGAACGGCTCGCAGTTCTCATCAAGAAGATAAAGGCCGAGCGGGAGCACAGGATCCCGGTCTTCGTAAGCTTCGCGGCTGGCAGGGTGAAGGATGACGTGAAGGCGGCCCTGCGGTCCGGCGCAGACGCCATAGTCGTCAGAGGGCTCGAGACGGTCCCTGCGGGTTCCCCAGAGGGTGCGCTCAGCTTCAGCAGGATGCCGACGGTCGCAGCCATACCTCAGGCCAGGGAGGCTCTTCGCGAGAGCAAGTCGCTCGGAGAGCTGAACATCATAGCGTCGGGCGGGATCATAACGGGCGCCGATGCCGCAAAGGCGCTGGCCCTCGGGGCTGACGCCGTCTCCATCCGCGAGGGCGCGCTGATAGCCGCGGGTTACTATCGTTCTCCTGGGGAGCTCGCCAGCGATATCACCAGACGCGATCTGAGCGGCGCCAGCGCCTCCGGAGCAGCCGAGCGCGTCGCGAAACTGGTCAACTCGATCACAATGGAGATGGCCCTCCTGGCAAGGTCTCTTGGCAAGGGAGACCTCCAAAGCCTGGAGTACGAGGACCTCGCGGCTCTCACTATCGAGGCCTCGATGATGACCGGTCTGAGGCTGGCAGGAGAATAGCAGGCATGCCCACCGGCAGGAACGCGCAGATCGCAGAGACCCTGAAGAGGCTGCAGGAGAGCAACGTGAGATTCGTCCTGGCCCAGTTCGTCGACATCAACGGCGCGCCAAAGGCCAAGATGGTCCCCGTCTCGGAGTTCGAGAGCCTTGCTCGGAACGGGGTCGGGTTTGCCGGCTTCGCCGTCAGCACAGAGATGGGGCAGAGCCCGCACCAGCCGGACCTCGTCACTATCCCGGATCTGGGCACGATGGCCATCCTTCCCTGGAAGAAGAACACAGCGTGGTTCGCGGCGAACATCCTGGTCGAAGGCAAGCAGTGGCCTTACTGTCCGAGGACGATCCTGCAGAACTATCTACAGAAGGTGGGCGATGAGCGCGGCCTCACATTCAAGGTCGGGATAGAACCGGAGTTCTACCTGCTGCGAAAGGAGGGGCAGAGCGTCCACGTGTTCGACGAACCGGAGGCAGCGACGAAGCCCTGCTACGACCTGAAGCTGCTCAGCAAGAGGATGGAGTTCCTCCAGACCCTGAGCGACTATCTAGACGAGCTTGGCTGGCACGGCGAGGCGGCCGACCATGAGGATGGTCCGTCCCAGTTCGAGATAAACCTGAGATACAACGAAGCGCTGAAGACGTGCGACAGACACACCTTCTTCAAGTTCGCCGTCTCGTACCTCGCGAGCCAGATGGGGGCGATCGCCTCGTTCATGCCAAAGCCGTTCACGAACAAGCCCGGGAATGGAGCGCACCTGCACATGAGCCTCTGGAGCGAGACAAGGAATCTCTTCCCCGACAAGAGGGACAAGCAAGGGCTCGGCCTCTCGGAGACGGGTTACCACTTTATCGGTGGCCTACTGAAGCACGCAAGGTCATACGTGGCTCTGAGCGCTCCGACGGTGAACTCGTACAAGCGATTGGTCTCCGGGGGGTCAACCACCGGCACGACCTGGGCGCCCGTTTACGTAACGTACGGAGGTAACAACAGAACCCAGATGATACGGGTGGCCTCTGGGGATCACTTTGAGGACAGGACAGCGGACGCAGCGTTCAACCCATATCTCGCCCTGACCGCGATCCTGGCAGCGGGCCTCGACGGCATCGAGAACAAGATCGACCCTGGCCCGATGAACAAGGACAACATGTACAAGCTCACGGAGGACGACCTGAGACGAAGGGGGATCGAGGTGCTGCCATCGAACCTCTATGAAGCCGTGACCGAGCTCGAGAAGGACAGGGTCATCACGGACGCACTCGGGGACGAGTTCACCGAGTACTACGTGAGGATGAAGAAGAAGGAGTGGAGCGAGTATCACAGCGTGGTTAGCCAGTGGGAGACAGACCGTTACCTGACCTACCCCTGAAGCCGTGACAAGAATTATCTAGGTTGAGAGAGAAGGTTCGCTGTGGGATTTCTTCTTCATTGCCCGAACTGTGGAGAGAGAGACGCGTACGAGTTCCGGTTCGGCGGGGAGTCACGGAAGAGGCCCACGTTCTCCGCCACGGAGAAGGAGTGGGCGGATTATGTATACATGAAGAAGAACGTCGCGGGATCGGAGAGAGAGTGGTGGTATCACAGGCTCGGCTGCAAGAGATGGCTGATCGCGATCCGGGACACCCGCGACAACTCAGTCTCGAAGACCTTCTGGCTGGGTGAGGAATGAGATGGAAGAAGAAAAGAGCGGGACCCACGATCGCTCCGGGCGTACTCGCCGGGAGACGGGGGAGGACGGGAGGGTAGAACGGCGCCCGGGCGAGGAGATCGACAGGTCCCGACCAGTTGCCTTCGATTTTGAAGGGAAGAGGTTCAGCGGGTACGAGGGAGACACGCTGGCCTCCGCCCTGTACGCCTCGGGGCTCCGGATATTCACCCGGAGTTCCAAGTATCACAGGGCCAGAGGCCTCTTCTGCGTCTCGGGCAGGTGCGCGAACTGCATGGTCAACGTGAACGGAAGGCCGAACGTGAGGGCCTGCGTCGAACCGATCCGCGAGGGGACCGTCGTCAAGCACCAGAACGCATGGCCCTCGCTGGATCATGACGTCTACTCCTCGATCGAGAGGATGGGAAGGTTCATGCCCGTCGGCTTCTACTACAAGACGTTCATCAATTTTCCGTGGGAGTGGAAGCGGGTGAGGAGCAGCATGAGGAAGCTCGCCGGGCTCGGCTCGCTCGACGACGAGCTGGCCGATTGGAAGAAGTCGGCCGAGTCCGGCGACCCCAGGAGCCCGAGTCCGCGGATGGATGACAAGGCCTTCGACCAGGAGTTCATGCACGCCGACGTCGCGGTCGTCGGAGGAGGACCCGCCGGGATCTTCGCGGCGCTCGAAGCGGGCAGGCTCGGAGCGAGGGTTGTCCTCGTAGACGACCAGGCTTCCCTGGGCGGACACCTCCGATATGACGACGGCGAGATCAGGCTCGAGCCCTCGACAGGGGAGGGCAGGTACTCCGGGAGGAGAGCGTCCCAGCTGGCGAACGAGCTCTCGGATGCGGTTTCGCAGAGAGAAGGGCTGACCGTCGTCAGCGGCGCCACCGTCTTCGGCCTCTACGAGTCCAACCTTCTGGGCCTGGTACGGGGGAACAGACTGATCAAGCTGCGCGCGAAGCAGGTGGTGATCTCGACTGGCGCCCACGAGCGGTTCAGCGTGTTCCGGAACAACGACATCCCGGGCGTCTTCCCAGCCAGCGGGCTGCAGCGCCTGATCCGCCTCTACGGGGTCCGACCAGGGAGGAGCGTGGCGATCCTAACAGACGGCGACGTGGGGCTGGACGTCGCCCGGACCCTCATCGGGGCGGGCATAGGGGTCTCCGTCTACGCCGACTCCCGCACCGGGGTAGACCTGGACGAACCGCAGCGAGTCCTCGGAGGCACAGGTGCGGTCATCCTGTCAGGATACGCGATCATAGAGTCCCTTGGCAAGAAGAAGGTGGAGGGCGCGACGCTGGTCCGGATCGACGAGAACGGGCGAGCCATCGAGGGCTCCGAGAGGAAGTTCGTCTGCGACACGATCTGCCTCGCGAACTCCCTCGAAGCGGACACCTCGCTGCTCTATCAGGCGGGGTGCAGGACGGTCTATGACGTGGAGGTCGGGGACTTTATCGTCTCCGGGCACCCGGCGTCCGTCCACTCCTGCGGGGGCGCCACCGGGATCCACGACCTGAGCACGTCCCTGCTTCAGGCGAAGGTCGCGGGACTGAGAGCGGCGGTGAGCCTCGCGGAGGGGCGCGCCGGGCCGGAGGTCAAGACGGCCCGGGACGATCTCGAGACGTACTCGAAGGACCTGAGAGAGTCGGAGAGTCGCTACAGGGAGAGGGTCCGCGCGTGGAAGCTGAAGCTCAGCGCGGCTGTCTCCGGGTATGGGGGTGGCAGGGGGGCGATCGCGACGAAGAGCTTCGTCTGCATCTGTGAGGACGTAGTCGAGGAGGAGGTCCTGCGGGCCATCTCGGAGGGTTTCGATGACATCGAGACTCTGAAGCGCTACAGCACGCTGTCGACCGGGCCGTGCCAGGGAAAGATCTGCCTTCTTCCCTCCATCGGTCTCTGCGCCAGGGAGACGGGGAAGTCGATCCCACAGACGGGGAGGACGACATCGCGCCCTCCCTACCTGCCGGTCACGATGGGTGCGCTCGCGGGGTCAGAGCTGCACCCGACGAAGCTCACGGCGATGCACTACAAGCACCTCGAGCTCGGCGCCGCGATGATGGACCTGGGAGAGTGGAAACGCCCTCACGCCTACGGTCCGGTCGGGGAGGAGTACGCCGCGGTCAGGGGCGCAGTCGGGGTGATCGACCTGGGGACCCTGGGGCGACTCGACGTGAGGGGCAAGGACACCCCGAGGCTGCTCGACTTTGTGTACACCCACATCTTCTCGAGGCTCCAGCCCGGAAAGAGCCGGTATGGGGTCATCTGCGATGACGCGGGGATAATACTCGACGACGGGACCGTGACTCGGCTCTCGGAGGATCACTACTTCGTAACCACCTCCACGGGCAACGTCGATTTCGTGGAGCAGTGGCTCGAGTGGTGGATCGCCGCGCAGAACCTCGACGCCCACGTGACGAACCTCACCGACGGGCTCGCCGCGGTAAACGTGGCCGGTCCCAGAGCACGCGACCTCCTGAAGAAGCTGACCCGGATCGACATCTCGAACGAGGCGTTTCCCTACATGAACTCGGCCGAGGGCCTCGTCGCAGGGGTCCCATCGATCCTCCTGAGGATCGGCTTCGTCGGCGAGACGGGCTGGGAGATCCACTTCCCGGCCGAGTACGGCGAGTACTTCTGGGACGCTCTCATGGATGCCGGGAAGGAGTTCGGCGTAAGGCCGTTCGGGGTGGAGGCGCAGCGCGTGCTGAGGCTGGACAAGAAGCACATCATCGTCTCCCAGGACACAGATGCCCTCTCCGACCCGTTCGAGGCAGACATGCCGTGGATAGTAAAGTTCGAGAAGGACGACTTCGTCGGGAAGGCCGCGCTGGCTGCCATAAAGAGGGCGGGCCCGAGGAGGATTCTCGTGGGGTTCGTGATGGATGCGGGCATGGCGCACGACGGCGACCAGGTCTATTCCTCGGACGGTGGAGACAAGCTGATCGGAGCCGTTACGAGCGCCCGTCTCAGTCCCTCGGTCGGGAGGTGCGTCGGCCTGGCACTCGTCTCCTCCGGCTCGACCAGGGACGATGGCTCCCTAAGGATAATGACCCAGGGAAAGCTGAGCGAGGCGAGGGTCACCCTGAGGCCCTTCTACGACCCGGACGGCAAGAGGCTGAGATCATGACGGCGGCTCGGTGTCCTGTCGGGCGGACAAAGGGGTAGAGAAGAGATAGATGAACCCGCCCACCAGACTCACCGCACTGTACCACAGGCACCTCGCCCTGGGGGGGACGATGGTCGAGTCAGAGGGGTGGCTGCTTCCGGAGAGATACGCCGGGCCAGAGGAGGAGATCGAGGCGGCGCTCGGATCCGTGGGCCTTTTCGACTGCAGCGCCAGCGTGAAGGTGGACGTCAGGGGCGAGGGCAGCGAGATAGACGGCTTCCTGGGCGAGATCCTGCCGGGAGAGACCGCCCGACGCCCGGGCGATGTGGCCGCCTATCCCAGCGACGCCGGCTCGATGAGATACGTCTGCAGGCTGACGGATGAACACGCACTGCTCGTATCGCGCCCGAGACATGCTCCCCCCAGGACCTCGCCGCTAGAGCCCGAGACAGACACTTCACTGAATCGCAGAGTCTACCTCACGAACGCCACCTCGGTGCTGGCAGGGATCGCCCTCATCGGGCCGGCTGCATCGCACGTCCTTCGCAAGCTCTCGAGCGTCGACGTCTCTCTGGAAGCACTTCCGGACCCGGGTTGCACAGAAGGCGCGGTCGCAGGGGTCAGGTGCGCGATGGTCCGCACGGACCTCAGGGTCCGCGAGAGGCGGGTGGACTCGTTCGACCTGTACGTCGGCAGAGGCTACGCCGAGTATCTCTGGGACGCTGTGAGCGAGGCTGGGCGCGAGTTCAGAATCGCTCCGATCGGCACCACCGCCTGCAGCTCGATGCTGGGGCTCCCTGCGAAGACCAGGGTCGGAGCGGGGCTGGAGGGATAGAAGCCTTGCGAGGACTGTTCAGGAAGGAGCGGATGTGGCCCAAGCACGAGCTAAAGCCTAGATACGACGTGGTCATAATCGGCGCAGGCGTACACGGACTCTCGACGGCGTACTACCTGGCGAAGAACCACGGCATCACCAACGTGGCGGTGCTGGACAAGGTCTACCTTGGAGGAGGAAACAGCGGCAGGAACACCGCGATCCTCCGCGCCAACTACATGACGCCGGAGGGGATCAGGTTCTACAGCGAGAGCCTTAGGCTCTACGAGGGGCTGTCGAAGGAGCTGGACTACAACCTCCTCATGGCGCAGGTCGGTCACATCAGCCTTGCCCACACAGACTCGGCAGTGAACGGCATATGGCGGAGGGCGGAGGTGAACAAGGCGATGGGGGTCGACAGCCGCATGATCTACCCGGACGAGATTAAGGAGAAGATACCCGCGCTCGACATGAGCCAGCGGCCCCGCTACCCGATCAAGGCCGGACTGTATCATCCGCCCGGGGGGATGATCAGGCACAACGCGGTGGTGTGGGGCTACGCCCGGGCCGCCGAGAGGTACGGCGCGGAGATACACACGCGGACTGAGGTGACGGGCATCGACGTCAAGGAGGGGCAGGTCGAGGGCGTCAGGACCGCCGCCGGGGAGGTCATAAGGGCCGGCGTCGTCGTGAACTCCACGGCCGGATACTGCTCGACGGTCGCAAAGATGGCGGGGGTCGACCTCCCGGTCGTCACCCATCCGCTGCAGGCCTGTGTCACCGAACCGCTGAAGCCCTTCCTTGACGTGGTCACCGTGTCGGCAAACCTGCACGTCTACGTGTACCAGACGGATAGGGGGGAGCTCGTGCTGGGTTCCGAGATCGACCCGTATTCGTCCTACGCCCAGGTCTCCACGCTGGAGACGCTCGAGTCGATCGTAGGCCACGCCATCGAGCTCTTCCCATCGCTGAAGAATGTGCGGATCCTGAGGCAGTGGACGGGCATCTGCGACATGACCCCCGACTACAGCCCGATAATGGGAGACGTGGACGGGCTGAAGGGCTTCGTCCTCGACGTCGGTTGGGGAACCTACGGCTTCAAGGCAGGACCGGTCTCGGGCAAGAGGATCGCCGAGTTCATCGGGACGGGCAAGATGCCCGACCTGATCGCGCCCTTCCGGCTCTCGCGGTTCTATGACCGCGCGCTCGTGAGCGAGAGGGGAGCCGCGGCCGTCTCGCACTAGCGCCAGCCTCGACAAGGGCGGATCCCGCCCGTTTCACTCCTCCTCCCCTCTGCCACACGGCTACAGCTTAGGATAGCCTGAACGATGAGACGGAAAATTCATTGGCGCTTAAATGCAGTCTCGGACTACCTTTCCAGTTTCGTCCAGCTCGGCGAAGTCTCGATTGAAAGGTTGAGGGCGGGAGCGGAAAAGCTGCCCATTGATTCTGCAACGAGAATGGGGCAGAAGTGGATCGCGGACGGACGCGCGAGCCGGACGGGTATGCGAACGGAAGTTGGACACAAATGGAATCGGATCAAACCGACGCAAGCAAACACGTGAACTCATCCGGAAGACTGACTGCAGACGTAACTATACCAGAGCAGGAAGAGGACCGACGGATCATCCAATTGCTGCGTACGCCGGGGCTGAGCATCAAGTACCTCGACGAACCGACAAAGGAGAGGATTCGACGGTTCATCCAGCGCACGCATCCAGAGAAGGGTGTCTCGCTGATGGATGTTTCCAAGATGATTGGCAACAAGACAAGCGGATACACCTCATGGCTGACAAGACAACTCGGAATACAGCCACGACTGTTTGAGGAAGCGAGGCTCAAGGCGATCAAGGAGAAGCGCCGAAAATATGAGCGAAAATCGTTCGACGGGACAACTGAAGACAGGGCGTATCTGCTCGGATTGAGGCAAGGCGACATTTCTGTTACCAAGCCATGGCCGAACGCCGCGGAAGCAATCAGAGTCTCCACGAGTACGACTCATCCGGCGATGGCCGAACTGTTCACGAGCTTGTTCAGCCCATATGGACATGTCTACAGGCATCCCAGGTACAAGAAAGACGCGCAGAGCTACGAATGGAATCTCAGCTCAGTCTCGGATGGAAGTTTCATCTTCTTGCAGGAAGACCGGGAACATACTTGGAAATGGATCGCCGAAGACGAGAGAACGTCTCTTTCGTACCTTGCAGGTGTTCTGGACGTGGAAGGATCCGTTGTAATTACAGCCATTCAGGGAAGAACTGTTCTGATGCTTTGCTACTACAACACCAATCTAGCGCTGTTGCACTTCCTATGTGAGTCACTTCGGATATACTCGGATACAACCCTATCGGCCCATATCTAGATAAGCGCAAAGGTTCCAAGTCCGCCAAGTACGGGATACCGCACACTAATGACTACTGGCACATCGCTCTATCTCGATTCGTAGTGCCAATCTTTGCTCAGACGAATGCCAATCAAGCACCCGGAAAAAGTTACCAAGGCTAAGCTGGTAATATCTATAGCCGATAGCGGATCCTGGCCCGTAGTCATGGAAAAAGTGGAGACTATTCGTCGTTCAATTCTTGCAGCTCGCGACCAATTCGTCCAGGAAGCAGAAACCGCCTACAAGTCAACTCATGCGCAAATTGAAGCCTAAAACTACTCACATTTCTACCTGTCCCAAAGAAGGGAAAAAATTTCTAGGGTTGAGTAATTTTTATCGAGAGCGTGGGACAGGACGTCTCACACGCCATGCAAAATATGCAATCCGCTTCCCTCACAGGGTCCGACTTGTCGGTCCTGTCCTGGTCCCACTCAGGGGTCCCCTTGGCGACGATCTTCTCCTTTCCGGTCCCCGACTGACCCGGATTTAAGAGCCACTCGAAGACGAATACCGGACAGACGTCCATGCAGACACCGTCTGCGATGCAAGCCTCGAAATCCACGGCGACGGCCGTCCCGTGTATGCCGTTCGTGGTAGGGTACGGCTTGCCGTCGGCGTCCATCCTTGCCTTCCCTGCTGCCCTTACCGTGTGCCCTGCGTGGGTCCCAGTCACAGGAAACTCCTCTGGCTTCTGCAGGAACGACGGGTCTATGGCCTTGGTCTTGTAATCGACTTCATGAACCAATTCGATTGTCTGGTGCCACTTGGCTCCGGCCCCGATATAAATTTGTCCGTGGGCGATTCGGCGGAAACCGGCTACGACAAGAGTTTTACTGGATTTTCTTCTCTCCAGTCGTGCACCTCTCAGCCTGCTTCGTGTGCCTCGTCAGTTCTTCTTGAGGACCCTGTAACCGCCGTCCTCTTCTATCACGTAGACCTCCAAGGGTCTCGGCGTGAAGATTCCCGATTCAACGACCCCTGCGATCGACTTTATCTCGCCCTCGAGTACCGACGGCCTCTCGACCGGCTCAAAGCCGGTGTCGAAAATCAGGTTCCCGTTCTCGGTGTAGAAGGGGAACCCTCTCTCGCCGATCCTGATCCTGGGCTCCCCGCCGATCATCCGCAGCCTCTCTGCGACCGGGACCCTGGCGAACGGGTGCGCCTCGACCGGTATCCTCACCCCACCGCTGCACAGCCTATCCGCGAGCTTCTTCTCGTCAGCGACGATTATCGTGCTCTTCGAGCTCCCGATCAGGACCTTCTCCCTGAAGAGCGCCCCTCCCCCTCCCTTGATGAGGTTCAGGTCAGCGTCTATCTGGTCGGCGCCGTCCACCACGAGGTCCAGCATGGGCCTGTCCATGGCGGTCGTCTCCTGTCCCAGCCCCTGCGCCACCAGCGATATCTGGAGCGAGGTCGGGACCCATCGCGGCCTCACCTTCCTCACCGTCAGCTCGTCGGCGATGATGGGTAGCAGGGTTGCCATAGTCGTCCCGCTCCCGAGCCCGAGGAGAGAACCGCGCCTTATCCTCGATGAGATGGCCTTCCCGATCTTCTCGATGCTCTCGGCTCGGAGGTTCTTCAAGCTGCCTCGCTCTCTTTCCTGGTGTCTATCTGCTCGAGCTCCGCGAGCGCGTCCATGACCTCGTCGCGCAGAGCCTTCACCCGCTTCTCGCCCTCGCTGTCGTCCTTCCTGACCGGGGCCTTCCTCTCGACCGCCTTCTCGAGGTCGTCGGTCGGCTCCACAGACATGACCGAGGCGGTCGTGCGAGTGGATCTCGGGGTCTCCTGCCTGACGTCGGCTCTCGGGGTCTCCTGCCTCACCGGCTGCAGCCTCTCCTTTGCCTGGTCAAGGCGGGACTCGATGTTCTGGATCTTCTCCTTGAACAAGGACAGCAGCTCATCCCTCAGCCTCTCCAGCTCTCCCACCTCCACGATTAGCTCCTTGTCCCTCAGCTTGGCCTCAAAGTCCCTGATCTGGGAGCTGTACTTTCTGGCGATGATCTCCCTCTCCTCCTTGGTGATCTGGCCGTCGCTCTCGGCCTCGTAGACCTTGGTCAGGGTCGCCGAGATCAGGTCCCTCTCGAGCAGGAGAGTCCGCATCTCCCTCTTCGAGCTGTCGAGCTCGTCGACGGTGACCGTCTTCCTCCTCATCTGGCCGGCCGGGTCGCGCTGGACCACCTGCACCTTGGTCCGCCCGCCCCTCTTGTTGTAGAATACGAGATACGAGACGGCGAGACCCACGGCGGCGCCTCCCGCGATGCCGATGGCCAGCGTGACCGGGTCGATGGACAACCCTCCGGCGGTCAGGTCGGCCAGGAGAAATGGGCTTGGCAATTACCGCGCTCGGAATGGGCCTTCGCTGGGAATATTAAGTTTCGTCGCTCTAGGTCTATCCAGGAGGCGGAGAGATCATGATGATGTTGTCTCCCCTGACCACGACTGTGCCGAGAGTCGTCGACGCGCCGTCCTCTGCGATCTCCTCTGCGCTCTCGAGTGATAGGTTCATGTGCTGGTCGAAGCCCTGCAACGAGCCGCGGATTATCTTGCTGCCCTTTAGTTTGATCAGGACGATCTTCCCGAGGCTCTGATCCAGTACTTTGATTGCCATATCCACTGACATTAGGGTATACCGATAGTTTCCTAGCTTTCGAGAGTGGCTTTATTAAACTGATGGGTGATGCAAATAGAGGTTGAAAAGACAGGTCGCGTCCAAGCACGACTCGCGTGATTACATCGAGCGCGTCCAGAACTCCTCCGGGATGAAGCTCGACGTCTCCCGTTCGTCACAGGTCGAGATAGTCGAGCCGGAACCCGACCTCAAATTCCTTGTAATCGATGGAAAGCACACCTTCGTGGAGAAGGACGGGTCGCTCGTCCCGTTCGTCGGCTCCCACCCGACGCTCGCCCTCCTTCCTGCTGTCTACATCGACGAGGGCGCGATCAAGTACATCCTGAAGGGAGCGGACGTGATGAGGCCCGGGATAGTAAGGTACGACCAGTGGGGCGGGAAGGACGCCCTGGTCGTTGTAAGGGATGAGAGCAAGGGGAGGGGCCTCGCGATCGGGAGGGCGAACGTCTCGAGCGAAGAGATGGCAGGTATGAGCAAGGGGATCTCAATCAAGAACGTCCACCATGCCGGCGACAGGTTCTGGGAATCCCACAAGCAGATCTGAAACGTCTCATCTAGGTTTAAAAAGGGGACGGCACTCATTAAGGTGACACCCACAGTTGGAATCAGGTTTGAGTGAAGAGACGGACGGCCAGGAGAAAGGAACCGATATACTCCTAAAGGCTCTGCAGCTCAAAAGCCTCGACGATATACCCAAGATCCAGGAAGACGTCGCGAACAGGGTGATAGTGATACTGAGGGTCACGCCACTTGCCCAGAAGAACATCGAGGAGCTCAAGGGCGCGGTCGAGCAGCTGTACGAGTTCTCGACCTCGATAGGCGGAGACATGGCGAGGCTCGGCGAGGAGAGGATCGTGATAACGCCTCCGGGCGTCCGCATCTGGAGAGGCTCCCTCTCCTAGCATTGGGATCGCAAGCACCGAAGTCCTCGCCTCTTTTCTAGGTCCAGGCTGTTCCTTGCTGTTGACCGGTCGGAAGGTATGGCCGCTCCCTGGTCGCGTCATCTTCTAAGTGTATCTCGGTCTCTGCCAGATTTCGGTCTCTGCCAGATTTCGGTCTCTAGGCTCCAGCTGCATCCTGAGTTATGCGACTCTAACCGTCACCATCACCACCAACCAACCAGCGAGACTCTGCCTCGGCGCTGGCCGAAGGACTTCAGCCGAGCCAAGAATCGGAGATGAGCAAGTCTGGGTGTGAGCCCGTGAGGCTATGGGGCAGTCGATGGACCCGAGATGAGATCGGGCCAAAATATTCAAGAGGCCTCGGCTGGAAGAACGCTCATGCTCGTAATCAAGAGCGTGAAGGTTCACGGCGATACGCACAAGGTGCTGAAGCTGATCAAGGAACAGAGGCGGGCCAAGAGCATGGACGCCGTAGTCCGAGAGCTGGTCAAGGGCGCCACCGGCAAGAGCGTCGAGCAGTACGTGTCACAGAAGAAGAACTCGAAGCTCACATCATTCATCGAGTGATGACGCAAGACAGAAATACGAAGATGGGAGAGCGTCCAACTCGATGGCCAAGTTCGACGGCATTGTCGAGAAGAGACTGCTAACTGTGACCGAGAAGGAGAACGAGGTGACTCTGGTCTTTGAGGACAACAGGTTCCTCTTCGTCTCCCTCAAGGATGGAAAGGTCCACACCGAGAGCGTACCCGAGTAGATTCCGGCCAGCTTCTCTTCAGGATCCTATCCGGGAACTCTTCCAGTTTGATCTTCTGCGGCGTGGCCTGCGCTTTACGCCTGTGATCAGACCTCTGCTTCGTCTTCCTTGATCCCGGTCTTGTCTATCGTTAGTATGTCGATCCCGTTGCCGCTCATCGAGTCCCTGGCGATGGCCGCCCTGATCGAGGTGATCAGCAGCTCCTTTGCGTCCTTGAGAGAGAGAGCAGGGGCGAACCCGCCCTCGATGACACCGACAGCCATCTCGGCACCCGTTCCCACCGCGGCGTACTCGTCAGCTATTACGCTCCCGAGCGGATCGAGGACCCAGACCTTGGGCTTTACATCGATGCCGCCGAGTATCACCTGCGTGATGTACGGCGCATATCGCTGCTCAAACATGATCACGGACATCAGCTTTGCCACGGCACCGGGCCTCAGCGTCCTCTTCACTTCGAGCTCCTTCAGCTTTGTGTAGACTCCGACCTGGCGCACGAGGTTCTGCATGTCTGCGACCATACCTGCGCAGACCGCCCCCGTGCTGTCGGTGACCTTGAAGACCTTCCTGCCCGTCTTGCTCAGCACATAATTGGCGAGCGTTATCCTCCTCTCGGCTCCTAGCACCACTCCGTCCTTGTAGGTGATCCCTACCGCCGTAGCACCTGGGATGTAAGCATCGAATGACAAGTAAACGACCAAACTGAGCCGCCGTCGGCACCTTATTAGCTATTTTGCTCGTTCGGCCTGATGGTTAGAAGCTGGGCCCGACCTCGGGCTTCGACGGAGTATTCAGCGCTCACGAACTGCTTCGCCACGTGCAGGCTGGTCCTGACGTGTTCGGTGACCTCGGACGTCAGCAACGTCGACGGCCCCCTGGCCAGGCAGAGAAGCGGGGCGAGCATGTCGGCCAGGTGTGGGTCGATACACGCGCCGGCGGTGTAGGCCCTCGCGAATCGGGAGGCTGCCTCCGCTCCCACTCTGAAGGCAGGCACGCCCCGCGCCCCTATCGAGTCCCCTCCGACGAAGCAGGACTCGCCGAGAGCGGCGACGAGGATGGAGCTTCCGGGCGAGAGGGACTCTCCGAGATGGACCTCGGTCACGCCTGGTGCGAGGCCGTCCCTAGTCAGCTCTGACAGAGCCGAGGAGAACTGCTCCTCGGGCACTCGCTTCGGCAGCATCCCTGCTCTGCTGATCACGGAGATCATGGGATCGGGCCCCCTGCTCGACAGGTCTATCGGCCTGACCTCGCCGCACGGCTCTATGCGTATCCTCGCTCTTCCGCCGCCCCTCGGATAGTAACCACGCCTCGTCACGTCGAGCGTGAAGACTATCCCGGTCAGGCCAAGGCAGGGCGAGAGCACCCTGCTCACGTAGTCCGAGGTGGGACTCCAGGGGACGTCTGTCCCGCCTACGAGCTCGATCTCGAGAGCGGCGCCAGAGAGCGAGATGGCAGGGACGAGGGCCTGGAGGACCAGCGTGACGCTTGCGGCGGTGCCCATGTCGAGCGAGACGGACCTGCTCTCAGGTCGGCCTGGGGTGAAGGTGAACTCGGTGGACCCGACCTCTGCGCCCTGCAGCGTGCCGCCGCAGATCTCGTGTAGGATCTTCAGCGTGGCCGCGTGCTGCGGCCTGAGACCCGGTATGCTGCGGCCGGCGCGCACTCTGGTCACCCGGATCGGCCTCCCGAATATGATCGAGAAGGAGGTGGCTATGCGGAGCGTCTGCCCTCCGCCTTCACCGAACGAGCCGTCTATCTCAAGGATTGTCAACGCATGCCTCCAGAGAACGTTTCTTCCGAGCACCGCCCCGAAAACCTCTTAAATAGTCAACGAAACGCGCCTGAAACCGATGCCCAAGACCGGGGTGGGACTCTTCGTCGGAAGGTTTCAGCCCTTCCACAACGGGCACCTCGAGGCTGTGAAGTACGCCCTCAGGAAGATCGACTACCTCTACATAGTCGTCGGCAGCGCGCAGAAGAGCCACGAACGCGACAACCCCTTTACGGCAGGCGAGAGGATAATGATGATCAAGGCGGCGCTCAACGAGGCAGGAGTCGACGCCAACAGGTGGATGCTGATACCGGTACAGGACGCTGACTCGCACTCCGTGTGGACCGCGACACTGAGGTCCACGGTCCCAAAGTTCGACATCGTGTTCTCCAACGACACGCTAACGATTAGGCTGCTGAAGGAGGAGGGGACGAACGTGATCCCGATACCATACCTCAACAGGAGCGAGTACTCGGCGACCAACGTCCGTGCGCGGATACTCGAGAGGAAGGACTGGGAGACCCTCGTCCCCCCCGCCGTGGACAGGATCGTGAAGGAGCTGGACGGTGTCGGCAGGGTCCGGAGCATGATTAGCAAGGACACAGAGACCTGATGGCGATGACCACTTTCCCGAAGCGGAGGCTTCTGATGCTGCCTGGTCCCACGAACGTCCCCGACCGCATCGCTAA
>JAPCJS010000069.1 GCA_027886825.1 Nitrososphaerota archaeon
ACATTCACCGCGAGCTGATCCTGGATGTCATCTCCGCCCTTCGTTCCGTAAATGTCGAGCCGATAAAGGGCCATGTAGAGGGGGGGCGCGGGCAGCTCGAGTTCGACGTAAGGAATCACGCCGGCGTGAAGCCGGCCGATGACATGGTCTACTTCAAGGACGCGATAAGGTCGGTTGCGCGCCGGCACGGCTACATCGCGTCGTTCATGCCGAAGATCGGACACGACTGGTGGGGGAGCGGCATGCACATGCACATGAGCCTCTGGCACGGTGCCGAGAAGAACGTCTTCGCCGACCCTCAGGACTCGAGGGGATTGGGCCTCAGTAAGAAGGCGTACCACTTCATCGGAGGCATCCTCGAACACCTTCCTGCGATCTCGGCCGTCGCGTCGCCGTCCGTGAACTCCTACAAGAGGATGCTTCCGGGGAAGTGGAACGCAGACGCCATCGCGTACGGCGCGGGAGCGAGGGGAGCCGCGATCAGGATACCCGACGAGAGGGCGAGGGGGACGAGGCTCGAGTGCAGGTTCCCGGACGGGTCGAACAACCCGTACCTGACCCTCGGCTGCATCCTTGCGTGTGGGCTGGACGGCATCGAGAGGAAGACCGAACCCGGAGACCCTCTCTCTTTCGACCTCTCGTTCATGTCGGACCGCGAGATAAGGAAGAAGGGACTTAGGCTGATGCCTCGCTCTCTCTCGGAGGCCACGTCCGCTCTTGAGGAGGATAAGCTCATGGAACGGACCATGGGAAAGCTTCTGTTCGACGAGTACATCAAGAG
This sequence comes from Nitrososphaerota archaeon, assembly GCA_027886825.1. GTDB lineage: Archaea > Thermoproteota > Nitrososphaeria > Nitrososphaerales > Gagatemarchaeaceae > Gagatemarchaeum. The sequence goes on from JAPCJS010000069.1 coordinate 782, forward strand.
CAAGGAACAGGAGATCGCGCAGCTGGCGGACAAGGTCACCCAGTGGGAGGTCGACAACTTCCTCGACCTCTACTGATTGATTTGATTCATTGCCGACGCACCCTCAGGTCTGCTCGTCCCGTCGCGATTGCGGATCTTCTCGTCCCAACGCATATTAGACCGACCGACCGACCAGAGCGAGGAACCTTGAAGCTGGACGTCTCGACCTATCCGATCATAGACCACCACTGCCATCCGTGGGCAGAGGACACGCGTGAGATATCGAAGGAGCTCTACGTCTCGCTGATGAACATGGGTGGCCTATCGCCCGAGGAAGCGATGGACCCTGAGAACGTCATCCATTCGGAGTTCACTCCGATGGGCAGGCAGATACTTCACCTTATGGCGGATTTCCTGGGGTGCAAGCCCCGCCTCTCCGAGGTCATCGAGGTGAGGAACAAGAGGGCTAAGAAGGACTACTGGGAGTACTGCGGCGAACTCTTCGACGATGCCGGGATCGAGGGCCTCTTCATAGACGACGGCTACTCCGAGGTCTCGGTGGGGGCAGGCCTCGCGAAGAACGACATCCACGAATTTGAGCTAAAGGCGCCGGTCCCCATAAGGCGCGTGGCGAGGATCGAGCCCAGGTTCCAGACCGCGGTCGACGAGTCCTCGAGCTATGAGGATTTTGTTACGCGGTTCGATCGGGCGATAGAGGACGCCGTGAAGAAGGAGAACGTGATCGCCTTCAAGTCTGTCATCGCGTACAGGAGCGGGCTCCACATCGATCCAGCGACCGAGGAGCAGGTGAGGAAGGACTATGAGCGGTCGAAGGCAACGAGGGCCAGGGACGTCAAGCACATCAGAGACTGGTACGTCAGACGTGTCATCAGAAAGTCCAGGGACCTGGGCACGACCTTCCACATACACGCCGGGATGGGCGACATCGACGTCGTCTTCGACAGGTCCAATCCGATGCAGCTCTACGGACTACTGAAGGACCCGGAGACCTGGAAGACAAAGATCTTCCTCATCCACGGCGGGTACCCATTCTCGCAGGAGGCCGCGTTCTACGCCAATGCACTCAAGAACGTCTACATCGATATGTCCGAGATGATCCCGTTCGCGAGCATTCCGGGCGCCACGGAGAAGACCATGCAGATCCTCGACATGGCCCCTCCGGCCCGCGTCGTCTTCGGCTCCGACGGCGTGGTCATACCCGAGATACACTGGGCCGGAGCGAAGATCGGAAGGCAGGTCCTCGAGGAGGTCCTGGGTGGGTTTGTAAAGGCAAAGGTCTACGACGAGGACGAGGCCTACGAGGCGGCGAAGATGATACTTGCCGGGAACGCGAAGCGGGTCTACAACCCCTGGTAGCGAGAGCGACACTTACATGCCCGTGTAGCCGCGGACCAGCGAGCCAGAGACGCGTCCCTTCTCAACGTCCAGTACGGCCCGCTCCAGGATCTCCACCCCCGTGTCAAGCTCCTCCTCGGTGATCGTGAGCGCGGGTGTAATCTCGATGACGTTCGACTCGGCCCCCACGAAGACGGTCAGCAGACCGAGCTGCCAGGCCCGATACACGACCTTCGCGGTCTCGGCCTTGGCAGGCTTCTTGGTCCTGCGATCGCGCACCAGCTCCAGGCCCACGAAGAGCCCCTCGCCCCGCACGTCACCGACGAGCGGATGATGGTCCATCAGCTCCTTGAACCTCTTCTTCAGCTTGTGTCCGAGCTTCGCCGCCCTCTCGGGTAGCCTGTCCCTCTCGATTATCTTAATCGTGGCCAGACCTGCCGCAGCGCTCACAGCGTTCCCGGCGAGGGTCGAGAAGGCAAAACCGCGGGGGAAGAGCTCCTTGCGCGCGACGAGCGCGCCCGTCGGGATCCCGGAGGCCATCGACTTGCCGAGGGCGACCGCGTCGGGCTCGACACCGGAATGATCGACCGCGAACATCTTGCCGGTCCTGCCGAACCCGATCTTCACTTCGTCAGCCACGAACGCGATCCCGAACCTCTCCGTCGTCCTCTTCAGCATCCGGAGATATCTCTCGGGAGGCACGATGTCCCCGGAGTCGCTCTGCATCGCCTCCACGATAATGAACGAGGTGTCCTCTGGAGGGCAGACGTTCCTGAAGAGCACCTCCTCGATAAAGCCGCTCGCGCAGTAGACGCCGCAGCTTGGATACTCCAGACCGTAGGGGCAGCGGTAGCAGTAGGCGTAGGGGACCTTGGAGACGACGCTCGGCACGGGGTACCTAGTTGTCGCGAGCATCCCGCCCATGGCCAGTCCTGCAAGGTCTACCCCGTGCATTCCCCCATAGAACGAGACGATGCGCTGCCTCTTGGTCGCGAGAGGCAGGAGCTTGTAGGCGGCCGCGCAGGAGTCCGTCCCCGAGTGGCCGAACCAGACTCGCTTCTCAAAGTCCCCCGGGGTCACGGCGAGGAGCTTCTCGGCGAACTCCACAGCCGTCTCGCTCGGAAATGTCCCGGCCGGCACCCCGGCGCTGACCCTCAGCTCCGCCTCTATCGCCCCGACCACCTCGGGGTTCGAGTAGCCGACCCCGGCTACCGTCCAGCCCGCGTTAAAGTCGACGTAGGTCTTCCCATCGACGTCGGTTACCCGGGAGCCATGGGCCTCCTTCACGACCAGAGGATAGAAGAGGACCTTGCTGCTCGTTGCGACGGACCGATTAAGCCGTTCAATTATCTTCTCAGACCTGCTCAAGGCTCTGCGCTCCTGTTCGTCTCGCCTGGAATAGTTAATGCTTGTCAGCCGACTGCGACCCCACCCTGTCTGCGGGGGTCTGCCGCCCCTCTCGGTGCGCCTCGTGGACCGGCCATCACCGCGTTGACACCTCCGAAGTAGACGTCATACCCGGGCTTCAGCTGGACATAGTTCGGGGTCTCCGACCGGAACCCCATATCCATGAGCCCCTTCCTAACCGCGGCCCCTATCCTGCTCTCCATCTTGATGGCGCCCGCGCCCTGATAGTGGATCCTCGGCGCGTCGACCGCCCTCTGCAGGTCGAGGGAGTGGTCCACCACGTTCAGTATCGTCTGGAGGGTCGCCGTAACGATGCGCGGCCCGCCGGCGCTCCCGGCGACGAGATACGGCTCGCCGTCCCTGAGCAGGAGGGTGGGGGCCATGTTGCTCAGCGGCCTCTTTCCAGGGGCGATCGAGTTGGGGGCCCCTGGCTGCGGGTCAAAGTCGTGCATGGTGTCGTTCAGGCAGAACCCGGTCCCGGGTGCCGTGACACCCGACCCGAAGTAGCACTCGATAGACTCGGTTATCGCAGCGACGCTGCCCTCCCTGTCGATCACGCTCAGGTGCGTGGTCTGGCTCCCCGCGTCGCGCCCGCGCGAGACCCCCCGTTCGCCGCGGCTGAACCAGAGCCTAGCGGCGTACTCCTTAGAACTTAGCCGCTCAAGGTCGATCGCGTGGGACTCGGGGTCTGCGACCTCTCTCCTGAGGACGGGCCAGACGACCGCGAGCCCCTTGGCCATCGCTGCGATTGACTCGGCCGTGTTCAGCCGCATGCTGCCAAGGTCCATGTTCTCAAAGATGTTGAGCAGCTGCAGCATCGCAAGACCCCCCATGCTCGGGGGCGGCATCGTATGGATCTCCAAACCCCGGTAGCTCCCAGTTACCGGCTTCCTGACCTCTACCGAGTACTGCGCGAGGTCCGACCCGTCCATCTCTCCCCCCTTCTTCGAGATCTCTCCGGCGATCGCGGTCGCAAGCGGGCCGCTATAGAAAGCGTCCCTTCCTTCCCTGCCGATCAGCTCGAGCGAGTCGGCGAGGTCCTTGCTCAGCTTCCGCTCGCCTGTCCTATAGGTGCGGCCCTGCCTCAGCCAGGTCCGGCCAGTCTCGGGGAACCGCCTGAGTTTCTGTGACGCGTTGTCCACGTTGTTCGAGATTATGTAACCCAGGAAGCGGCTCACCGCGAACCCCTTTCTTGCGTAATCTATCGCGTAGGAGGCGACGTCGCTGAACTTGAGGCGACCGTAGTTCTCGAGAGCGTGCGTGAGGCCGGCCACCGTCCCTGGGACGCCCACCGCCCTGTGTCCCATGCTGCTCGCAAAGTCGATCGGCTCTCCCTCCTCATCGAGCTCGAACATGTCCGGCCTCGAGGCCCGGGGCGCTACCTCTCTGTAGTCGATGTAGAGCGTCTCTTCTCCCCTGAGGTGGACCAGGAAGAAACCTCCGCCTCCTATCCCGGAGAACGCTGGGGCGACGACGCCGAGCGCCAGGCTGGTCGCGACCGCCGCGTCGACGGCGTTCCCTCCCTTCTTCAGGACCTTGAGCCCCGCGGCCGACGCGAGAGGATGGGCCGAGGCCACGGCCATTGACTTCTGGGAAGAGGAGGCACGGGTCGCTCTTGCTGACATGGTCTTCATGACCAGGGATGTCCTGCGCGGCTTATTGGACTATCTGCTCTACTCTGGCGGGATCTCTTTCAGCGCCATGTCGAGATTCATCCCTTTTCCTCTGTGGTATGCGTCGCTCACGAAGTAGATTACAAAGCCCGCAACTATCAGACCCACCGCGAACTCCTCGCTGGCCGCGCTTGCGAGCGTAATGAGGGGATTCGTGTAGGCCACCTCCGAGACGTAGGCGAATGCGACGACCACGATTATGCCGATGATGCTGACGATCGGAACGCCGCCGACCTTCTTCGCCACCCATCCAGGTGCTTGTGCGAAGAGATCCTTCTTCACATAGGGGAAGGCGACGAGTGCGAGACCCGGTATGATGTAGGCGGCCCCCCAGAGGACGGTACCCATCGTAAAGTAGGTAGAGTACCCGAGAAACGCGTACAGATAGGTAAGGGCCACGCCCAGCACCACTATGACCGCTACCGAGAGATACGCGGTATGGAAGCGCTGGCTGACGTCTGCGAACTTGGATGGGAGGACCCTGTCGAAGGACCAGGCAAAGAAGTACTTGCTGGGGACCCAGAAGTAGGTGAAGAGCGCGCCGATCGAGCCCAGTATGTATGTGCCGAACATCACGGAGATCAACGCGTTGTTGGGGTAGGCCGCGACGGCGAGGAGTAGGGGCTGAGTAGGTGCATAAGGCAGAGGATATGCCGCGCTATTCACACCACCGGTATCCCATGCTCGTCCGATTATCGTCATCCACGAATTACCCACCGTGTCGATCGTCAGCGTCGATGTGATCGACCAGTATATGATCCCGAAGATCAGCGAAAGGAAGAGGGCGATCGGAATGGCCTTTCTGACGTTCTTGATCTCGCCTGCGAAACCATTGGCATAGTTACCCCCGAACAGGAAGAGGAAGGCGAGGGGCAGCGCCGCCCCGATGGCCCCGAGCCCCGTCGCGATGCCCGGAAAACCGCTCGAACCTGCCGTCTGGAGAGCGCTGTAGGTCAGGCTCGAGTTGCCGGCCGCCAGGAAGGTGTTCCAGTGGTTCACGAACGTCGAGGTGCTTGTCGTGCCGAGGATATACCACATCAGGCCGATGCCGACCAGCGCTGCGATCCAGGTGACGTAGAGGATGCCCTTGATGAACCGTGTCCCGAAGAGCGCGAATATCCCGAATATCACTGTGAACAGGATTGCAAGCTCGAGCGTACCGAGAGTCCCGCCCAGGAAGGTGCCCAGGCTGGTGAGGCTGGCCGAGCTCGACTGCAGGCCCAGGATCGTGAGGGCCGCAGAGATGGCATACGAGAATGGACCGATCTCGCCTACATAAGCGACCAAGAATACGACTATCATGTAGAAGAGGCCCCACGCGAATCCTATCGATGGATGGAAGATCCTTCCGACCCAGACATAGTCGTTGCCCGACCTGGGCATGGTGATCCCGATCGCCCAGTACGCGAGCATGAGGAAGATGAATGGCACCGACGCGACCAGGAGGGTCAGGGGAAGGCTCGCGCCGAGCGTGTTCCCGTAAAACCACGCGAACTGCGTCGTCGTGAAGACGAGCGCAAAGACCATGACAGAAGCGAAGAGGAGTGTGTCTATCGCACCGAATTCCCTCACAAGGCCAGTCGCATCCCTCGCGAAATTTTTCGTCGGATTCTGCAACCTAGCAAATGTACGGTGTACGCATGATATATGAATCTATTGGTCTTTCTGTGGGCGAAATGAAGAGGAATTCGCCGATCCTATCCGCGCCGGGAGTGTCCGTAGGCACCAGTTACCGAACCAGCGCGACGGGCCTCGTGATGCCCGCGGTCCCACCCGCCAGGGCGATCGGAGTACCCACGAACAGGAAGTCTTCGCCGACGAGCTGGTCGAGGTTGTTGAGGTTCTCGAAGATGACCACTTGCTTTGGAAGGAATGCCTTGTGGGCCTCGAAGGGGGGATGGTCCGGACCCGGAGCGTCGATGCCCACCGCCTCTATCCCGAGGCTGACGAGGTACTCCGCCGCCTCCTTGGTGATGTCGGGGTGCTCCAGCCAGTCGGCCGCGGTGTTCTTCGCGGTGTAGTTGACATGGAACAACACTATCCAGCCCTTCCCGATCTCCTTTGAGTGCCCCGTGGAGCTGATCGCTTTCTCGACGTCGGCCTTCTTGATCTGGAACCTCTTCGCCTTCTTCGAGAAGTCCAGTACGACCCCGTTGCCGATGTAGTGCGAGAGCGGCATCTTATCAACGGTTGCACCTCCTGCGACCATGTGGACCGGGGCGTCGACGTGAGTCGAGACGTGCTCGACAAAGGTCCAGACGTACGACTCGTACCCGTTGTCCCTGACCGTTGAGAATGTGGTCCGCAACGGCTGAGGATAGCCCGGGTAGACGGGCGTGTTCATATGAGTCATGGGTACCGCCAGGTCGACGATCTTCTTGAAGGAAAGGCTCAAGCTGGTTCTGCCTGTATATCCCATGCCCGCTCGTAAAAAGGTTTGTCGGGGCGGCACGCCCGAGCACCGCATGACTGACTAACGGACTAACTAATTCACCAACCACTGACCGACCTCAACCACATCCGATCACTCCGACCTTGTCGGGTCGCCCCCTCAGGCCCGGTGTATGGCCTGCGCAGGTCCAAGGCATCTCAGATGCGTATGTACCTGCCGGACGGGTCCCTCTGTAGCAGACCGAACTCGTCGAGCGATCCCTTGAGCGCCTCGGAGTCCAGGACCGCTCCTTCACGGCAGAGGAGGTTCTTCCCGACCGCGCAGCTGCCGCAGATGCCTATGCCGCACTTCATGCTCCTCTCTAGGCTCGCCTCGAAGTCGATCCCAGCCTTCGCGGAGATGTCATAGAGCTTCCTCATCATCACCTCGGGGCCGCACGTATAGAGCCGCGAGACCTTCCTCTCCGTTATCAGTCGCTCGGCGAGGTCGCTCGCGAACCCTGGGTGCCCGTGGCTCCCGTCGTCGGTCGTGAGATACAGGTTCGTCTTCTTCACTATCCTCTGCATCTGCTTCTCGAAGAGCAGGTCCGCCTTGGACCTCCCACCAATCACCACCCCGACCCGCCCACCGGCCCTGAGGAGCGCCTTGGCAAGAGGGAGCATGGGCGCGAGGCCTGTGCCTCCGCCTACGAGGAGGGAGCTGGACCTCTCGACGGTGTAGGGACGGCCGTACGGACCCCTGATCCCGATGAGGTCCCCCCGTTTCGCCCTTACGAGCTCGTTGCTTCCCGGGCCCCAGGGCTTGACTGTGACCGAGCATATGCCCTGCTCATCATAGTGCGAGAGGCTCATGGGGAACTCATCGAACCCGGGCTCCCAGACCATGACGAACTGGCCTGGCTTTGCCGACGAGCAGTCCTCGTCCTTGAAGTAGACCGTGTTTATGCTGCGGTTCTCCCTGACGTTCCTTAGGACGCGCCGGATTCGTATTTTCTCAGAACCTATGTCCAAGCCCAACCATCTCCTGTACCTTCCTGTACTTCTTGCGTTTCATGTACTGCTCGATCCCCCTGTTGATCTTGTTGAAGACGCCGTACCCCTCGTAGAGGGCGGTGCCCACCTCGATCGAGATCGCTCCCGCCAGGATGAGCTCGACCGCGTGCTCCCAGGTTGAGACGCCGCCGCAGCCGATGATGGGGACTTTGAAGTTCTCATAGAGCTCGTAGATTCGTGCGACCGCTATCGGTCTTATCCCGGACCCGGAGAGACCGCCAAACTTGTGCGAGAGCGTCGGCCTTCTCGTCTCGACCTCGATCGTCATCGCCTTCATGGTGTTGATCGCGGTTAGGCCGTTCGCGCCCGAGTCGACGGCGCCCCTGGCCACATCCACCATCCTGTGCGTGTTCGCCGAGAGCTTCGCGAATATCGGTTTCTGCGTCCTTGCGCGCACAGCCTTCACGACGGACGCGACGACCTCGGGGTCGTGGCCTATCTCCGTCCCGACCCCCTCGACGTGAGGGCAGCTGAGGTTCAGCTCGTAAGCGAGGAACTCGTTCCTGTCAAGGATCTCCGTGACCCGGCCAAACTCGGTCGGTCCGCCGCCGAAGATCGAGACGATTATCGGAAGACGGCGTCCCTTCACCTCGGAGAGCTCCTCCGAGAAGACGCGGGCGCCCGGGTTCGAGAGTCCCACTGCGTTCAGCAGGCCGCTGTCCGTGGCCACAACCGTTGGGTTCCTGTACCCCTCTCTGGGCTCCAGCCCGATCGACTTGGAGACCGCCGCGCCGGCTCCCGACTCCACGGCGCGGGCAAGTGTGTCCACGGTGACCCCGACGATCCCCGACGCTAGCATCAGTGGGTTCTCGAGCTTCAGCCCGGCGAATGAGACACGGAGAGGCCTGTCCACCAACATCAGAGATGCCGGTTCGCTACCAAGATAACCTTTAAGCCGATGACCGAACGGAGGGCGAACAGTTTGTCCGAAGAGCCAGTCTTATATGAGACCGAGGCGGGTCTGGTCCTCCTGCAGGGGATGAAGGTCCTCGCTGCCGAGAGGAAGGGACAGGTGCGAGCTCAGGGCATAGTGAAGATCGGGGAGAGAGCGCGGGCGGACGGGATGGAGTCGATCAAGGCGATGGACGCCACGGCCTCCCAGGAGCTCAAGCGGCTGGGGTTCAGCGTGAGCCTGCTGACTGAGCCGGAGCTCGAGGAGCTCAACTCGCAGAAGATAGCAATAATCGTGAGGTCGGGGCTCGCGGCCGACGACCAGGAGGCGCTCGACATTGTCAGACAGGGAGCGCTGCAGGCGGCCGAGCAGAAGATCAGCACCGAGTCCTCGCGGGAGGACCTCCAGCTCGTCCACGGGATCCAGGCGCTCGACGAACTCGATCGTTTCCTCAACATAACCTCGGAGCGGGTCGCCGAGTGGTACAGCCTACACTTCCCCGAGCTGCTGCAGATGATAGGGGACAACGTCGCCCTGAGCAAGCTCATAATCGAGACAGGCTCGAGGGACCAGTTCACCGAGAGGAAACTCGAAGGGAAGGGGTTCAGCGAGAAGAAGATCGAGGCGATAATCCTCGCGGCGGAGAGGTCGAAGGGCGGGACGGTCACTGAGAGGGACATCAACCGGGTCGTGGGGCTCGCCCAGATCGCTGTCGCGGTCGCCGCGGACAGGGACAAGCTGGCAGAGTACGTCGAGTCGACGATGAAGCGGATCGCCCCGAATACGACGAACGTGGCCGGTCCCAGCATCGGGGCTCGGCTAATCGCCAAGGCCGGCGGGCTCGACAGGCTGGCCAGGCTCCCCGCTAGTACTATCCAGGTCCTGGGGGCCGAGAAGGCGCTCTTCAGGTCTCTCAGGACGGGGGCTAGGCCCCCGAAGCACGGCATCCTTTTCCAGCACGACGCTGTGCATACGGCGCCCAAGTGGCAGCGCGGCAAGATAGCCCGCGCCCTCGCCAACAAGATCGCGATCGCCGCGAGGATCGACTTTTACCGAGGCGAGAAGGAGGACTCGCTGACTGGCACGCTCGAGAGGAGGCTTGACGAGATCAGGGTAAAGTATAAGGAGCCAAAGGAGTCGGTCGCCCCGAAAAGATCGTTCAGAGATGACAAACGTCCTCGTTATGGGAAGGGGCGGAAGGGAAGAGGTTTTTACAAAGAACCTCGTTCCGGGCAACAGGACGTACGGCGAAGACCTTATCAAAATAGAAGGGACTGAGTACCGGGCCTGGGACCCGTTCAGGTCGAAGCTCGCGGGGGCCATACTCAAGGGCCTGGCGCCCGACCTCATCCGCATGGGAGACAAGGTCCTATACCTCGGTACCTCGACGGGGACGACCCCTTCGCATGTCTCCGACATTGTCGGGCCCAAGGGGCTGCTCATCGGGGTGGAGTTCGCTCCCCGCGTCGGGAGGGAGTTCGTCGAGAACGTCGCCCGGGTGCGGAGGAATGTCGTACCCTACATCGCCGACGCCCGGGAGACAGGGAAGTTCGCGTCCTTCGGGAAGGTGGACGTCGTCTATTGCGACGTTGCGCAGCCAGACCAGACCGAGATAGCGATAGCGAATTGCAGGAAGAACCTCAAGAAGGGAGGCAGGCTGCTCCTCATCATAAAGTCGAGGAGCATAGACGTGCTCAGGGAGCCTCGCGAGGTCTTCCGTGAGGAAGGCGAGAGGCTCTCGGCGGCCGGTTTCTCGGTCGAGAGGATAATCGAGCTGAGCCCGTTCGACAAGGACCACGCTCTGATCTCGGCCGGGTTCGCGGGTTAGGGGAAGAGCGTGACCGTCAAGATGCGGTCCCAGGTCTTCCAGCTCCTCCTGGCAAAAGGCGGGATCGCTCCCTCTCTCTCAACCCATTCCCGGAGATAGGTTATCGTGTCCTCGTCCGATGGGTAGCCGGAGCCGAACTCTCCGTGCTCGGTCCGAAGGAGCTCGATGGCTCGGTCGCGCTCGACCTTGGCGACGACCGACGCGGCTGAGACCACGACGTAGTTCCGGTCGGCCCTGTGCTCGGCCACTATCCTCGGGCACGGATCGAGCATCCCAGAGAGCTCCGAGGAGAACCTAACAGGGTTAGTGTCGGGCGCGTCTATGAAGACCTGCTCCACGGTCAGGAGAGGTATGATCCTCGACATGTGGATCGCCTCTAGAAAGTTGAGCCTGCGGTGCAGTCGGCCATACGTGACGTAGCGGTCTATCTCCGGAGGGTGTATGGGTAGGAAGACGACGGCGTGGCAGAGGCTCTTGATCTCCTCGTAGAGCGCGCG
>JAPCJS010000040.1 GCA_027886825.1 Nitrososphaerota archaeon
CAAGATGCTGGTCGACTCGCTCGGTGACGTCACGATCACCAACGACGGCGCGACCATGCTAAAGGAGATCGATGTGCAGCACCCCGCAGCGAAGATGCTGGTCGAGGTCTCCAAGGCCACCGACAACGAGGTGGGCGACGGCACAACCTCCGCGGTGATACTCGCAGGAGCTCTCTTAGAGAAGGCCGAGGACCTAATCAGCAAGGACGTTCATCCGACCGTCGTCGTCGACGGCTACATGAAGGCGCTCGAGAAGGCGCAGCTGGTTCTCGAGAGCATAGCCGAGAAGGTTGACCCCTCCTCGAAGACCGACCTGCTAAAGATTGCGACCACCAGCATGATGACCAAGCTGGTCTCCGACGATGCTCCGCACCTCGCCCAGCTCGTCGTCGACGCGGTGACACAGGTCGCCGAGAAGACAGAGAGCGGCTACAAGGTGGACATCGACAACGTCAAGGTAGAGAAGAAGGCAGGCGGCTCGATGGTGGACACCAAGCTCATCTCTGGAATCGCCCTGGACAAAGAGGTGGTTCACTCTGCGATGCCGAAGAAGGTGGACGGTGCCAAGATAGCACTCATCAACTCTCCCCTGGAGATCGAGAAGACCGAGTTCAGCGCAGAGATCAGGATCAACGACCCGGACCAGATGCAGAAGTTCCTGGACGAGGAGAACAGCATCCTCAAGGGCATGGTGGACAAGATCGAGGATGCCGGAGCCAACCTTGTCGTGTGCCAGAAGGGCATCGATGACGTGGCCCAGCACTATCTCGCCAGGGCGGGAATAATGGCGGTCAGAAGAGTGAAGGAGAGCGACATGTCCAAGCTCGCCAAGGCGACGGGCGCGAGGATCGTCACGAACCTCGATGACCTTAGCTCCAAGGATCTCGGGCAGGCCAAGCTCGCAGAAGAGAGGAAGATCGAGGAGGACAAGTGGGTCTTCATCGAGGGATGCAAGAACCCGAAGGCGGTCACCATCCTCGTAAGGGGAGGATCGCAGAGGGTCGTAGACGAGGCAGAGCGCGCCCTCCACGATGCGCTGATGGTAACGAAGGACGTCGTCGAGATGCCCTCCATCGTCGCCGGCGGGGGAGCTCCCGAGGTCGAGGTCGCAAGCCAGCTCAGGGCGTGGGCCCAGAAGCTCTCAGGACGGGAGCAGCTCGCCGCGCTCAGGTACGCTGAGGCGGTCGAGACCATCGCGACGATACTGGCAGAGAACGCAGGGATGGACCCAATCGACACACAGGTCGACCTCAGGGCGAGGCACAGCAAGGGCGAGAAGTGGGCGGGCGTGGATGCCCTCTCTGGGAAGGTCGCCAACATGTGGAACAAGTCTGTCGTGGAGCCGACGGCCGTGAAGATGCAGATCCTCAAGGCCGCGACGGAGTCAGCGTGTATGATACTCCGCATCGACGACGTGATAGCCTCCAGCAAGTCCAGTGCGCCTCCGGGTGGCCCCGGCGGTGGCATGGGCGGAATGGGAGGGATGGGCGGCATGGGCGGAATGTAATCAATTCCCCCAGGCTCCTCCTCTTATTATTCTTCCACGAATATTCCTTTCGCCATCTTTATGAAGCACCCACCGCCCCCGCACGGGCGGTTAAGGGATGCCGAGTTTGTTTCCAGGTAATCTTGATGCCAACGTGAACAATAGAGATGACCACGCGGATTGCAAAGCAAGTTATTGATGAGATCCATGCCCACGCCGGGTCCACGTACCCAGATGAGTGCTGCGGTCTCCTCATCGCGGACAAGGACAAGAGAATAATTGAGTCGATGAGGGTGGCTAACGCATATCCCGGACCGAAGCACGACAGATATGATATTGACCCGCTCGAACTCTTCAAGGCCGACAGGGCGATCTCGCACAGGGGGTTCAGCATAGCCGGAGTCTACCACTCTCACCCGGACTACCCCGCCACGCTCTCGAAGTTCGACCTGGAGCACTCGTTCCCCTGGTACTCCTACATCGTCGTCTCGGTCCCGAAGGGGAAGGCGGGGGACACGAAGTCGTGGATCCCGAGCGAAGACCGTAAATCCGTCTCCGAGGAGCAGATAGAAGTAGTTGAGTGATGATATGTCAGTGAAAGTAATCATACCGACCGCGCTGAGGCAGCACACCAACAACGAGGACGAGCTTCAGCTGAACTCGAGGGACGTCAGAAGCGCCCTGCAGGAGCTCGTGACGAGCTTCCCGGGGCTCAGGCGGTACCTCTACTCGGACAACGGCAGGCTGCGGAACTTCATCAACATTTACCTAAACGAGGAAGACATACGCTACATCAGCGGGGAGGACACTCAGCTCAAGGATGGGGACACTCTGATGATCGTCCCCTCGGTGGCCGGCGGCTCGTCGGGCAGCCGCGACAGGCAGGACGTCACGTTCTCGGGCAGCGAACTGGCCCGGTACAGCAGGCACCTGATAATGCCCGAGGTGGGCCTCGAGGGTCAGAAGGCGCTCAAGTCCGCCAGCGTCCTCATCATAGGGGCGGGTGGGCTCGGCACGCCATCGGCGACGTACCTCGCGGCGGCGGGTGTCGGCAGGATAGGAATCGTCGATTTCGACACCATAGAGAGAAGCAACCTCCACAGGCAGGTCCTCTACTCCGAGAAGGACGTGGGGAGGAGCAAGGCGGACGTCGCCAAGGAGAGGCTCCTCCAGATAAATCCGAACATCAGCATCGAGCTGTACAAGGTCCACCTGGACTCCTCCAACGCTCTCGACATCCTGAAGGACTATGACATCATCCTGGACGGGACGGACAACTTTCCGACCCGCTACCTCGTGAACGACGCGTGCGTCCTCCTCGGAAAACCCAACGTCTACGCGAGCATATTCAGGTTCGAAGGGCAGGCTTCCGTGTTTGCTCTGCCAAAAATCGCGTGTTTTCGTTGCTTATATCCAGAACCTCCCCCGCCTGGGCTCGTACCCTCCTGCGCCGAGGGCGGCGTCCTAGGCGTGCTTCCCGGCATCATGGGCTCTATCCAGGCCGCCGAAGCGATCGACCTCATAATCGGAAAGGGTACCTCGCTGGCGAACCGGCTTCTCCTCTTCAATGCTCTCGACATGAAGTTCAAGGAGCTGAAGCTTAGGAAGAACCCCGACTGCGTCATCTGTGGGTCCCACCCGACAATCACCAAGCTCATCGACTACGAGGCTTTCTGCGGCGTCGCCGAGGAGCTAAGCCCTGACATGGAGGTGACCGCGAGGCAGCTCAAGGACTGGATGGACCAGAAAAAGGATATCGTTGTGGTCGATGTCAGAGAGCCTTGGGAGTACGAGATCAACCACATCGAAGGATCGAGACTGATCCCGCTGGCCCAGCTCCCTGAGAGGATGAACGAACTGAGCACCGCCGACCAGATCGTCGTGCAGTGCGCGTCGGGCATAAGGTCCGCCCAGGCGACCCGGTTCCTGAACAGCATGGGTTTCAAGAAAGCAAAGAACCTCAAGGGCGGCATCAAGGCCTGGGGACAGGAAGTAGACCCCCTGATGCAGATGTACTGACTTGATAATTCCTTGAGGAATTATTCTTTCGTTATGCTTATGAGTATGACGCGGCGCCGATTGGCGAGACGGGAACTTGACGCGCTTCTCAACCGACTCGGTCCACGGCCACGATTATTACGATATAGAGACGGGTAGCTTCAAGGTCCCGCTATACCTCTCCACGGTCTTCGAACACCCCGACAGGAGGACGGGGGAAGCGAGGAAGAGCGACAGAGGCTTCGAGCAGAAGTACTCACGTGAGGAGAACCCGACCGTCAGGGCGTTCGAGAAGGTCATCGCGAAGCTGGAGAAGGGCTCTCAGGCGCTCGGCTTCAACAGCGGGATGGGAAGCATCGCCGCCGTGTACCTATCGGCTTTGAGCGCGGGGGATCGCATAATCATCACCAAGGAATCGTACGGGACGACTCAGGATCTCGCCCTGAACCTGGCCAAGTTCGGCATCAAGACCATCCTCGCGGGGCCTGAGACGGAGGATTTCCTCGAGAAGATCCAGCCCGGTGTGGCTATGGTGCTGGTGGAGACGATAACGAACCCTCAGGCGCGCGTCGTCGACGTAAGGAAGATCGCGAAGCGATGCAAGGAGACGGGGACGAGGCTCGTGGTCGACAACACCTTTGCAACTCCCCTACTTTACAAGCCGCTGCTGGATGGCGCATGGCTGACTCTGCACAGCGTCACCAAGTACATCGGCGGCCACAACGACCTCATCGGAGGGGTCCTGGCTCTGAACGATCCGATGGACCTGATCGAGCTCTGGGAGTTCAGAAGACGACTTGGCTCCATAATGGGCCCATTTGAGGCGTTCCTCGCTCTCAGAGGCGTCAGCACGCTAAAGGTCAGGTTCGAGACGCAGAGCAAGAACGCGCTGGCGCTCGCCGAGTTCCTTCAAGACCATCCCAAGATCGAGGGGGTATACTATCCTGGGCTCAAGACCAGCCCGTACCACAAGACGGCCCGGGCGCTTTTCAGCGTGAGGCTCTACGGCGGTCTCCTGAGCTTCAAGGTCAAGGGCGGAAAGAAGGAAGCCCTCGAAGTGCTGAGGAAAGTGCAGGTGATCAAGCCGTCGCCGAGCCTCGGAGGGACAGAGTCGCTGCTCAACTATCCCGTAACGAGCGCCTCCAAGACGCTCTCACCCGTGGTCCGAAAGGAACTGGGGATAGGGGACAACCTGCTAAGGCTAGCTCTCGGCCTCGAAGACCTTGAGGACCTCGAAGATGACCTCTCCCAGGCCCTGTCTGCTATCTGAGAACCAAGAGACTTAACCTGGATCTGTGCGCGCTGTGCGGCGGAGAGAGTCGGGGGATGCCAGGGGCCGGATTTGAACCGACGACAGCTCCCGACAATTATCACATGATAATTGCTCTCGGTCTTCAGCCGAGTGTTAGAGGCTGTTCTCTCTCCCAGGCTCCCCAGCGGGATCACCGCTTCTGAGCTACCCTGGCACCACAGACCCGGCTCCGCTGGCGTCACTTAAGAATTTCTCCCGACGTAATCGGCTCTTCGGCTCATCGCCAGGCCTAGTTCACAATCGGTCCTGGGAGAGAGTGCTCCTCCTTTCGAGTGCGGGATCCGATCTGAGAAGCATCCACCAAAATTTGGACAGCAAATATCAGAGTTGACAGAGCACTTTTCTGAAAACTTTTAAACAGTTTGGCGCCTCCAACAGGCTGTCTTGAGGCAAACCGTCATAGAGACATACAACGTATCGAAGACCTTCGATGCACCTCTCCAGTTCGTCTTTGACTGGTGCACGGATTTCAGGGAGGACGACGGTAAGATGGTTGGCGCAGAGGCGAAGCGACATTTCTTAGAACGAACGGACGAAAGAGTCGTCTGGGTATCCAAGCACGAGGAAGGAGGCAAGACGGTCGAAGGACTCCGGGCTGTATGGTTGGATCCCCCGGACTCCTGGCACCTCGACGCATCCGGGGACACGAGAGAACTGGGAGACTACCAGCTGACGTCTCTGGGAGAAAACAAGACGCGGCTCGACATGGTCTTTCAGCTGAGCTACGACGATCCCAAGGACGTGCGGGACAAAAAGGAATGGGAGAAAGAAGTCACTGAGGAGTGGGATATATACGGAAAATATCTCGAGGAAGACTACAAAAAATCTGGCAGCCGATAGAAATCAGGTGATTGAACCTGCCCGACCACCACCGCGTCGCGCTCGATACCTTCCACTACCTGTGGGGCAGATCGCACAAGCCTGTGCTCTCCATAAAGGACGGAGATACGGTTAGCTTCGAGATAAACGATGTGGGAAGCTGGCAGATAAACGAAGACTGGAAATCATCCGACATAGTACGGTTCGACGAGTCGAAGCTGTACCCCCTTGCGGGTCCTGTATTCGTGGAAGGCGCGAACCCTGGCGACGCCCTTGTGGTCGAGATCGTAGACGTGAGCGTCGCAGATTTTGGATGGTCGTTCATCCAGCCGGGATTCGGTCTTCTTGAGGAGGATTTCAAGAGGCACTTCCTCTACAAGTGGGACCTGAAGAACAAGAGGTTCGCCACTTTCAAGGGCGGAATCAAGATACCGCTCAGCCCGTTTTGCGGGGTCCTCGGCGTCGCTCCCAGGACGAGGGGCTTCACCAAGGTAGGGCCCCCTGGAAGCCACGCTGGCAACGTCGACATCAGGCACCTTACTGCGGGAAGCTGGATCAAGATCCCGGTCTGGACGGAGGGGGCCCTCTTCTCGACCGGCGATGTCCACGCCTCCATGGGCGATGCCGAGGTGTGCGGCACCGCCATCGAGTGTGCCGGGACTGCCACCCTTCGATTCGGGATAGAGAAGAAGGCAGGGCTGAGCTCCCCGGAATTTTTCACGCTGGGGGACAAGAGGCCTAGGAATGGTTACTACGCGACCACGGGCATCGGACCCGACCTGATGGAGGCGACGAAGGAGTCGGTCAGGAACATGGTGAGCCATCTCGCAGAGACCTACGACCTGACAGCGGAGGAGGCGTATGTCCTCTGCAGCGTCGTGGCAGATGTAAGGATCCATGAAATCGTGGATCGGCCTAACTGGGTGGTCGGTACGATGATCTCCAAGGACATCTTCCAGCGCTAACTAACCATGGGCTTCAGAGGACCTATCCCTGTAGAAGGATGCCATGACGAGAGTGTAGAGCGCGTTGGGCGCTACCACCGCGAGCAGGAGCGGAACCGTCTGTGCGCCTCCTAATATTCCTGCCAGACCTGGCCCCACGAACGCACCCAGGAGCGCAGCAGTCTGAACCAGGCTGGTCGAAGCCGACCGGCTCTCTTTCGGGACGCTGGTCTGAGACATCACAGTGAGCAGTGACCAGAACCAGTTCAGGAAGAAACTTGCGACGACGACGAGCACCACGGCAACCAGAAGCGAGCTAGAAAGATAGACTCCCAGAGTTGCCCCGGTCGCCGCGGCTCCGCCCAGGACCGCGCTGGTCCTTCCTCCTATTCTGTCAAAGAGAAATCCCGCCACGAATATCCCAAGCCCGCCCAGTCCGATTCCAACTCCGAACAGGAGGTCGACCAGCGCGGTAGTGCTACCGGAGACGTCGAAGGATGTAAGCAGGAACTTCGGCGTCCAGGAGAGATATGTCACGAAAGCGGCGTCCGCGAGAAATCCTCCGATCGCGAGGAACAGGATAGTCCTGTTGGCCAGCAGACTCCTGAACTGCCCTTTTGGAGCCGGAGGTGCGTTACCTGCCGTGCTCGGGATCACGGCGAGATAGACCATGACAGCGATGACGCCTCCCACCGGGATGAATAGAAGCGAGGTGCTCCACTCGTAGTAGAGGAGCAGGTAGCCGACTATGGCGGGCCCTATGAGGCCCGCTAAATTGTAGGCTGAGCTGATGAGTCCGGCCCCAATCCCTCTCCTCTCGGGGAGAATCGATGCCACGACGGCGTAGCTCGTCGGGATTATCAGACCCGAGCCGAACGACGCCATCGTGAAGAGGGCCAGGAAGGCAACCAGATTCACGCCCGTGGCCACAAGTGCAAGGGAGGAAGAAAAAAGAAGCAGTCCGAGGATTATGGTCGTCCTATTCCCATATCTTCCCGCGATGCCGCCTGATGCGAAGACACCGACCCCGACTATGCCGACCGAGATGGAGACGATGGCACCCATGACCGAGTCGTTGATGTTGTACGCGTTCTCGATCTGAGGAACGACTATGCCTATGGAGAACCTGAACAGGCCGTAAACAAAGGTTGGAAGCGAGACCGCAAGGAGCGCGGCATATCGGTTTCCCACGAACGACTCCAATTATCCGTAGTTATTTAGCGAGAGCCGTCGTCGTGAAATCCGGTGATCTCAGAGAAGGACGCGTCTCTGGCGAGGGTTCACATTCGGTCCAATCCTGGATTGGATTATTTATACGCCTAACGAACGCCCCCGCGCAACATGCAGCTGCTCCACACGTCGATCACCGTGAAGGACATGGACGAAAGTATAGCGTTCTATACCGATAGGTTCGGCATGGTCCTGGAAAGCCGGAGAGAGATCAAGCAGAACAATGCCGAGATCGCATTCCTGAAGATAGAGGGCACGAACCACAGGGTAGAGCTCACTTGGTGGAAGGACAAGAAGGAGTATGTTGATGGTGACCAGCTCGACCACATCGCATTCGGCGTGAAGGACCTCCGAAAGACGGTCGACGACATGCGCGCCAAGGGCGTCGATATCGCAAAAGAACCCTACTCGCTAGGGTCCAGCCAGATCGCCTTCATCAGAGATCCGAACGGAATCTGGCTAGAGCTGATAGAGCAGAAGGGTTGATTCCGTCAATCGGGCTTCTGGGCGAGAAGCGATACAGCACCTTGTCAGGCTGCCTTCCCAATCGCTTCGCGTACCTTCTTCAGCGTCCTCTATGTCAAGAAAGAAGGGACTGACCTTGCGTTGGCGATTCTTATCCTGTCGTTCCGCCAAACACATAATTTTTTGTCGCTGACTTCGAATCCGCGCTTCGATCAATCGTGCGGCTCCAGCCGTGGTGTCCTCGCCGGCCGTCTTGATGAATAAGCGGGAGCGATGAATAAGGCGAATGCGACCACCACGGGAAGGAAGGATTGACCGATCCGGCAGACGTTGTTTGAGAATCCGGCATGGGCCGCGCCTGCAGCTGCTACGATAGGAGGTTGAGAGTTGTACTGCTGGATCAGTGTCTGCATCAGGGCCAGGATCGAATCATCTCTGAGAGAATCCCAGTAGGTCGGGGGTGTCACAGAGCCCGCAGGCCAGAAGACGGGATACATGAAATAATACCCCTCGGCCGACTGATTTTTAGCCGCCTGAGTCAGGAACGCGGATTTTTGCTGGTCCGTCCAGACAAAGTTCCAGTCGTAGTGCTCGGTCTCATTGTTCACATCGACCGGAACTGGGCCGTTGTTGATCTGGAGCATTACCGGCGCGCCAAAGGACTCGATCTGTGCGACGGAGCTCGAAGAAATCTGCAGCATGGCGTCC
Source organism: Nitrososphaerota archaeon (assembly GCA_027886825.1). Lineage (GTDB taxonomy): Archaea > Thermoproteota > Nitrososphaeria > Nitrososphaerales > Gagatemarchaeaceae > Gagatemarchaeum. Next base: position 8,963 of record JAPCJS010000040.1, read on the forward strand.
GTCGTCATGAGGTAGTCAAAGGCGACCGCGGGAACCGTCACCCCTGCCCAGCTACCACCGACAAGCTTTCCCGCGGCGTGCGCCGCGCTGAGGACTGCCGCCTGCTCGGCAGGGCTCAGTGAATAGAGGTTGTCGAAGGAGAAGGCATCGAAGGATATGTTCCTGGAAAGGACCGACTGCATCGCAGATACCAGGCTACTGGTCGAGTTGTACTGGTTTGCCCGCAGCCAGATATCAAACTTGGCGTCCGGGTTAGAGTTCAGCACTATCTCTCTGATCGTGTCGTAATCCTGGGCCATCCGAGGCGAGACGGTCAGGTTGTCGTACTCGAGCCGGATGAGGCCGGAGACAAAAGATGGCTTGAGCGAGGCGACTGCATTACCAACTGTCGTGGCGTTCTCCTCCGCCAGCGTCCACTGGTTGAAAGAATAGACACGTGCGATCACCGGTCTGTAGAAGATCGGCGAGGTCACGACGGTGAACGAGGTCGTGTTCGACTTACTCGTGACAAAGGATGAAGTTGAAGCACTGCTGCTGCTATTCGCTTTCGTGGTCTCCGAGGTGATCGTCGCGCTTGTGGTCGTGTTTGTGGAACTCGACGATGTCACTGAAGGTGTGATATCGGTCGTGCTTGTGGTCACCGTGGTTGATTCCGTGGTCGTCGTCGGAGAACTCGTGGTCACACTTGCCGATCTTGATGCGGTTGTCAGACTCGATATCGTAACATTGGACGTTTGAGCCACGGTCGTGCTTGCACTTGTCTGTGACTGGGAAGTGACACCCGTACTCAGCCCTCCTGAAGGACGTTCCGCAACCCAAATCAGCCCTATCAACAGGGCAACAAAGAGAACTGCGGCAATGGGAATCAAAGTCGATCTCCTCAGTTTCAACTATCGCTCCACCACCGGAACGCCAAGTACATGACTCAGACTAACTAGTGACATGCCATAGGGGACCTGCAGAGAACAAATCTCTCTACGGAAGTTATCCTTCCTTCCAAGCCAAAATCCCTGATTCTCTCAAACATTTGGGCGTCTGCTCGATCAATCTGTCATCCTATCACTGACAAACGGTCTTATGAATGCGCTGACCTCCTCATCCGTATCGTTCATCCAGGCCTGATATGTCCGGTTATCCGTCTCTATCATCATCAATCGCCTCCTCAATTTGACGCTTTTCACGTCAGACCATGGAATCTTGACGCAAGACCAATTCTTCCCGACCTGATCGAGGGTAAGCTTTGACAGCCGCCTGATCCTAAAGGAGCGATAGATGGAGGGCGTGCCAAGAGCCAAAATAACGGCAGCCAGTATCAGCAGGTATCCTAGGGTGAACGGTATGCGCCTGTAGACGGTCGTTAGCAGTACGATAAGAAGTGAGAAAAGGAGCGCGATAAAAAGCCCCAAGCCGAGCAGACCGATCCATCTTCGGCCTGACAGGATCCTGACGCGGAGTATTCCGTCGTTCGAAAAGTAATAGAGCCAATACCAGGAGAACCGTCCAGTCAGGTATTCCGGCATTCGACTCGGTAACCGTCAGGAGTTTTGATATATTTAGGCACTCGCAAGGTTGCGGATTGAGCGACGGAATGAATTCACGCGTGCTGCAGAAACACATGAACATCGACAATCGGGTGTGATCACTGAAAATAGCGCTGCCGGCAGATATCTAGAGAAGTTGGTTGTGCCGGAGGCGTTTTGACCTTACAAAGGTTGGGGAGAGGGTTGCGGGATCTTCGACCCGCGCTCCCTCTTTTTTTCTTTTCCTTCTGCTACTGGTTGAGGAGGTAGGCTTGATAGGTGGCGGTGCCCGTAGAGCTGTGGTCGCCGGTGAAGTCGTTTCCACCATCGCCAGTGGCTCCTAGGATCAGGTTCGCCTTGTAGTTCTCTGGAGTTCCTGGGAGGTCGCTGTTGGGATGTACGTTGCTGGTACTAGTAGTACCTGTTGGATTGACGCCAAGGCCGTTGTAGAGTGCGTTTGTGTTGGACAGGCTCAGTGTGCCGAAGCTGCTGTACGCGGCCGCGCCCCAATGCCACTCGAGCTTGAATGAGTTCGTGGTCCCGCTGAAGGCGCCGGTCCAGGTCACCTTGGCTCCCTGCAGCGACACGCCGGCGGGGATCTGGTAGGCCAGGCCTGAGAGGAAGACGCTCCCTGTGAAGCCCGTCGGGACCGTGGTCACCCACTGCCCGCCGGTGAATGCGGTTGTCGATGTCGTTGCGGTTGGGCTGTAGACCACCTCGGCGTTTGGAGCAGGCAGCTGTAGCATCGTGCCATCCTTCAGCTGCGCGAATATCCATTGGCCGCTGTAGTGGACCGTGAGACCAGTCGTAGGAACGTTCGACCTCAGGCTCATCTCACTGCTGAACCAGACGTAGTTTCCTGCGCCGATGTGGGTGCCATTGAAGCTTGACTGGATCGCGCACACATCGGGATTCGTGTCCTGGTCGGTGCACGTGCTTGTGGAAGCTGCGATGGTGGAAGGAGCGCTTGTCGAGAACGGCGTGTGGCTGTCTTGACTTGGGACCGGTTCACCCGTCTGTGGGTCCAGAAGGAGCTTGTTCTGACTTGGATGCTTCTGGTTGAAGTTGAACATGTTGTTCAGCGAGCCTGCTAGGTTGTCGAACGACGTGGGTCCGATGCTCCCGAGGTGCCAGTTGTCCTCGACGAACTTGAGTATCGAGGTCTGGTCGGTGAGGGTGTTGTCGACGAAGTTCTGCTTGGCGTACGGAGAGATCACCATCATCGGGATGCGCGGGCCGTAGCCGCATCTGTCCTCTACGCCGAGGGGTGAGGTTCCTGTCCCGCAGTTGTTCCCGTTCAGCACGTCGTTGGCGGGGTCGTTCGATGGGCTGACGATCGGGCCCATGACCTGGTCATACCACCCATCGGAGTCGTCCCAGTTGATGACGATCGCGGTGCTGCTCCATGTGGGGAGGCTCTCGAGCTGGTTGATCGTGTTGACCAGCCATGCCTGCTCGTCGAGAGGGTCAGAGTTGCCCGGGTGTCCGTCCTGGTATCTGTCTGCCTTCAGGTAGCTGACCGCGGGCAGGTTGCCCGAATCAGCCGCGATCCAGAAGGAGGACAGGTCGTACTGGTGGTTCGCCTGGTCCGTGTAGCCGATCATGGAAGGAGAGCTGGGAGGCAGGTGGTGCGGGTTGGCGGTAGAAGCAAAGTACTGGAATGGCTCATGGTGTGCACTGTAGTCTGCTTCGGTGGTCCCTCCCACTTGTACGTGCGAGGAGCCGCAGACGGCTGGCGATCCTGTTACGGGGTTGTACGGGACCGTTGGTGTGAAGCCGCCCTGGAACCATCCCCACGTTATGCCAGCATTGTTGAGCAGGTTCCCTATGTTCTGTGGTGCACTGGTCCCGGTGGAGGGGGTCATGGCGATCGTTGTCCCGGCGGAGCAGTCATCGTATGTCGGGTCGGCGTCTCCTATCACCTGGCCGTTGACCAGGAGGCCAGGCACGTTCGTCGTACCCGCCACGCCTTTGACCGTGGCGACCATGGGGCCGCCGATGCCCGAGATCAGGTTCAGGGCCCCCGGTGTCGATGGGCCGAAGGTCGTCCCGAACGAGTTGTCGTTGAGCGCGTAATTCTGGGCGTAGTTCCAGAGAGCCGTCACGGTGTTCCCGTCATAGTAGTCCATGACGAGGCCGTCATTGCAGCTGGTTTGCTCCGGGAACATGTTCATCTGTCCGCCGTTGAACGCCGCCTGCTCCGCTGTGTAGTCGTGGCCGTTGTCGCATGTAACGGGCTGTGTTCGATCAAGTCTTGCAGGATTGTCGCTGGCATTGCCGGTCACCAACTCGTTGGGATTGTTCGTCAAAAGTGCCCCTGTCAGGCCATTGACGGTGGGTGTCCCTGGCGAGGCCACGAACTGAGGCTCGTTAGGAAGGTTTGCCGCGTTAGGATACGTCCCAAAATAGTGGTCGAATGAGACGTTCTCGTCGAAGATGACGACTACGTGCTGTATGGGCGTAGCCGTACTGGAGTTGTTGTGTGCCGAAACTGCCATGTTTGCTGTGAGCATCACAGCTAGTAGTGCCACTGGAATAGCGATTGACGTCTTTATACGTGTCTTCATCGGCAAAAGTAGTAAGAAACGATTATTTCCTTATTTCCCATGTAATCTATATTGGTATACCAATATAGCATGGTCAATATTGATATGATACAACCATAGCGTTCTGCCCCAGAGGCAAGAGTGATTAATGAACCAGCAATCCCTGATAGAGGGACAATAGGTGAAGCCGAGAGAGGTAGAAAGTGTACGGGTGACATGCCTGGTGGACAACTCTGTGGACGTGCTGTTGGCCAGCAACGACATCGCAAAGCGAGCTCCCCTCAGGGCTGACTGGGATAGCAGGCCTCTACTGGCCGAGCACGGATTCTCCACAGTCCTGAGCCTGGAGACAGGTGGAAAAAGCAGAAAGGTTCTGTTTGATGGTGGACTAGACCCGAATACCGCCGCGCAGAATGCGGCAGTGTTGAATCTCGACCTCAGTGATTGCGATTCGGTCATCTCGAGCCATGGACACATCGATCACGCTGGGGGACTGCTCAACATCAAGGATAGATTGGGCAAGAGAAGGATACCACTGTTGCTTCACCCCCATGCGTTCAGGAATCGTTTCGTCAGATTCCCCGACGGAAAGGCGTTCAACCTGCGACCGCCGAACAGGCTGGCGCTTTCTGGTTCAGGCTACGATATCGTGGAAAAGACGGGAGCGAGCCTCTGGATCGACGATTCTCTGCTTGTAACCGGACAGATACCAAGGACAAACGATTTCGAAAAGGGGATGCCCATCCATTATTCAGAAATAGACGGCAAACTCGAACCCGATCCTCTTATCGAGGACGACCAAGCCATCGTCTTCAACCTTAGGGATAAGGGCCTCGTGATAATCACTGGATGCGCGCACGCTGGACTGATCAACACTCTCAGTTACGCGAAGGAGCTGACCGGAGAAGACAGGGTCTATGCGGTATTGGGCGGGATGCACCTCACCGGCGGCCTGTTCGAAAAAATAATCCCAAGAACGATTGAGGAGCTGAGGAAGCTTGAACCTGGTTTCATGATTCCTTGCCATTGCTCTGGTGTAAGAGCGGTGCAAGAGATAATGAATGAGATGCCCGATTCCTTCATCCAGAACAGCGTCGGGACGACGTACACATTCTGACGAGCACGCTTGGACACTCTACGAAGACTGAAACGACACGCGTCGCGGTTTTAGCCTTCTCGCTATTTGTGGTGATCGGGGACGCGATTCTAGCTAACGGGGGCCATCCTCTCGATGAAAATGCCCTGGGGCGGCACAATCCACTGAGAAGAACGCCTCCCGAATAATGAAGAGATTTCTGATGTTCATGTGAAGCCGTTGTCGACAAAGTCCCTCAGGTTCTTTGACGCGTCATGTTCTATCGGCTTCCCGTGTCCGGGAAGCAGCATCGAGAACTCGAGCTTCGATAGCTTCTCGACGGAACGTTTTACCTCGGCCATATCCCTGCTCATGCTGGCCATGGCGAGCTTCAGGTTCCCCGATCCGTCGGTCCTGAGCAGGTCTCCCACGAATATCGCCTCGTTTGGCTTGTAAACGGAGATGCTCCCGTCTGTATGCCCCGGGGTGTAGACGATGGTAAGGGGACCTATGGTCTCTCCATCCTTGAGCGTCATGTCGGGCTTTACCCTCTCGACCTTCGTGAAGGCGCCGAAGACACCGATCAGGAGACCGCCGAAGCCGCTGGCCTCCTTGAGCTTCTTCTCGCCTGAGATTCTGGGAGCGTCGAGCTCGCCGATAGCGAGCTTGGCGCCTGTGAGCCTCCTCAGCTCGGCCGCGCTGCCGGAGTGGTCTGCGTCAGCGTGCGTGAGAACTATGTACGAGATGTCGCTGAGTTTCCTCCCGATGCTGGTCAGGTACGCGAGCACTTTTGCATCCTTGCCCGGCGTCCCTGTGTCGATCAGGACGAGGCTCTGCTGGTCGGCTTCAACGAGATACGCATTTGAAAACCCCATATCTGGGATCTGATGGATTCCGTACTGCGTAGTTGCCTGTGCCATGCTGATGAACCACCTCTGGTATCAAAAAATACTTTGTGCCAAATCTCACCGGAGTATCTGACGAGCGGAGGGCAGACTAACTCGTCGAGCGCTGCCCATATAGCTTGGTTAGACCAACCTGAATCGACCTGGTGAGTTGGTAAGGTATGAGAAAGACCGGTTACGTCGTTCTGCCTCTGCACGGTGGGCATGCTCCCGCCTGGCTCACGAAGAGGATGAAGCTCCTGGCAGATGAGATGGTACGCTTAATCGTGCTGGAACACGGACCTGACCGCTTCCTCCAGCGCATGGCTGACCCGTACTGGTTTCAAGCGTTAGGGTGCGTGCTTGGGTTCGACTGGCACTCTTCGGGTCTCACCACGGTGACCATGGGCATAATGAAAGATATCGTCACGCCGGAGAGGCACGGCATCGTGATAGTCGGTGGCAAGGGAAGGGCGTCCAGGAGCGCTCCCACAGATATCGAGGAGCAAGGGTCGGTCATGGGTCTGTCGTCGTCGACCCTCGAGGGACTGAAATATGCGAGCAGGATATGCGCAAAGGTCGACAGCTCGGCCATCCAGGCAGGGTACCCGATATACCATCACACGCTCCTCTTCTCAGAACGCGGTAGGTGGGCGGTCATCCAGCAGGGCATGAACTCGTCTGACAGATCTGCGCGGCGTTATCACTGGCTCTCGGAGCATGTGAAAGACTATGTCGTCGAGCCTCACGATGCTATCGTTGGAGATTCCGTGGTCGAGACTGTGCTGAACATGACCGCGAGGGAGGCAGAAGAAAACAGAAAGATCTGCGTCGACCTGGTGAAGCAAAATCCGGCCAACCTGGTCTCTTCCATCAAGAAGATCGGGTCCAACAGCGTCCCCCTGGACACCTGGACCGATGGCGGTGCCAGCCGTCCGGACCTCCTCACATCGGCCTATGAGATGCCGGCCGACCTGAACTGGGACATCTTTCAGCAGCTCTACGACACCCAACCGCGAGGCTATGAAGAGCTCCTCGCTTTCAGGGGGGTCGGACCAGCGACCGTGCGCGCACTCGCACTCGTGGCCCAGCTGGTCTATGGGGCGGAGGTCTCCTGGAGGGACCCGGTAAAATTCAGTTTTGCACACGGTGGCAAGGACGGCGTCCCCTTCCCTGTTAACCGACCAGCGATGGACGACACGATAAAATTCCTTCGAGAGCTCCTGGAAGCGACCGAGGTCGAGCGCAGCCACAAGAAAGACGCGATCCAGAGGCTGGAACAGCTGAGCCTCAGATGGAGCGCATAGGACGGCCATCCAGTCCGGACGCCAAGATCATCTGGCATCGAGAAGCGAAGGCGCAATAAGACAAGGCGTGGCCGATCCGCGTCGCTCCACCGTTATTTTCCCTTTGATAAGAGGAGACCGACGTCATGAGCCGAGTGAGGAGTTATAAGCGGTGCCGGTCCGAAAACGAAGGCGTCAGACACTTTGGCCGTACTAATCACCGGAGGGACCGGACAGATCGGAAGCTTCCTCTGTCAGAGCCTCCTCAACTCGGACGAGGAGATAATAATCTACGATGTAAAGCCGAACATGGACAACATAAGGGACTTCAAGGAGCGCGTCAAGATAGTCGAAGGCGACATCCTCGACGGGGACCATCTGGCAGAGACGATCAGGAAGCACGGCGTCGAGACCATCTACCATCTGGCGGCGCTCGTGGTCCTCGAGTCAAGGGAAAACCCCGTCAAATCGGCCAGCGTGAACTGCTTGGGCACGGCGAACGTCTTTGAGGCCGGGAGAACCGCGGGCGTCGACAGGGTCATCTTC
>JAPCJS010000060.1 GCA_027886825.1 Nitrososphaerota archaeon
GAAGGAGCTGTACCTTCCACCTCCCCCTCCTCCTGGCCAACTTAGATCAATGCCGATGTTGGCTACGCATCACCGCGTCAAATATCAGCTGGACCCTGTCGAACCATCCGAGACCGAGGTCGAGCTCGCTGAACGAGACCTCAGCTCGGAGGAAATAGGAGCATAAGTTACTCCCTCCTCGGCCATATCTCCCATGCGCAGGCGATTGTTTCCTGCATATTTGCAGATGGGTCGACCCTCAAACCCGCCGAAGCTCTGATGACAGAAGATTACCCGACAGAATGACCGGGGTCTTGTGCATCGGGCTTGGTCGGACGGGTCTGGCGCCGAAACGCCTCATTTTTGGCCACTCGACAAGGGATTTGGGGATGACAGATGAACGAGGTATCCAGATTCCAACAAAAGGGATCGAATGTCAGATAAGAGCGGGCCCGGTGGGATTTGAACTCGTGGGCGCTGTGGCGCCTCCCACGACATGCTGGTTACTCCCACTAGCTCGCTAAGAGCCAGCCGCTTTGGTCGATGTGTTCTCTAACCTGGCTGAGCCACGGGCCCGCAGACCCCCGTGCCGCAGTACTAGCAATTAAAGCGTTGCTAAGCGGAGCGCCACCGCTCGCATCTCGGTCAGCTCCCTTCCGCAGATATGAGACGAGCACCACTGATTATTAATGGGAGAGCGGCCCAACGGGCGGTAGAATACTTTGGGAAAACTGACCTTCGTCGGTCTGGGGCTCGGGGACCAGGGGACGAGCATCGCCGGTGTGAACGCGATCAGGGAGGCCGATTTCTCGTACCTGGAGTACTACACCACGCCCCACGCGCCTCGCCTGCTTCAGGAGCTCGAGCGCGCCTCCGGGACGACACTCACCGTGGTCGACAGGAACTTCGTGGAGGATGGGAGGCAGATTCTCCGTGAGGCAAGGGAGAGGAAGGTAGTGCTCGCCGTCCAGGGCGACCCCATGATAGCGACGACACACAGCGATCTCAGGGTCAGGGCGATCTCCGAGGGGATCGAGACGCGTGTGCTCCATGGCACCACGATTCCGGCGGCTGCCGCTAGCGCGAGCGGGCTCCACTACTACAAGTTCGGGGCGACGGTGACCTTTACCCGGAACAGCGTGAACTACCACCAGCAGGTCTACGGAAGAGTGCACCAGAACCTCCTTGAAGGGTCCCACACCCTCCTGCTCCTCGAGTTCGATACGGAGAGGGGAGAAGGGGCGAGTCCTCCTGCGCTGATGGAGGGCCTCCTAGCTGCGGAGAGGAACTTCAAGAGGGAGGTCGTGAGCGGACGGACATTCATGGTGGTGCTGAGCAGGGTGGGCACCGACTCGGAGAGGATACGGGCGGGAGCGATGGAGATGCTGCGAACCTTGGACTATGGGGAGCCGCCCCATGTGGCGATCGTTCCGGGGAGGATGCACTTCAGCGAGACAGAGTCGGTCGCCTCGGTCTGCGGGTTGAAGCCGGAGGAGATAGGTGACAACACCGCCTCCATCCGGAGGACGGCCCAGGTGCTCGTCCCGAGGTACGTTGAAAAGGCTAAGAAGGTGCTCGAGACCGCGAGGGCCAGCTTGAAGCAGGGTTATGATGAGCTCTTCGAGAACACCGAGCTGTACATCAGGGACGCGGAGAGCTTCCTCGCAAACGGGCAGGACGAGCTCGCGATGCTCAGCATCGGATATGCCGAGGGGCTCATCGACGCGCTCACATTCACCGGAAAGATAGCGCTGGATTGGTAGTGGTAGCAAAATGAACGAGAAAGAGCTCCTGAAGGCGATCTACGGGACGCGGCTGAGCCAGGGCCTGGCGACCGTTGACTCCATGTCCCTAGCCCTAAGGGAGACACCAGAGGAGGTGGCCCTGAGGCTGGAAGAGGCATCACTCCGAGGTCTGGTGGAGGTCAGGGGGCGCGAGGTCACCCTCACAGCAGAGGGCAGATCGAGACTCAGCGTGGTGATGATCGGAGGCGCGTTCGAGATAATCCATCCCGGCCACCTTCACACGATAACGGAGGCCAAGAGGTTCGGCGACACACTCGTGGTGGTCGTGGCCACAGACAGGACTGTCTCCAAGAACAAGGGGCGCGAGCCGGTGACGACACAGGAATGGAGGGTGAAGCTGGTCGCGGCGCTCAGGGAGGTGGACGTCGCGCTCCCCGGAGGTCAGGGCAGCATCTACGACACCCTCGAGAAGGTCAGGCCGGACGTCGTCGCGCTGGGATACGACCAGACCCACAACCCGGTGGACATCGAGAACGAGGCGAGGAGGAGGGGCCTGGAGCTGAGCGTGGTCAGACTTACCTCGCCCCTGCCGGGCGTGAAGACCTCGAAGATAGTGAGCACCCTCTGAGCGGTCCTTAGGCGAAGACGGCCACGGTGACCTCGTCCCCGTTCTTGAGGCCGAGCTCCTTCCTGAAGTTCACGGGCGAGATTATCTCCATGACGCTATCATCGTAGTGTGTCCGGTCTATCACCAGTATCGCCGCCGGGTACCTGTCGTTCACCACCGAGCGGTAGCATCTGGCCCCGCCGTAGGTGCGCTTCCCGTTCTCGAAACCCGCTATCTTCAGCCCGTCTCGCGACCGGAGCTCACGCTTCTGCTCCATCTGGATGGGCGACTCGAGCTTCAGGTTGAGCGTCCCCGGAAAAGGGTCGAACCCAAGGACCTTGACGAACTGGCGCTTGTATCCCTCGAGCCCGATGTAGTACGCACCTTCGCCAAGCCCCTGGAAGACACGGCCCTTGAAGATGATATCAGCGCCCTTCTCTTCCACAGCCGCCTTCAGCTGCGAGTACTGTGAGCGGACCAGGTCGTAGCCCTTGGGCGTGAGCCTGATGGCAAAGCGGAGACCTGCCCTTCGCCTCTCGATCAGACCCAGCTTCTCGAGCTTCTGGAGGTGCTGCGAGGCGGCCTGCTGACTCTGGTCCATCTTGGAGGCGAGCTCCTCGGAGGAGACGTTCACAAAGTTCTGATGAGCCTTCAGCTTCACGAGCTCGAAGAGCTCCGACATCAGGATAGGACTCACTTTATCCATTTCTCAAATAACCCCTGAAGACTTTCAGATTTGGCCCCCCTTTCAATGTATTTGACAGTATTTCCACATCGGCCTGTGGGCGTCCGGAGGAGGGTACCGCCAGCGGGACGTCTACGGGAACAAGGGATGGTCATTCATTCTTGCGCCCCTGTATGTCCCTCTGCAGGGACTGGATGGACGAGAGGAGGGCCTCCCTCCGGGTCTCCTCAGCAAGAATCCCACGGGTATCCTCGGTTATCATCCTCGCCACGTCTATCTTCCGGCGTACCCCGTTGACGACGTTGTCGAAGACAGCGAACGGCGAGAGATGGGCGTAGAGCTCCTCTATCGTAGCAAAATACTCCTTCGTCCTCTTCGTCCGCCCTTCCGTTATGGAGACGAGGAGCAGCCTCTTCAGCTCGCCCACGGTGTCCAGAAGGCCGAGGAGATAGGCCTCATCCGAGACACCGAGCGACTGGGCATCCTTGATTACCTTTCCCAGAACTATGGACTCGACGGTCGAGGCCTCCACGAACTCGGTCTCGGGGGAGATCAGATAGCGGGAGAGGTTTCCTAGCCCGTCCTTCCTGAGCTCCCTGAGCACCTTCTCGGCGGTCTCTATCTCGACGCGTGCCTCCTTGGTCTTCCCAGAATGAAGGAATACGATGGCCCTGGAGCACGACAGTATCACGTCCCTGCTCTCCTTCAGGATTCGTTCTCTCCGGTCGAGGGTCAGCTGAAGGTTCCCTTCAATCCTGTCGAGAGAGGTTCCGACGCTCTTGAGGTTCAAGGATGGTCTGTTTTTGGTGCACGGAGGCCACGACATAAGCTTGCCGCAGGCAGGGAGATCCTGTTCATCCCATCGCCGTCGGATGGATGTGCGGCTGGAGGCGACTCTGTGCCCGGGAGTAAACGACAAGTAGTCCGGGGTCGGAGACGCCACGGGAAGGAATAAGTCCTGGTCGGCGAACTTGAGGTTGTTCGAGTGGTTCCGGATGAAGGTGAGGACCACGAGCAGCGGACGACGCGCCGATAGGAAGAATGAAGGCTGCGCCAACGGAGTCCAGCGGCTGGAAGACGGGGATAGAGCCCTGGGGTCCCGAGATCAGGCGGAAGGATCCGCCGGTGGAGGGACGCAGCCCACCTCGAGTCTCTCGGGCGTGATGCCGCCGCAAGACGGCATCGGTGCTTCACGCCCACTCCCGGATGGAAGCCGTGCGTCCGCCGACGAGACGTTCTCCCGCTGGAGGACCGGGAGCACGAAGAGAAGCACAATAAGGGGTCCCGGCACCTCCAGGCTGGGCTATCCCGTGACGATTGCAAGACTCCGCCTCGGCGCTGCCGGATTCGGCTGGGATGCCGGGGCATCACGGAAGAACGGAAGGGAGCGGGATCGGACTGGTTAACCACGCCTACAACAGGGGCCGGGCGAAGGAGTACAGGTGCATGGAGCTCCTCAGGCGCGAGGGGTGGGTGGTCGGCCGCAGTGCGGCATCCCATAGCCCCGTGGACTTATTTGCCGCCAAGGAGGGCAAGGTGATGCTGATCCAGGTCAAGAGCGGGAAGGCGCGAGTAAATAGCGAGGAGCTGAGAGAATTAGTTAAATGGGCAGAGGCGTTCAACGCGGACGCTGAAGTTTGGCATTTCAAGGCGAGGGGAAACCTCGAGAAGAGGCGCGTCTCAGCGGCCCGAGAGTGAGAACGTGGAAGTAAGGTGCTATCTCTGCGACGAAGAACTCGACAAGAACGCCAAGCCGTTCAAGATAGGGATGAAGGAGGAACTGATCTGCAACGAGTGCTACCTGAAGACCGTCAACAGGCGGAAGACGCTAGACGAAGGTAAGAAGTAGCGGTTCGGAGCTTCGGACGGGCAGAGCGTTGGCGGGTTGACTCAGGCAGCAGCGTAGGTGTGCTTCAGCTCGTCGATTATCTGCAGGCACTTTTGCATCGATTCTTCGTCCTCTCCCTGCTCGTGGCACGAGAGGGCCTTCTCATACTGGCCAAGCGCCATGAGGGCGTTGATCAGCGTGGAACCGGTCTCGGAGAGGCAGAGCAGCCCGGCCATCTCGTACCACTCTGCCGCCTGCTCGTAGTCGTGAAGGTTCTCGAAGCAGTTCGCAATCCACTCGCAGAGCTGGACCTTTTGCTCGGATGACTGTAACCTCTGGAACTCCTGCCTCAGGACGCTCGCTGCTGTGTCGCGCTCGCCGCTCCTCGCCAGGTCGAAGACCTCAGATACGCTCACCATGGCTGCATCAGCCAATCCACTGGTTAATAGAGGAATGCTCTACAATTGTTGAGCCCATAATCAAAGTCCCAGCTTCCGTATCTCTGCCCTCTCGACCTCCCTGATCCTCCTCCGGGTGGCCGCCTCGTTATGTCGCCGCTTCTCGTCCCTCGAGACGGGTACTATTGGCCCGACCGTGGTCGGTTTTCCCTTGTCGTCGAGCGCCACGTAGGTCACGAAACAGGAGCCTGCGTGCGTCACCTGGCCCGTGATCAGGTCCTCTGCCTCGATCCGCACCCCGATCTCCATCGATGTGTTGCCGACGTAGTTTACCGAGGCCTTCAGCACGAGAAGGTTTCCGAGGTAGACGGGTGCTAGGAAGTTCATCCTGTCTATCGATGCCGTGACCACGTTCTTCTTGGCGTGGCGGAACGCGACGACCGCTGCGATCTCGTCCATGTACTTCATTATCGAGCCGCCGAACACGTTCCCTCTGATGTTCGCGTCGGTGGGCATCATTATCCTGACGGAGGTCGTCGTAGACTCGGAGACCCGCTTTCCGGCGAGCTTGGACTTGGGCATATGACTTTTGGCGGCAAGGTGGAGAGATTGATAAATGTAGTTTCGTGGAGACGCCGGATATGGACCACGACTTCATCACGCCACAGGAGATGCGCGAGGCCGAGGCTAGGGCGTCTTCCTACGGTCTCGACGAAGCGGCGCTGATGGAGAACGCGGGCCGGGCGGTCGCCAGGGTCGTCGAGGAGAGATTCGCTGACATCAGGGAAAGGAAGATTCTCGTCGTCTGCGGGCTCGGGAACAACGGAGGCGACGGTCTGGTGGCCGCGAGGTACCTGAGTGGACTATGGCGCGTCCGTGTGCTGCTTCTTGGGCGTGCCGCCGAGATAAGGACCAAGGAGGCCTCGGAGGGCTGGAGACGCCTTGGACCGGCGGTGGAGAAAGAAGAGGTGCAGGATGAGTCCGTCCTGCTCACACATCGAGACTGGTTTGCCTGGGCCGAGGTCATCCTGGACTCGATTCTCGGGACAGGGGCAAGGGGCGAAGTGAGGCAACCGGTGGCTGCCGCCATAGGTCTGATCAACGCCTCGAAAGCGACAAAGGTGGCCATCGATATCCCATCGGGGCTGGATCCCTCGAGCGGCGTGCCCGGCTCGGCTACCGTACGCGCTGACATCACCGTCACCCTCCACCGGGCGAAGACCGGACTCCGCGGCAAAGACGAATATACGGGGGAAGTGATCGCAGTCCCCATAGGGATCAGAGAATGATGAAAGTGCGACAGATTCCGGTAGGACCGATGAAGAACTTCGACTACCTGATTATGGACGACGTCTCGAAGGAGGCAGCCGCGATCGATTCTGGCTGGGAGACCGGCCCCGTGTTCAGGGCCGCCCAGGAAGACAGGATGAAAGTGAAGTATGTAATCGCGACGCACGGGCACTACGACCACGTGGAGACCCTGGGCGAGCTCTCCGGCATGTTCGGGGCGCAGACGGTTGCACACGAGTCTTCGGAGCTGTCGACGGATATCCGGGTCAGGGGCGGCGACGAGCTGAAGATCGGCGTAGCGAGCATCAGGGTCATCCACACTCCTGGCCACACCCGCGACAGCATCTGTCTCTTCGACGGGAAGAACCTGTTCACGGGTGACACCCTGTTCATTGGGAACTGCGGGAGGACCGACCTGCCGGGCGGGTCGACCATCGAGCTCTTCCAAAGCCTCCACTCCGTGCTGATGTTGCTGCCCGGGGATGCCATCATCTACCCGGGCCACGATTATGGAGAGGTCCCCAGCAGGACTATGGCAGAGGAGATGAAGACGAACCCCACTCTCCTCGCCAGAGATCTGAACGAGTTCATGGGAGTAGAGTGAGTTGGTTAGTCGGTCGGTCGGTTAGCGAGCGAGCACGGCTAGCCGAACCACTTCTCTAGGGACTCGTTGCGCGTGCTCTCGACTCCAGCAAGACGCTTGGACGCCGCATCAACGCGCTCAGCGGAGAAGGAGTGCTCGTCGACAAGAAATGCCTTGACAGCGTCGGGCTTGAACTCCTTCCAGACGGGTTTGATGCCCGCGTCGGCCGGCGGAGAGAGGAAGAGCTTCCTGATCGCAGGATAGTTAATCTTCGCCAGCTCCTCTTTGAGAGGCTCGATCTTCTCGAGAGAGCCGTACGTCTTGAGAAACTTCAGTGCTCGAGCCGGACCGACCCCCTTGAAACCGTCGGGGTTGAAGTCCGTGCCCACCAGGATCCCCAGGTCGATCAGCTGCTCTCTCGTGAACTGAAGGTCTCTGAGCGTCTCTGGCAGGCTGATGGTCTCTGGTTCGACGTCGATGAAGACATTCTTGCTAGGCAGGCGCCTCCTTCCCGAGATCGTGACATTTCTCACCAGGAGCGGGGCCCCGAAAAGGAGAGAGTCATGATCCTGGGATGCGACCCCGTCGACGGTCCCCTCGGCGGCCATCACCGAAGCCTGCGCCTCACCCTCGGACGGGGCATCTATCCATGGGATGCCCATGACGTCGAGCAGCCTCTTCGAGTCTGAGATCATGTCATACCTGAGGGAGGTAGAGGCCTCGGCGTACTTCTTGGCGCTCGGCATGTCGCCCGCCGCGACAGCCTCGACGTAGTGCCTCCCCGCCTCTTCGCGAACCTTCCGCCTGCGCTGTATCTCCTCAGTCTTCAGCTCGGGAGGGGCGCCGTCGAAGACGTAGACGAGCTTGATGTTGAGCTCCATGAGGTTGATGTTACGATAGAAGAGCCCGCTCAGGTGGCTGGTCACACGGCCGCTGGAATCCTTGAGGTGCTCCCCCCCGACTCCCCTGATTATTGCGAGGAACTGGTATAGCGTGTTGTATGCGTCCACGGCCAGCTTCTTGTTGGAGAGGCTGACCAGCTCGACCCGCCTCCGAGGGATGACATCGCCGAAATCCACTCCCATGTGACGACAGCGGTCTTGGATCTATGAATAATTATTAACCTTCGCCGTATCGGGTTGTCTCGAGGGGCGTCTCGACGAACTCGACCCGCCTCTTCTCCTTGGCCACCCACCTTATGCTCACCACGCCGAGGATCTCCAGGTCCATCAGGCACTTGTTGAGCTCATGGATGGAGTAGGTGTCAGACTTTTTCAGGTAGTCCATTATCTCGTCGTCCGTGGCGGCCTTCTTCTCTTTGACGAACTCGAGCACCTGGTATCGTAGTGGAGGTTTCATTAATCATTCAGTTCCGAAAAGACAAGGTGGGACCTTAGCGGCTTGTATTAAAGCTTCAATCAGGCTTTCTTGAGCTGGCTCGACATACGGCTAGCGGCCAGGAGCTCGGACTGGGCTACGCTGGGGGCCGTTGCGACCGCCTGCTCGACCTTGTCGATCATTCCTTCCTCCTCGGGGGTGACTATATCGAGAGTGAGGGAATACAGACCGAAGGCTATCGGCTCCTCCTTGCTGTTCCTGAGGACCATGTCCTTGTCGAGCTTGCCCTTGATCGAGTCGAGTAGCTGCTGCGAAGGGACCTCCGGGCCCGTCGGGAGGACCTTGATCCGGACCACATAGGAACCCATCTCGCTTCTCACTCACTCCTCTCTTACTCGCTATGGGCCTTCAAAACCGCAGTTGATGCACTTGTACTTCCTGGAGAACTTCCTACACCGCTCGCAACGCCAGATGAACACCTGATGACAGTTTGGGCAGTAGAACCTGGACGCCTTCTCGCGAGGCATTATCGGCCTATTGCAAGAGGTACAGGTGGGAAGCGTGATGCTCTTCTGCGACAAACTAACTGTCGAGGCCTCTCCGGGACTACCACATATACCTTGCTGAGGCGGACCGAGCCTCTTCGCTAAGCGAGGGAAGAGAGGACCTGCCTGGCCTCTGCCGAGAAGAGTACGCTGGCGAGCTGGAGGGTCCCCTTCACGCCCAGGGCCGAGAGAAACGCCGTTGCATGGAAGTCAAAGTCGGTCGTGGAGAGCCTCTCCGAGACCCTCTTGGACCCGAGCGCAGATACGATCTTGTCGACGTCGCTGTTCGAGAGGCTCTCGAACAGGTGTCGCAGTCGTCTCATCACCTTGAACTCGTTCCCGAACTCCTCGGACCAGTCCCGCTGATAGTTCCGAAGTAGGAGCGGGTCCGAACGCTCGATCGACTCGGCTACCCATCTGGCGGCCATCGCCCCGCCGGCCACGGAGCTGAGTATCCCCCCTGCGGTGGTCGGCTTGACCTGGCCGGCGGACTCCCCCACGAGGATCGTCCGGCCGGAGAAGAACTCCTCCACCTGTCCCCCGACGTATATGGGAGCGGCTACCTTCGTGAGTATCTTGAAGGCCTTCCCCGCCAGGAAGGAATCGAGCGTCTTGAAGCTGTTCACCCCGAAACCGGCCGCCCCGACCTTTGCGATCCCGTTCCCCCGAGGTATCACCCAGGCGAAGAACCCAGGGTATCTCTTCTGGTCGATGAAGACCTGCACCTCTCCATCGGAGAACCAGTCGCCCTCTATCTCGTACTTGGCCGCGGGCATCAGGCGCGCCCTGTTCCGTTTCAGGATACCGGCAGGACCAGTCGCGTCCACGTAGTATGCGCACGTATAGGAGGAGCCGGCTCTCACCTTCATCCGGCCCTCTTCTTCGGCTGTCCCTTCCACCCTCACACCCGTCTTCAGTACGGCCCCGGCGGAGACCGCCCTGGAAGCCAGCTGCTTCTCGTATGCGCTCCTGTCCATGACCACCACCTCGAAACGGGATGCGTCAAGCGAGGCGACCAGCCCGGAGGGAGAGTGGATCACGCCGCTCGTCACCCGGCTCTGTATGCAGGTCTCCTCTGGTGGGATGTACCGTCTCATCGCTCTCAGCGAGACCAGCCCGTCGCACTTCTCGGGCTCGCCTATCTCGGCGTCCTCCTCGAGGACGAGCACCCTGAGCCCCCTGGAGGCCGCCCCGATGGCGAAGCTCAGACCACCGACGCTCCCGCCGCCTACAACGACATCGTACTCAGCGGTGGCGGCGGTAGTGGTCAATCCAATCCTAAAGCTAAACCCTTAACCAGTTACGCTATAACCCTTGCACCGAACCGAGAAGAAATAATGGCCGAGATAAAGCAGGTGATGGTGGTCAGGACAGACCTGGAGATGGGCAAGGGCAAGATCGCCGCCCAGGTCGCGCACGCGGCGCTCGAGTCGGCCGAGGAGGGCATGAGGAGGCAGGCGTCATGGTACCAGGAGTGGAAGGCGCAGGGCCAGGCGAAGGTCGTGCTAAAGGCCTCGGGAGACGCCCAGCTCCACGAGCTCTTCAAGAAGGCGCGGAGCATGGGTCTCCCCTCTTCTCTGATCCAGGACGCCGGACGGACCCAGCTGGAGCCGGGTACTGTCACGTGCCTGGCGATCGGGCCTGCTCCCGTCGAGCTCATCGACAAGATAACAGGGCAGCTCAAGCTCCTATGAACAGCATCCAGCCCCCGTCCCCAGACATCGCGTCAGGCATGACTACCTACGCCACGTCGACGGGGAGACGCTCCGGCAGGTTGAGGACGAGCAGGGAGGACTTTCAGGTTGACGAGATTCTAGACCTTGGCCAGGTCGAGCAGGAGAGGAAGGAAGGATACGTCCCAGTCTACAGCGTCAGGAAGAATGGCGTAGACACCCCTCACGCCGCAGACGAACTGGCGGCCAGTCTGAAGAGCAAGGTAAACTTCGCGGGCCTCAAGGACAGCAACGCCGTGACCGTGCAGTACGCGAGCGCCAGGAGCAGCAGGGCCGACGACCCTCCCGTGGTGCACGGCAGGATGTTCGTGGCAGAGAGGATCGGCTACCTGCCGAGGCCGATAAGCCGGGGGATGATGACCGGCAACCGGTTCAGGATAGTCGTCAGGACTGACGAGGACATCTCCGGTTCTGTGGAGGAGGTCTTCCGGGCCTGCAACGAGAGGAGGATCCCCAACTTCTTCGGATACCAGCGGTTTGGCCTCCGGGGGATGGTCAACGCGAGGGTCGGGAGGGCGATCCTGAGGCGGGACTTTCGGGGCGCTGTCCAGCTCTTCCTGGGAGAGCCCCGGGGAGGCGAGAGCGCCGACGCGCAGGAGGCCAGGAGGCTCGCCGGCGAGGGGCGCTACCGCGAGGCCCACGGGCTGTTCTCGTTTGGACAGGACATCGAGAGGAGGGTCGCCAGGCGTCTGGAAGAGAAGCCCGACGACTACCTGGGAGCGATCAGGAGGATCCCGATCGTCCCGAGGAGACTGTTCGTGCAGGCCTATCAGTCCTACATATTCAACAGGACCGCCAGCGACGCCGTCTCCCTGGGGCTCGACCTCTCGCGTGGCGAACCCGGCGACAACTGGACCACGCTCGCCCCTGACCAGCTAAGGCCGACCAAGACGCACGGTGTCAAGGAACCTCTCGTCGGTGAGACGATCCCGCTCATACAGATCGTGGGCTATGGGTTCAGGAACTATGGCTCCAGGTTCGACAGGCTGATGATCTCGATCCTGGAGGAGGAGTCGGTGGAGCCGTCTAGGTTCTACATCAAGGAGGCGGAGGAGCTCAGCAACGAAGGTGGGTTCAGGCAGGCGCCCCTCCTCGCAAAGGACCTGACCCAGGTGCCCCGGGAGGGGAGTGCCACCCTGTCGTTCACCCTTGGGAAGGGCGAGTACGCGACGACGCTGCTGAGGGAGGTCCTGAAGCCCGAAGACCCCCGGCTCTCGGGGTTCTGAGTCCAATCCGTTTATATCGCCTTGAAAAGGCCCCGAAATCGAGGACGATGTCAGAGAGGGACGTTTACGACATCACGATCGTCGGCGGCGGTCCCACAGGCCTCTTCGCATCGTTCTACGCGGGCCTGCGACAGATGAGGACCAAGCTCGTCGACGCTCTGGAGGAGCTCGGCGGCCAGGTCGCGGTCCTCTATCCAGAGAAGTACATCTATGACGTTGGGGGGTTCCCGAAGGTGACGGGCAAGGAGCTCGTCAAGGGGATGATCGAACAGGCCCTCAAGTTCAACCCTACAGTGGTCCTCGGCGAGAGGATCGTCTCGATAAAGACGAGCGAGGGAGGCCTGATCCAGCTTGACTCGGCGAACGGCAACCGTCATTTCTCCAAGACCGTGCTCATCGCGGCTGGCGTGGGCGCATTCTCGCCGAACAGGACGGAGGCATCGGGGTCGACAGAGTACGAGGGCCGCGGCGTATACTATTTCCTCAAGGACAAGAACGTCATGAAGGCGAAGAAGATCCTGATAGTGGGTGGCGGCGACTCGGCCGTCGACTGGGCGCTCAA
>JAPCJS010000019.1 GCA_027886825.1 Nitrososphaerota archaeon
CCCGATGTAAGCAAAAATCGAAGGCATGGCGATGCGTCTTCGAGTGGCGATTTGCTCCTATCCTTTTTCCGAGCCGCAAAAAGTCTCTGTTCTCCGAAAAAACCTTGATTCTCGCCTCTTTAGCAAGAGCTTAAATATCGTTCCTGAAGCACAGCGTGCGAGGAAAAAGCGGTGGTCACCGGCTACTGCGTGTACGAGAAGAAGAAGAACCGGGAGATTAAGAGCCCGAAACAGATCGTGCTCAAGAACGGTAGAGCTGCTGTCAAGGGAATATGCGGGTCCTGCGGAAAACCAATATTCCGCATCGGCAAACTAAAGTAAGAAAGTAAAATCTCCCTTCCTTTTTATTTATCTCCAGAACAGGGAAGAGCTTATCACTTCACCCCTAACGGGTTCCGTGGGACTCACTTGCTCCGCCTCTACAACAGCCTCGGGAGGAAGCTGTCCGTCTTCAAACCCATGAAGGAAGGCGAGGTCCGGATGTACACGTGCGGACCCACGGTCTGGAACTACGCTCATATCGGAAACTTCAGGACGTTCGTCTCCGAGGACATACTGAGGCGCTATCTCATCTTCAAGGGTTACAAGGTGAAGCAGGCTAAGAACCTCACCGACGTCGAAGACAGGATCATCGAGGGGATAAAGAAGACCGGGAAGAGCCTCGCGGACCTGACGGATTTCTATGCCAGGGCCTTCATGGAGGATCTGGACGCCCTGAACATCCAGAGGGCGGAGGACTACCCGAGGGCGACTCGTCACATCCCAGAGATGGAGGCCATGATAAAGTCCCTGCTCAACTCGGGCCACGCGTACCGGGCCGAGGACGGATCGGTCTACTTTTCCATCAGGACGTTCAAGCGCTACGGAGAGCTCTCGGGCGTGAAGGTCGACGAGCTGAAGGAGGGCGCGCGCGTCTCGGCCGATCACTATGAGAAACTGGGCGCGCACGACTTTGCGCTGTGGAAGGCGTGGGACGCGAACGACGGGGATGTCTTCTGGGAGAGCGAGTTAGGCAGGGGCCGGCCGGGCTGGCACATCGAGTGCTCGGCCATGGCGATCGAGTACCTAGGGGATAGCTTCGACATCCACACGGGAGGGAAGGACCTGCGCTTCCCGCACCACGAGAACGAGATAGCCCAGTCGGAGGCGGCTACGGGGAAGAGGTTCGCAAAGTACTGGCTTCACTCTGGGTTCCTGAGAATCAACGGGGAGGAGATGCACAAGTCACTCGGCAACATGGTCACACTCCGGGAGCTGCTAGAGAAGGGATGGAAACCCAGGGCCATCAGGCTCTTCCTGATCGGCGCCCACTATCGTGACGAGCTCAACCTGACGGACGAGTCCCTCCAGCAGGCGAAGACGAACATCTCGAAGATGGACACATTCGCGAGGAGGCTGCAGGAGGCACCGGCCAATGGCACGGGATCGGAGGGAGTCACTCAGAGCGGCTCCTTCCTCAAGGAGTTCGAGCAGGCGATGGACGACGATCTCAACGTCCCTGAGGCGCTCGCGGCCTTCTACGGCTTCCAGAGGACGATCAACTCACTCATCGACTCCGGAAGGCTCTCCAAGCACGGAAGGGATGCGGCGCTCGCGGCGCTCCTCAGGGTGGACTCGGTACTGGGGGTGATGCAGCCGGAGAAGCAGGCACCGGTCTCGGCTCGGGTGGAACGGCTGATCCTCGAACGGGATGAGGCGAGGCGCAGGCGCGACTATGCGCGCTCGGACGAGATAAGGGCGCAACTAAAGAAGGAGGGCATAACGATCGAGGACAAGCCGGGCGGCGGCACCTCGTGGAAGATAGACTGACCGCGCCTGTCGGCCCGGGGTTGTAAAGGACCCGTCAACATTCGCTCAACTTAGGTAAATCCATCCGCATTAGTCCTCCAGGGCCGATGGAGAGCCATGCAAAGGGATGCGCCGCTCGACTGTACGAGAGAATTTTCCAACTCGCTCCTGAAGCGGAGCGTCTTCCTCTCCTCCGGCAACGACAGGCTCAAGGTCGATCCCGACGGCAGTACCGCCTCACTTCACTCCGCGAGGTTCGGCAAGGTCCTCTTCGGGAGGGGGATGGTCGAACCCTTCAAGATACAGGCAGGAGTGATCGTCCCCCAGAGGCAGAGAGAGATGAGGATAAGGCTCTCTCCGGGATCCGTCGGGTTCGGCTCCCTGAGTTCGGAGCCGCTGCAGGCATCGCACTCGATCAGGCTCTGTGGGGACCAGGCGACGGGATACGTCCGTTCCGCGAGATACACGAACAGGTCCGAGCTCGTTCTCAGGATCAGGGTCCTCACCCTCCACGACCCGACATCGATGAACTTCAGGTTGGAGCGAGACCCTCCCGCAGAGATAGGCGTGAACGCGTTCAACCGCGGGGACCACGTTGTAATGGACGACGTGGGGGACACGACCGGGGTGCGCGTCATCGGCTTCTCGCCCCGTCCGACCGCGCTCTACCTCACGAGGAACAGGCAGAAGGCGCTGGAGCTTCTCGCCGCCGGGGAGCTCCCCGAGAGCACCGCAGGGATGTCCGGTGCCATCCTCGTCCTCGGCCAGCACGACGTCGAACTACGACCTGGCACTTCTTTCGAGGTGCAGATCACGGCGATCTACCACGGCTCCTCCCTCGAGGCGGCCCTCTCGGAGCTCGAGACGCGTGCATCCGCTGTGAGCGAGCCTCATTCCCCGAGCCAGGGGGCGGTCTTCAGGTGCTCGAGCCCGTCGGTCAACTTCGCGTACGTCTGGGCTAGGGCCGCGCTCGATTCGCTGGAGCGCGAAGCGTACCCTCTCGACCGGATCTCGGCCGGGTTCGGCCTCGGGGTCCTGAGGCCGGATCTCTATGAGAAGGAGTTCGAGGCCTCGAAGCGCTCACAGCGCAGGGACGGTCTTCTCCCGCACTCTGCCTCGGCAAGGGGTGGCCCGATGGAGACCTCGCTCTTCATCATCCATGCCTGCGGCTATCTTGGACTCAGAGGCGACATGAAGCTCGCAAGGAGATGGTACACCGCCCTGAAGAAGGCAGGTAAGGCGATCCAGTCTGTGGCCTCGGGTGGTCTGATCTCGACGCAGCCCGGGTCCCCGGACGGATGGAGGCGGCGCCTTGGATCGGGCTATCCGACCGGATTTGTTACGGAGGTGAACCTGGTGGCCGCCAGGGCACTCCTGGACCTCTCTCTGCTCGCCCGCTCCCTCAACAGGCCCGCCGAGTCCTCTGGGTTCCGCGACTCCAGCGACGAGATCCGCGGGTCGGTGGACGAGAAGCTCAGGGACATCGAGACGGGGAGCCTTGCGCTCAACCTCGACGGCTCGGGAAGGCTCCACATGGAACCCACGATCGACCAGGCCGTCGCCCTCTCCTACTTCGCGTCCGACGCGAGCCTTGCGTCATCGACCGTCCACAGGCTCCTGGAGAAAGACTTTGAGACGGGCTATGGGCCGCGCTCCGTCTCGCGCACGAATGCCCTCTACTACAGCCCAAGCTACGGCGAAGGCCAGCTCGGAGGGTTCTGGACGAGGGGCTCCCTGGCGCACACGGTGCTCTCCTATGCCTCGGGTCACCCGGCCATCGGCGGAGCCCAGCTCGAGAAAGTCGCCGCCCTCGTGCACTCGGAGTCCGAGAAGATGGGTGGGGTGCCCGGGGAGTTCCCCTACTGGTTCGATCCGGAGAGGAGACAGATCGAGTCCGCGGGGTCCGACCCCGTAGCTGCCTCGAGGTTCGTGGAGGCCCTCCTCCTGGGGGAGGCCGGCCTGTCCGTCTCGCCGGGCGTCCTTGAGTTCAGGGTACCTGAGAGGTCAAGGTTCACCTGGATGCTCTTGCACGGTTTCCAGTTTGGAGGAGGCTCCGTCTTCGTCGGCAGGTCACCTGCACGCTCCTTCATCGTCTCGAGCTTTGAGAGGGGCGCGCCGGCCGACTCCATCAGACTCAAGCAGAGCGAGATTCTCGATGCGGCGGCTCCCCTCGAGTGCGTCCTCTTCTGGAATCAGACGTCGCTGATCATCTGTGCGGGCAACGCCTCCGGCTCGACCTGCGCCAGGAGCCTTCAGATCCCCGTGAGGGGAAAGCCGTTCGCCACCGCACTCTTCGTGGATGTGGACGAGTTCAGCGCGGAGAGGTGGGATTGGGAGAGGCTGGACAGGAGGAAGCTGCTGGACCGGGTCGACCTGCAGACGGAGTTCGGACCCCATTCGTGGAGGGTCTTCAGGGTCTCCCCGATCTCCGCGCAGGCCCGTTAGTCAGTAAGACGCGCGGCCCCTCCCTCTGCTGACTGGCCATACTGCATCAGATAACATCATAAACCCGCCTCGGTCGTCGCAGCGAACAGGCGATTGATACGTGGCTCGCGCGAAGATCTCCCTGCGCAACGGCATAACGGTTGACTACGGCGCCACGACCTACGCGCTCGACCCCAAGGGACCCGCGGGGACCGACTACACCTTCGTGTCCCATGCCCACCTTGACCACGTACAGAAGCCCAATCCGAACAGCAGGGTCCTCGCATCGAAGGAGACTCGAGTGCTGGCGAGGGCCCGGGGGTTCGACCTGGGCAGGACCGTCGAGAGCGCCGAGGATGTGAAGCTCCTCGACTCGGGACACATACTGGGCGCACGCGCGATTTGCATCGGGGACGAGGTCCTCTACACCGGAGATGCAGCCGGAAGGGACCGGGCGTTCATGGGGAGGTGCAGGACCAAGAAGGCGAGGATACTCATAACGGAGTCGACGTTCGGGAGGAGCAACTACGTCTTCCCCCCGGTCTCGCAGGTCGTCAAGGAAGTGAACTCTATGATCGGGCTGCTCTTCGACAGGGGCAGGCCAGTCGTGCTGATGGGTTATGCCCTCGGAAAATCGCAGATCCTCTCTCATCTCTTCTCCTCCTGGAGCCCGTTCTACGTGCACGAGAGGGTGGCGGAGATCAACGAAGTCTACGGCGAGTGCGGGGTGGACCTGAAGAAGGGGAAAACCGTGAAGGCCGATCTGGAGGGCCTCTCGACGGGACCCTGGGTGATGGTGGCACCGATGATGAGCTCGCGCAGCAAGTTCGCGCAGCGCCTCAAGAAGGAGTACGGCGCCGCCCTGGTGGCTTTCAGCGGATGGGCCGCCGACCCGGGATATGCCTACTCGATCGGGGCCGACTTTGCGTTCGCAGTCAGCGACCACTGCGACTACCCAGAGCTGCTCGCCCTCGTGAAGGATGTCTCTCCGGAGGAGATCTACACGACCCATGGCTTCACCTCAGAGTTCGCCCTGGATCTCAGGAAGCTGGGCTTCGACGCCAAGCCGCTCAGCGGCTTTCAGGCCTTCCTCTCCGACTACTAGAAGCCGGACCCGACCTCAGCCCTCCGGGGCTGCGACGATGGGTCCCTTCTCCTGCTTGAACTCCTTCAAGAATCCGACGAGCGCGACGAAGTTCGGATTGTTGCTGGCGTTGCGGAGGGGAACCTTGATGTCCTGGTTCGCCAGGTTTATCGGAAAGTGAGTCTGAAAACCGACGCGGGTGAACGCGACAGAGAAGAGGTGCAGCTTGCCGTCGAGCGCATCGCGGATCACGTCGTCGGTCTCGGGGAACCTCCAGATAGAGAAGGCTATCCCGTCGATCCAGTTCACGCTGGGGATGACGGACATCTGCTGTGCCAGGTTCTGGCGCATGACCTCCTCGAAGAAGGCCTTGTTGTCGTACTCTAGAATCTGATGTACTACTATCTCCTCGGTAGGCTCATAGGTTATCCGGGGCAACGCTCGCTCGGCTGACCGCGAGTTCACCTCCGTTAAATATGGCTCGGTGAGGGCGCTCGACGATGTCCGACGCCGAGGTCAGAGCGGCGAGGGGGGCTGCGTCTCTCTACTTCGCGAGCGTCCTCTCTCTGCTCCTCAACACGTTCTACCTGGTCCTCCTCACGAACATACTACCCCAGCAGCAGGTCGGGGTCGTCGCGCTCCTGAACGTCCTCGTCATTGGGATAGCCACCGCCGCGGCGATGGGCATCCCGGTGGTCGGGGCGGGCCTCTCGGCCACGCCTCCCGCCGTCGCGCGCTTCCTCTCCGAGTACGTGGCGGGCGGGAACGGGAGGGCAGCCAGGAGGCTCCTCCTCATCTCGCTCCTGATCTGCGCGGCGATCTCCTCCGTCCTCGCGCTCCTGCTCACACAGAGTGCGACTGAGTCCTATCTCTCGATCCCCGCCACCCCAGCCCTATACGCCGCGTTCGATGCGGTCTTCTTCGCGTTCGGGCAGGTGGGCGTCTACTCGCTGATCGGGACCGGTGGCGCGGCGAGGGCAGGACTCGTCCTCACCCTCTCCGCCCTCCGGAGATATGTTGCGGCCTCCGCCCTCCTCTTCGCCGGGCTCGGCGCCGCCGGTGTATTCCAGGGATTCATGGTGGGCGACCTCTTCCTCGTGGTGGCGAGCCTCGTCCTCGTCGGACGCGGGCTCCCTGCGACCGGCTCTCCGAGGACCTTCAGCGGGCTCTACCCGTACATGCTCTCCGTCCTCGTCTCAGGGCTGATCGGGTTCGGGGTGAGCCAGTCAGACCGTCTGATCGCGTTCTTCCAGACAGGGCTGGGCAACCTTGCGGTCTACAACATCGCGGCGGTGGGCGCGTCCGTGGCCGCCTTCGCTCCAATCGCTGTAACCAACGCGCTCGTCCCCATACTCCCGTCGCTCGGGGCGGCAGGCTCGGAGAGCAGGAAGATAATGATGAAGAACTACACGCGGTACGTGAGCCTGGTGGCGATGCCCGCTGGCTTCGGGCTCGCGGCTGTCTCCCCTCTCCTCCTCCTCGTCTTCGGCCAGCAGTACGCCCAGGGCGCCCCTCTGGTCGCCGTGATGGCGGTGGCGATCGGCGTGACCGCGATAGGCTCGGTCTACGCATCCGGCCTTCTTGCGAGCGGCAAGACGTACCTCTTCCTTGTGGGGAACGCGCTTGCGCTCGTCTGCCTCATCGCCGTCTCCTACGTCCTCGTCCCCGTGGAGGGGCTGCTCGGCATCGCCATCGGGAGGGCGGGGATGCTGCTGGTCAGCCTCGCCGCGTTTGCTCTCTTCTCGAGGACACAGAGAGAGCTGGTCATCGACCTCCGCGGTTACCTCAGCTCGCTTGTCTCCTCCGTGGCCATGTTCGGCGCGATCTACGCGTCCGTTCTCCTGGCCTCCCCCCATC
The DNA here is from genome assembly GCA_027886825.1 of Nitrososphaerota archaeon. Taxonomy (GTDB): domain Archaea; phylum Thermoproteota; class Nitrososphaeria; order Nitrososphaerales; family Gagatemarchaeaceae; genus Gagatemarchaeum. The sequence continues at coordinate 7,154 of JAPCJS010000019.1, forward strand.
TCGCGACCAGGACGGAGAGCGTGGCCTTCTCGTTCCTCATGATGCCCGCCGGACTGGCTGTCTTCATCCTGTTCATGTGGCTGATCGACGGGTTCGCCGAGGAGGACTTTGTCTTCCTCGAGAGGCTCCTTCCTCGTTTCCTCACACCCCTGATAGAACTGCTCAGGCGGGTCTTCTTGACCAAGAGATAGAAGTCTTTTAAAATCGAGCGGGGGAGCACGGGACGGTAAATGAGTGATCATAAAATCGAGTGAGGACGAAGTCGCGGAGCCTGAGAGAGCCTCCCTTCCCATGAACTATGACTGGAAGGTAGCGGAGTCCCGGGTGAGGCAGTTCACGAGCGAGGTCGACTTCTCGCAGCTCGTCGCTGAGGAGATGAAGGGGCGGAAGCCGGTGGGATACGTCGAGGGTCCCCCGACACTCAACGGCGTGCCCCATATCGGTCACATACGCGGGAGGATTATGAAGGACCTCTGGTACCGCTTCAGCACCCTCTCAAAGAAGAACGTCGTCTTCAGGGCCGGGTGGGACTGCCAGGGCCTGCCGGTGGAGCTCCAGGCGGAGAAGGAGCTCGGCCTCTCGGGGAACAAGTGGGAGGATCTCAAGCAGATCGGGGAGGAGAAGATGGTGGAGGCATGCAAGAGGCTGATCGCAAAGTACCTGGTCGCCTGGGAGGAGGCGGACGACCTGCTGGGTCTTCTTCTGGATCACGGCAGGGCCTACATGACCTACCGCGACTCGTATATCGAGAGGGAGTGGAAGTTCCTCGAGAGCGCCTGGAACGACGGGATACTGGGCGAGGGGTTCAAGGTGGTGCCCTACTGCCCCAGCTGCCAGACGTCCCTAAGCCACGCGGAGGCCGTCCTCGGCTATGAGACGCTGGAGGATCCAAGCCTCTACTACAAGGTCAAGACCTCGGACGGAGCCTTCCTGCTTATCTGGACGACCATGCCCTTCACGGTCGTCACCGACGAGATGGTCGGCGTCAAGCCCGACGCAGACTATGCCTACGTGAAGATGCCCGGGGGCGAGGTCTGGATCGTCGGGATGGAGAGGATTCCACACCTAGCAAAGGAGCTCAAGCTTGAGTTCGGGGAGACGGTCAAGGTCGTGAAGGGCAGCGAGCTCGAGGGACTGCACTACGTCCATCCCCTCCTCAGCATGATCCCCGGTCTGGAGAGGCTCAACGCTGAGGGGAAGATTCACCTGGTGGTCGCCGAGAACTTCGTCGACACCGCGACGGGGACAGGTCTCGTCCACCTCGCTCCCGCGAACGGAGAAGAGGACTTCTTCGTCGCGACCAGGAGGAAGATCCCTGTCTTCGTCCCGATCGACGACCGGGTCTGCTTCACGGAGGAGGCCGGAAGGTTCGCCGGGATGTTCGTCAGGGACTCGGACTCACTCGTGACCAAGCTGCTCGGGGAGACAGGGAACCTGGTCAGCGAGGGCCGGCTCGAACACGAGTACCCCACCTGCTGGAGGTCAGGCCACCGCCTGGTCTGGGTGGCCAGGAGGGAGTACTTCTACTGGATAGACCGGATAAAGGCCGACCTCGTCGCGGCCGCCGAGAAGGTCGAGTACTACTTCGACCAGCCGCGCAACCGTTTCATCGAGTTCATCAGGCAGTCGCCCCCGTGGTGCATCTCAAGAGAGCGGGTATGGGGCACCCCACTCCCGATCTGGGTCTGCGGGTCCTGCAAGGAGAAGGTCCCGGCGTTCTCAAGGGAGAGCATAGTGAGACAGGCGGTCGCCCTCCCCGACGGCGAGCAGTTCGAGCTCCATCGTCCGTGGATCGACCGCATCGTCCTAAAGTGCCCTAGGTGCGGCGGCGAGGCACGCCGCGAGCCGTTCGTGCTCGACACGTGGCACAACAGCGGCTCCGCGCCGCTCGCGTCGTTCACCGATGAGGAGAGGAGCGAGCTCGTCCCCGTCGAGCACCTGACGGAGGGGATCGACCAGACCAGAGGCTGGGCCTACACCCTTCTCGTCCTGAACGTCATCTACACGAAGAGGCCTGAGGCGCCATACCTGGCCTTCCTCTTCCAGGGGCATGTCCTGGACGAGAAGGGCAGGAAGATGAGCAAGAGCCTCGGCAACGTGGTCGACGCGCTGGGGATGCTCCGCAACGACTCGGTGGACCTCCTAAGGTTCTACATCACCTGGAAGAGCTCCCCCGTTGATGCGGTCAGCCTCGACCTCAAGGAGATGGACGGCAGGCCCTACCAGATCCTGAACACCCTATACCACCTGCACGTCTACCTGATGCAGAACGGCGAGCAGGACGGCTTCGATCCCGCGAGGCACGACGTCGCCTGGGCACAGGAGAAGAACCTGCTGACGCTCATGGACCGCTGGCTCCTGGCCAGCCTGGACGAGGCCGGCAGGGAGATCAGGGCCTCCTATTCTGAGGGCCGCTACAACGACGCGTGCAAGAGGCTGGAGAGCCAGATAGTCGAGGTACTCAGCCAGGGCTACGTACGGATGGTGAGGAACGAGCTGTGGAGCGACGCGCCCGAGAGCCTCGACCGCCGCCTCGCGATCTATGCGATGATAGCGTACGCCCTGCAGACGCTGGACCTCCTGCTCCACCCCGTCTCACCCTACATCACCGAGTATCTCTACCAGGAGGCCTTCCTGGCCGGGGCCTGGAGGAAGCCGCTCCTGGTGCACGACTTCCCGAAGGTCTCGCTGCCGGCCACCGCCAAGGAGGACAAGGAGGTGGTCGACCTGGCCCTGGAGGTCGAGAGCGCCTGCAACTCTGCCCGGCAGAAGGCCAAGCTGAAGAGAAGATGGCCCCTCAGGGAGATCCAGGTCCTCGTGACCGAGTCGAAGCTCCCCCAGATGGAGAAGGCCAGGGAACTCGTATCGCTGCTCTGCAACGTCAAGAAGGTCTCGGTAGTGGAGAGCGTCTCCTCGTTCCCGATCTCGGTCACTCTCACGCCCAACCGCTCGCAGATCGGCGCTCACTTCAAGGAGAGAACCCAGGCCGTCATGAAGGCCTTCAGGGGGCTTGAGGGGGACGAGGCATGGCGCGCCTACCAGAGCGGGAAGCCTCTGACGGTCCAGACCGACTCTGGGACCGCGGAGGTGCCCATCTCGACGCTCATCTTCAGCTTCCAGGGGACAGGTGACTGGGAGGCGGTGGCCAGGGACGGGATAATGATAGCCCTCGAGAAGTCACGTGACGACGCGCTGATAGCAGAGGGGCTGCTGAGGGACGTGGCACGGAGGCTGCAGGCACTCAGGAAGGCCAGGGGGTACTCCCCAACGGCGGTGCTCGACAGGGCGATGGTCGCGGGCCTGGACGAGGAGATGATCGCGCTGCTAAAGCCGCTGTCCGGCGAGCTGAACTTCCTCGTCCGAGTCAAAGAGGTCCGCATACTCGCGGACAAGAGCGAGGAGGGAGAGTGGGAGGAGGACGAGCTCGACGGCAAGCCCATCTACATCGACGTATCGTGAGTGCAGCGGCCTTCTCGCCCATCGGACGGCCAGCTAGCCCCCGGTGAAGAGCCGCCGGGCGAGCGAGTCCGGAAGACCGACCTCGACTATCTTGCGGGCCGCCGTCTCCACGTCGTACTCGACGTTCCTGTGCTCGACCGCGACCCCGTTCGCGCCCACCTTCAGCAGCGCGTAAGAGGCGCGCCTGTCTCCCGCCCGGGGCTGACCGACTGAGCCCGGGTTGAAGACGGTCCCTGGCCTGTCGACCCAGATGAACGGGACGTGGGTGTGCCCCAGGGCGATGACCTGCACCCGCAGCCTCTCCAGGTAGAACCCTAGGAGGTCTGAGTGGGTCGCAGGGAAGACGTACTCCCAGAGGTTGTCGTCCGGGCTCCCGTGGGTCACGTAGACCTTCTGCCCCTGGAGCGTCGTCGTGCGGCTCTGGGGCAGGCCTTCCAGAAAGAGGCGGCTCTCCTCGGTCAGGGTCCTGATTGTCCAGGTCACCGCCTGCACGGCGCGGGAGTTGAACTCGTTGACCCTCCCGCTCAGGACCGCAAAGTCATGGTTCCCGATAATGCACGTCGCGCCCTTCTCCCTGAGCAGAGCAATGACCTCGTTGGGAGACGCTCCGTACCCCACGATGTCTCCGAGGCAGTAGACCTCGGTCCCTCCGATATCGTCCAGGACCGCCTCCAGCGCCTCCAGGTTTGAGTGTATGTCCGAGATGAACGCGTAGCTCTTCGTGACTGTCGCCATCTCTGCCATCGAACGGACGGGCCCTGTAAAACTCTTCTGCGCGCCCACCCCTCGCCGGACTGGTTGGAGGGCCTTCCTACGCCTGATCTCAAGTCGGAGCGAAATATCGATAATCCGCCGCGCAGTTCATATACCAAACCGCACCCCAGCATCGAAAGGCTGAAAAATGGGAAGGAAGACGACCCTCATGGGGTTCTCGCTCTTCGGGTTCGTGCTCGGTTTCTTGGCGTGGCTGCTCCGCAACCCGCTGACGAACCTTGTCACAACAATCGGCCTCAACCAGGACATCACGGGAGCGATCCTCGCCGGAATCGCCGGCGGGTTCCTGATGCTGATCTCGGTGCTCGTCTGGAGCGCCGTAGACTAGTGGCCTGCCCGAAGTGGTTCGTCCGTCCGGAACGGGAACGAGGAGGCCCCGCCGACATATCTTAGGAGCCCCAAACAGAAACGCCACGCGGCGAAGGATTCTGCTGCGTCTGAGCCTCCTGCCTATGCTTTGTTGATTATCTCTACCATCGTCTCTCTAGTCTGCATCTATCGTCGTTGCACCCTTCTGTAGAATTGGCCCCGTCCTCTGTTCTCGCCTGGCTGGCCGCGCCCGCAGGTCCACCTCTCCGTCCTTCTCTCGGATTGCCCTGTCATGCTCGGATTCCCTTCCGCGGGATCGAAGTCAGGAGTAAGGGATGAGACGGAGTCGAATGCCCGCGGAGCCTGTTTCGGTACGAAACCTGGGGACGCGTGAGACCTCCGAGGGACTGAAAGCAGCCGCTGTCATTTTATAGCAGCCGAAGGCATCGAAGCGAAAATGCCGGATCGTCTATCGCTCACCGCCACGCAGGTCTGGCAGTTCATCACCGACGGTTTCGTCCGAGTCGAGGGGGCATTCTCGCCCGAAGTTGCTGCCGAGGGGCGTACGGCGATCTGGACTCAGATGGGGAAAGACCCTGGAAACCCCGCGACCTGGACCGAGCCTGTGGTCCGGCTCGTGCCATCAGAGCGGGGCCCGTTTCGCGCGGCGATCAATACCAGTCGCCTTCACGTCGCATTCGATCAGCTCGTCGGCCAGGGACGCTGGTACGCACGGCCCGATTGTGGACTCTTCGTCGTGAGGTTCCCGGCCGCCGCTCCGCCGGGAGATACCGGTTGGCATATCGACGCCAGCTATCTCACGAACGGCACCTACTGGGTCAACCTCTGGTCACGGGAGAGAGCCCTTCTGATGCTGCCGCTGTTCTCTGACATCGGTCAGGACGACGCCCCGACGCGCCTGCGTGTGGGATCCCACCTCGATGTTCCCCAGATCCTCGCTCCCGCTGGCGAGGGCGGCATGGAGTGGCCGGAGCTGAGCGAGCGAGCTTCTGCTGCGTCGGCAGGTCGTCCTGTCGCCCTGGCTACAGGTAAGGCGGGGGATGTCTATCTCTGCCATCCCTTCGTGGTCCATGCGGCCCAGCCGCACAGGGGGTCCAGCCCGAGGTTCATGGCGCAACCTCCTCTGATGAGCAAAGGGCCGCTCCAGCTCGACCGAGCCGCCGGTGACTACTCTCCCGTCGAAATCGCAGTCCGCCGCGCGCTGAGCCATACAAAAAACTCCCCTGGCTCCTGACCAGCGGAGAAGCTGTGTGGACCGATCCGTCGATTCATCTCATCTTTTTTCCTGACAGATGAAAGACCCCACATCCGGCGCGGCTTTTCAAGAGATGAAGAGATGGCCGAACTCTTCCTGCCTCGCCACCATTCATGATTGTGACGTCATCGAAGCCTGTGAGACCCGGCGTCCGTCGGCTAGCTCGTGGCCGCGAACTTGCGCTGGATGATCCGGTTCCTCGCTTCGGGGAAAGGCGCATCGTGCAGGAGCTCGTTCCTGATTCCAGATGCCTTTAGCAGCCCCGATAGGGCAAAGTACCAGGCGGAGTTGGGCGTGCCCGTCTGGTAGCTCGGGAGCTCCAGCCTGAATATCCGGGTCAGCGAGTCATACTCTGCAGTAGCCTCCTCCCCGAGCTCCTCCTGCATCAGCGCCAGTATCAGCTTGACCGCGTTCTCGAAGCTCTCGTTCTTGAGCTTCGGGGCAGCCCTCTCCTCCAGAAGCTTCAGGAACTCCCCCCCGATGCTCTCTATCTGGGTCTCCTCGGTCACCCCCCTCGTGACGGCCTCGATGAAGAGCCTGCTGATGCCCAGCCCGTCGATGAGGAATGGGAGGTTGTCGGCGTTCGAGATGGACGCGAGCGTCTTGCTCCCAGTCGAGGTCTTCCAGAACTCCCCGAATAGGTCCTCGCCGAAGGCGCCCCTGAGCTCTCCCAGCATGAACTGGAAGCCGCGCCCTGTCTGGCTGTTGACGAGGAGCACCTCCCCGCTGTCGATCATGAAAGCGCTCCTCCCCGACATGTGCTTCCCGTAGCGTATCTTGAGCTTGGACGAGGCGAAGGGGAATGTGGGAAGGACCGGCGGGACCGACGCGACCACCCTCACCTCGACATCCTGCCTGCAGACCGTCTCGAGCTCCTCCGAACACTCCTGTATGAGGTGCAGCCCCCAGCCGTCCACGGCGCACCTGATGCTCGTCTGCGCTTTCAGTATCGCTTCCTTCAGCTTCATGAGCGTGCTCTGGGAGCCGAGCGAGAGATACCTCTCCTCGACCGAGTCCTGGGGCATGATGTTCTTCTCCCTCACCTTCTTGAGCGAGGTGAGCACCCTCTTCAGCGATCTCACGTTCCTCTCGCGGTCCACAACGACGCCCTGGAAGACATCTGGAGGCAGCGCCTCGAACCTCACCGGCTTCCCCCCGAGCTCCTTGACGACCTGCTTCTTCACGAGCTGGAGGGCCACCTGGTAGACCTTGGTCCTCGGGACCAGCGAGACGTACTGGAGCTGGTTGACGGTGCTCGGCCCGCTGGATAGGAGGGCGAGGTAGAGCTTCGATTCGTACTCGGTCAGGCCGAAGCCCTGCAGCCCCGAAGAGAGGTCCCCGAGTTCGCTAGCAGATACCAAGAACGGCGCCCCCCATCGTGATTGTCACTAAGACCTGCCACTTCCTGGTAACAGGTTTCGATAAGGTGTCTGGTCATCATCAATGAACAATCACGTCAAGAATCACTACAAACCGGTGCGCCCCGCCGCCTCGTCCCCATCTCCCGCCCGATCCATGCGATCCGGACCGCTGTCACCGCGCACCCTGTCACCGCAGCGACACCGCAGCGGGTCACGCCGTCGATTTATCCCCGCCTCGACCAACCGATGGTAACATGAGCACTTTTAGCAGCAAGTGGGAGAAATCCAACAGCACCGGATTCACGACCAGAATGCGTGAATCAGTCAAGAACCCAGGTCCACTAAAGCCAAGACTGGACCTAGCAGTCCGACAGATCCAGGTCCAGGTCGCAAAGCTCGACGCGACCACGAACAAGCTAAGGGAAAGAGACGCCTCGATCTTCAACAAGGTCGTTTCATCTATCCAGAAGCACGACTCACAGCACGCTTCGGTCTACGCGAATGAGCTCGCGGAGGTCAGGAAGATGAACAGGATGGTCACACAGGCCAAACTGGCTCTCGAACAGATCACACTCCGCCTCAACACAATCACAGAACTCGGCGACATAGTCGTCACCCTCACTCCTGCAATGTCAGTGATACGCAGCGTAAGGCAGGGACTCGTCAGCGTTCTTCCGGAGGCCGAAGGAGAGATCGGGGAGATATCTGGCCTACTCAGCAGCATCCTGGTGGATGCCGGCACGGTGGGTGGATACAACCTGAACTTCGAGGCGGCCAACGAGGACGCAGAGAAGGTCCTGTCCGAGGCTGCGGCAGTGGCAGAGCAGAGGATGAAGGAGAAGTTCCCAGAGATCCCCTCTGGACTCCCCTCTGGGGAAGGTTCCCAAGAGACATCGTAAGGAAAACAAGAGTGGGGTCCATGCCCGCGGGGCTGAGACGGGTGCCTCGCGGGCAGAACACCCCCTCTACTCCTCTTTTTCCGAACCATTTTGAGAAGGCATAGAGCAAGTTGGATAACAGACCCTTTGTTCCGACCGAGGCAGGACTCGCAGCACGTTTAGTTTCTTGTTTCCGATTATTGACCCAGATGGTGATTACCCAGTTGCTCTCGAGGACGCTCAGAGTGGTCAGTGGCGATTTCATTGGGCGCGATTAGTTCCATCAGGTCGCTCGGCGGGAAGAAGGACGGGGACTACAAGAACAAGATCGCGGTCGCGCTCAAGGACCTCGAGATACAGCGGAGGGAGCTCGAGGGCCTGAAGGGCCGTCTCTCCGAGAGGAGACAGAAGCTCTTCGACTCGACCGTGAAGGCGCTCCAGGAGAAGAACAACTCAAAGGCGAACATCTACGCCAACGAGCACAACGAGGTGAGGAAGACCATCAAGATAGTGGACGCGAGCGAGCTCGCCATCACGCAGGTCTCGCTCAGGCTCCAGTCGATAATGGAGATCGGGGACGCGATGATACACATGGGCACCGCTTTCAGGTCGATAAAGTCCGTCTCGAGGACGATGGAGGAGTTCGTGCCAGCACTGGACGCGACCTCGGCGAGCATCAACAACACGCTGAGCGAGACGATGGCCAAGATGGGGCAGATCTCCCCCGGGTTCAACGTCGACATCCAGAACGACGGCGCCGAGGAGCTGGTGGCACAGGCCCGGAGGTTCGCCGAGGATCAGGCCGAGCAGCTCAAGAGCAGCCTCAACGTGATGCCGAGCATGTTCGAGGCGGAGCTCCACCGGTCGGAAGACCACATCCCGATCCTGGCGTCCGGGGAGGATGGCGAGGAGGAGAACATCGTCCTCGGGACCATCTTCGAGCCGAGCGACGACACGAAGATCGAAGGGGAAGTGCTTAGATACGCGACCGCCCACAATGGGGTCGTGGACATCTCCGAGACCGCCGTCAACCTGGGGATCCCCCAGGACGAGGTCGAGGACTCGATGATCAGGCTGGTCGCGGCGGGCAAGGTAACAAAGTCACAACACAGGAGTGAATGATTGCGATGAGCGTTGTAGCTGCCAGAGAGCTTGAGGAGGACGCAAGGAAATATGCGGGCGAGGCCATCCGCCTCGACTCGCAGGGTGCGCACGGAATGGCCATCCAGATGTACCAGAAGGCGATCTCGACACTGATCAAGCTGGTCCATCTCTACCCTGACTATAAGCTCAACAGGCACTACATGGAGCGAGCCGGGCTCTACCAGGAGCGCGTGAAGGCGATCCAGCAGGGCCACGGGCTCCTTCCTCGCGATATGCAAAACGATGAATCTTCATTCACCCCTGTCGCGGTAGCGGGAGGGAACGTGGGCGCCGACTCCAACCCCGCCGCACACGCACCGGAGAACGGGAACGGCGGGGCGAAGGGACCCCAGATGGTTCAGCAGCTCAAGTCCACCTTCAGCGACCTCGTCGTCAAGGAGAAGCCGAACGTCCGATGGGATGACGTCATCGGTCTCGACGACGCCAAGAGGGCGATAAGGGAGTCCATCGTCTTCCCCTTCGAGAGGCCCGACCTCTTCCCTCTGGGCTGGCCCCGCGGCATGCTCCTCTACGGCCCGCCAGGGTGCGGGAAGACCATCCTCGCGGCCGCGACGGCTGCGGAGATCAACGGCTACTTCATCTCCATCGACGCCGCCTCGATAATGTCAAAGTGGCTCGGCGAGGCGGAGAAGAACGTCGCCAAGCTCTTCACCGAGGCGCGCAAGCTCCTCGAGAAGGGCGACCCGGTGATCATCTTCATCGACGAGCTTGACTCGATGCTCGGCTCCCGCAACAACGAGGTCGGGGGCGAGATCAGGGTGCGGAACCAGTTCCTGAAGGAGATGGACGGCATCCAGGACAAGGGCAAGCACACGCACCTCTACACGATCGGGGCCACGAACAAGCCCTGGGCGCTCGACTGGCCCTTCCTCCGCCGCTTCGAGAAGCGCATCTACGTCCCCCTTCCGAACTTCGAGGGGAGGATCTCGATGTTCAAGAACTACACCGCGCCGATAAACGTCGACCAGACGATAAGCCTCGAGGACCTCTCGAAGATCTCGGAGGGTTACTCGGGGTCGGACATCAGGGACATATGCCAGGGCGGCCAGCTGAGGGTCGTCAGGGAGCTCTTCGAGAGCGGCAAGGCCCTGGACAAGACCGTCCAGCCTCGACCGATAGTGATGACGGACTTTAAGGAGATAATGAAGTCGCGGCGGCCTAGCGTCTCCCCTGAGATGCTGCGGGCCTATGCGAACTGGACCGAACAGTACAAGGCGCTCTGAGCGCTCATCTTCTCAGGCGGTGTGTGTCTCCGGCAGGTGCACGCTGCCGAAGACCTCGATCATCGCCCCATTGAACGCGGGGATGTCCTCGGGCTTGCGGCTCGTGATCAGCTTGCCGTCGACGACGACCTCCTGGTCCACCCACTCGGCGCCTGCGTTGCGGAGGTCCGTCTTCAGAGACGGCCAGGACGTCATGCGCCTTCCCTTGGCGTGGCCCGCCTCGAGGACGGTCCAGGGGCCGTGACAGATCGCCGCCACGGGTTTGCCCACGTCGAAGAACGTCTTCACGAACGTGACCGCCTTCGAATTCATGCGGAGGCTGTCCGGGTTCATGACTCCCCCGGGAAGGACGAGCGCGTCAAAATCCTCCGGCCGCGCGCCGTCGAGGGGGATATCGACCGGGAACCCGTCACCCCACTCCTTGGAATTCCATCCACGCACTCGGTCAATCTGGGGCGAGACAATGCGCGTCTCGGCGCCCGCCTCGTCCAGTGCCCTGCGCGGCTCTATCAGCTCGACCTGTTCGAACCCGTCGTCGACGAGGATCGCGACCTTCATCCCTTTGAGGCTATCATTGGACATCGCAAGATCTACCTTGCCGTTCGCAAGATCGCTCGGGTATATTTACATGAAGCCATGTTAGATTCCATGCTTGGAGATCACTCCTCTGTAACCTCGCTCCAGGTCAGAGCTCGCTCGGTGTCGTCGGGTTGCAAATGCTCCTGCAAACGGAGCCTCATTCAATCTTCATTAAGCTCTGCAAGACAGCGGGAGGGGCCTTGGAAGAGCTTGTCCCGATCGCCGAGATAAAGAGCAGGATCGGCCAGAGCATCCGCATCGCCGGTTGGGTCCATGACGTTAGGCTGCTGGGAGGGATCAACTTCGTCCTACTGAGGAACAGGGAGGGGATCGTCCAGCTCGCCACCCCGAAGAAGAGCGTCACAAAGGAGGTCTTCGACGCCGTGACCTCGCTGCATCCCGAGGACGTCGTCCTGTGCGTGGGCGTGATCAAAGAGTCCAAGATAGCCAGGAACGGCTTTGAGATAATCCCTGACTCGATCACGGTGCTGAGCCCGTCGGCGACGCCCCTTCCCCTCGATCCGAGGGGGGTGACCGACGCCAACCTCGACACGAGGCTCGAGTGGCGGACCCTCGACCTCCGCAGACCCGAGAGCACCGCGGTCTTCAAGGTGGAGGCAGCGCTCATCTACGGGATGGAGTCCTACCTTAGGGGGCAGGGATTCCTGCAGGTCTTCACGCCCAGCATCCTCGGAGGGATATCCGAGGGGGGATCAGAGGTCTTCAAGATCGATTTCTACGGAAAGCCGGCGTTCCTGCGGCAGGACCCCCAGCTCCACCGGCAGCTCGCGATGGCCGGAGGGCTGGGCAGGGTCTACGACCTCGGGCCGAACTGGAGGGCCGAGCAATCGCACACTCCGAGGCACATCAGCGAGCACAGGACGATCGCGCCCGAGATCTCCTTCGTCACGGACGAGAGGGACACGATGCGCGTGGAGGAGGGGATGGTGGTGGCCGGGGTCAGTTCGGTCATCGAGCAGTGCAGCCCCGAGCTCGAGCTGCTCAAGGTCTCACTGGAGCCACCAAAGACGCCCTTCCCTGAGTTGGCTTTCCCCGAGATCTACGAGACCCTGGAGGGGCTGGGACACAAGCTCCCGGAGGACCAGGACCTCGACCGCGAATCGGAGAAGCTGCTGAGCGAGTACGTCAAGACGGAGTTCGGCTCCGATTTCTTCTTTGTCAACCGTTTCCCCTCGAAGGTCAAGCCATTCTACGTCATGCGCGTTGACGACGATCCGAGGTACGCGCGCTCAGTGGACATGATGTACAAGGGGCTGGAGCTCTCCTCGGGCGGCCAGCGGGAGCACCGCTACCCGAGGATCATAGAGCAGATCCGCGAGAAGGGCATGGACGAGGCTGCCCTGAGATGGTTCACGGAACCGTTCAGGTACGGGGTACCGCCGCACGGCGGGTTCTCGCTGGGGATAGAGCGACTCACGGCGCAGATGCTCAACATCGGCAGCATCAAGGAGGCAGCGCTCTTCCCACGTGACCCAGAACGGCTGCAGCCCTAAGGGGTCTGTCTGTCCGTCTGTCTAGGCCTCGTCCTTGACGGGATTGCGGAGGACTCCGATCTTCTCGATCTTCGCCTCCACCAAGTCCCCGTCCTTCAGGTAGGGCTGCCCCGTCGCGGCAGCGATTCCGTCCGGGGTGCCTGTCGAGATGATATCCCCAGGAAGCAGCGTCGTCCCTATCGAGGCGTAGGCGACGAGCTCGTCGACCTTTATGAGCATCTGGCTCGTGTTCGAGTTCTGCTTCCTGTCCCCGTTGACAGTCAGCGAGAGGTTGAGCGTCTGTGGGTCCGGGATCTCGTCGGTGGTGACGAGCCATGGTCCAAGCGGGAAGGACGAGTCCATCCCCTTTCCCTTGACCCAGTTAGCACCAAGACCCTCTATCTTCCTACCCTGGAAGTCGCGGAAGCTGATATCGTTGGAGACCGTGTATCCAGCCACGTAGCTCAGTGCCCGGTTCTTCTTGATGTTCTTCCCCTCCCTTCCTATCACGACCGCGAGCTCCACCTCCCAGTCCACCTGCTTCGACGACCGGGGGGCCATGATCGCGTCCTCTGGACCGATCAGGGAGTTCCTGAACTTTGTAAAGAGGTATGGGTACGGCGGTGGCGGCGTGTTGGTCTCCTTCCCGTGGGAGCCGTAGTTGACGGCGACCATGATTATCTTCTCCGGATAGAGCACGGGGCTCCTTAGCCTGACCGATTTCACGGGGACGCCCTTCCCAGTCGTCAGCTTCGCTTCGACCTTCGACAGGGCGGAGAGAAGCTTGTCGTCCAGCAGCTGGTCGACGCTGCTGACCGAGCGGAACCGTTTCACACCTGCCCTCTCTGCTTCCTGAGAGATGTCGTACAGCCTGTCATCCTTTACGATTCCGGCCCTCACGAGCCCGTCCTTCTCGTAGTTAGCTAGTTTCAAGATCTGTGAACCTCTCCCCCGAGCGCATGGGCTATAAACTGTGACAAACGTGCACCTTCAGACCCGACGGCGCCGAGGTCGACCTACGAGCACATGATCGGCCTGCTCTCTGCTCCTGGACCAGACCCCCCGATGTTCATCCCGACGCGATCCTCCTATTTCTCCGATGAATCAGGGAAGAGCTTCGTCCGAGGCGAACCTGGTCAGGACGTTCCCGGTCATCCGCGAGACGTTGTTCTCGTAGCCGTTGTAGGAGAGGGAGCCGCACCAGGAGATGGATCCCACCGAGAAGACGGCCCCGCCCCTGGGATATCCCACGTAGGCGATGTCGGCCTTGACGAGCGGATGTGTCCTCCCGCCCTGCTTGTCGTCTGCCAGGGAGTTCTCCTCGATCACGTGCTGGTAGCTGTCGCTGAAGCCCGACGCCGTGGCCAGTCGCAGCGAGTGCGCTGGGCTCCCGAGCCCGCGGTCGAACCGGTCGAGCTCGAACCCTGCAGCCCCGGCGCCCATGACGAGGGACGGAAAGTCCCCGATGAGCTCGTCCTTGCCGATTCCCTCGACGATGAAGGAGACGCGTGGGTCGTCCCTTGCCACGTCCTGCTCGTACGGCCTGTTCAAATCGAACCCCTGGGCGGTGAACCCGACCCCGACCATCTTCTGCGGGTGCCTCCCGCGGTTCCTCCACGTCCCCCCGAGCTCCCCCGTGAAGCTGCTGTAGTACTCTCCGGGGTCCGTCATCCAAGGCCCGGTCCCTCCCCACCTCCTCACCTCGAAGATGTACGGGCTCTCTGGGTTTACCGTCGTCACCCAGTAGAACCCGTTCCCCCCGAGGTACATCATCCTGCCACCGCCGTTGAGGTACGATTGCATCGAGTCGAGCATCTGCTCGGTCCAGTACTCCGGATGCGACCCCGTCACTATGGCCCTGTAGGGCGCAAGGAGCTCCGACCCTTCATGGTGGAGGTCCTCGTCCGTTATCACGTCGAACCTGTACCCCTTCGCCTCCAGCCAGTCCACCAGGTGGAGGTCCGCGTTGAACTGATGGGGGGATCCCTTGCCGCTCGAGAGCGACTGCGAGACGTACTTGGGGCGCATGGACGCGATCGGGCGCAGGCGCGAGGAGTAGCACACTCCGGAGCCGTCTGTGTGACGATCGTAGAGGCTCAGCAGGTTGTTCTCGACGATGTACGCGTCCTGTCGCTGGCGCGGGTAGCCTTCGTCCGAGATGTTCAGCGCCCTGCGGACGTTGGGGTCCGAGAGCGCGTGCTCGTTCGCGTAGGCGAGGTAGCTCAGCGTGGGGATGAGGAGGGCGATCTTGGCCGTCGGCTTTCCCTTCTTGGGCCTGACGAAGAACGGGATGTAGTCCTCAGACCCATCGGTCCGCAGCCAGGCCGCGTAGACGCCGCTCCTCGCGTTCTCCGGGACCGGATACTCGAAGTCGACCTCCCATCCTGCGTCGCCCAGGTCGTCATCGTGGAACCAGATCGCGTTGTACTCCCGGGGCGCGCGCTTGAAATCATAGTCATGACCCGACCAGTTGTGCCCTGTCACCACCCTGGTCGGAAAATTGACCGAGGTGCCATCCGTCCGTCCGCCCGAAAGATCCTTGATCCTGACCGAGTGCGTGTCGTGGGCGAAATCCCAGGCTGCTACCAGACCCCTGATCCTGGAGGGCGGGACGTCCTCGGAGAGTCTCTGGATCTCCGCATCAGACAGGGCGCGGGAGTAGACCTTCACGCCGTCTATCTTCCCGTTATAGTGGGAGGCCGTCTCTCTGCCGACCGCAGAGGCGGCGATGAGCAGGTCGGCCCTCGACCGCGACAGGAGCCCGGGACAGACCACCCGTCCGGCAGAAGAGTCACCATCGCTCATCCTGCAGGACGCTACGACAGACTGGCGGAGCGATATCCTGCCTGTCTTCCCGTCGTAGCTTGCAGCCACAAAGTACCACTCCAGGGCCATCAGCTCGCGATCGCTCCTCACCGTCCAAGTCGCGCCCGCCGCGTCCCTGACCTGAAGCTCGAGCCTGCCGTCCTTGCCTATTACGAGGGTGAATCCGGTCCCATTCTCGCCTTGTGAGACAATCGACTGCGATCCTCTCCCCGGCGTCGTAGGACGGATCCACGCCTGGAGGGTGAATGAGCTGAGGTCCCTAAGAGAGGGCCTGTTCTTGACCCTAATGTAGGACCCCTTGCGAAAGGTCTGCGCCCTCCCCTGCAGAGACCTGCTGACGTTCCCTACCATGCGGCTCTTGAATCCCGGTCCGGCCGGGTTCTCGTCACCGTGAATCAGGCGGACGACATCGGCCCGGTAGCTGGGCTCGAGGCAGCTAACCATGAACCTGATCTTTTGGCCAGGCTCGACCGACAATCGGTCGGCGTACCCGACTATTCTCATCGACCCAGCGATCTTGGTCGAAGCAGACACGAGAGCCATCCGAGCCGTTCCCAATTTAACTCTTGTCGGCTGCAGGGCAGCCCGGGAGAAGGCGCTGAAGAGACGCCCTAGTGCAGGAGCTTCTTCAGCCTGGAGGCGACGATCGCGTCCTCCGCCTCCGCCATGCACTGCGGATTGACGAAGACCTTGTTCCCGATGTTCCAGACGAGTATCGGAGGGTCGTTCCGCTTCAGGCCACCGACCAGCTCCTGAGCGGCCTTGGGTGTCTTCAGCTCCAGCTCCAGCCTCGGGATCGTGAGCGGCCTAGGATGACCATACGGAGGCAGGATGTTCCTCACCCTGGCTGTCTTCTGGTGCGACAAGGCCTTGACCATCTTGTCCACCCTTTCAGAGTACCTCGCGATCCTCCTGTCGTGGTCGACCTCGAGGTACTCCGAGAGTGCTGTGATGAGACCCACAACATCCTCCTTGCTCGTCTTCATCGGCCTCCCTGTGAAGACAATCGTCCTGCGGTATGGGTTGAGCTTCGGGTCGGTCACCTCGTAGCTGTGGGGCCCCAACCTCATGCAGAGATCGACGAGTTCTTTCCGTCCTAATATCAGGCCCGTGTCGTTGGGACCTGCGATGTCCTTCCCTCCGCTGAATATGACTATGTCCGAGCCCATCTTCAGGAACTTGGTTAGGTTCTCCAGCGGAGGCAGCTCAGCCG